>OMJH01000176.1 GCA_900299295.1 Bacteroidota bacterium
GCACTACGCAAAAATGCAGATTTGATTTTTTGTCTGACCTCTGATGGTGGAACGGTTTGCATCAAGTGAATTAAATTCGTCACACCAATTACGCCTAATAAATTTTCAGCAGAGCGCGATGCTGCCTTTTTCTGATATTCCCATTCCACATCGCCTTACAACGTAACCCAACCGTTTTCTACTTTCACTTTAATTTTTTCGTGCGGCACCATCGTATTCCATGTTAATGCATTCAAAACGGCCGATGAAATGTCAGTGTCAGTACGTTTACCGCCATCTGTAATTCGTACATTTATATCTTGTGCCACTGCAGTAACACCGGAAATACGCTTCGCAGCTTTCTCCGCCGACAATTTTTTGGAATACGTATCCGCAGTTCCGGAAAGTGTAACCACACCATTCCGCACTGCAACACCAATTTCACTGGCTTTTAAAAAAGGTTCCCATTTCAGTTCTTCCTGAACATCTTTTTGAATCTCAAGGTCTGTTTTCATAAATTATTATTTTTCAAATTTCTTAAAAAAAAATGCCAAGAATTTTCTAAAAGATTTGGTGAAAAAATTCCAAATAAATCCACTCTGAAAATCCTGCAACGACAATTTTAATTCGTTGCACTAAAATTTAATGTTTTTGAACACTGGATCGTATTTCAACATCACCTGAGCAGATCTGAATGAGATAAATTCCAGGTGAAAGAAATAGTGGAAAATTAACTTCAGTATCAGAAATAAATTTCATTTCACGCATAAGCTGGCCTGTTGAAACGTAAATTTTAAGTGCAGAAGCTTGACCTGAAATTAACCCGTTAACAACCAACTCACTTTCGTCATTAAAATATAAGTTAACGGCATTGCGCGTTTGTTCTTTTACGAAAAGTGGTAAAATAGTTACTGAATTTTCTGAGGAGGAAACAATACATCCACCCGTATTATAAGCATTTAAAGTGATGGTAAAGGTCCCTGGATTCTGATAATTATGAGTCGGATTGGATGAGCTTGAAGTAAAACCATCTCCAAAATCCCATTGGTAGCCGGCCACATTAAGCCCTAACGGATTACATTGAATTTGATTTCCGTTTTGCTGAATAGTAAAAGAGGAAACAGGAATATTTCCGCTTGAAGTAAAAATGGGAAGACTATCGGAAAAAAATTGATGAGTAGTTTGCTGAAGGATGGAAGCATCACTTAAACTCAAGGAGGAAACAAACGTATTTCCGAAAACACTTCGTTGAAAAAGCAATTCATAAAAAACACATGCAGCAAGGTAGGAACCATGTAAGCTTGGATGACTTTGATCCGACTGATACAAATCAAAGGCCTGGTTTTGATTCACCACTTCACGCCAAACACAACCCACCGGAGAAACAGTGGCCTGATTATGAAATCCCATTTGCAAATATCGTTCACGTAATTTTCCCTGCATTCCTGCGTACGTGCATATTTGAGGATAGGCGGCGCAATTTCCTGCATCGCCGTTTTTCCTTCCCCAAGTCATGAAAAATACCGTTTCCGTGCACGAATCTGCTAAATGAATTAAACTGTCCAGTTTCCTTGCATACGGAAAAACATTATCAACAACGTACGCAGAGTCAAATGACGGTTCCTGGCTTTGTGCCTGAAGAATTACAAAATCCCAGCCGCCAGCCGCAATTTTTGATAGCGTAGTGGCATCATTGCTGTGCATCTGTAATGTATATCCGCCCGGAGTATAAGAATCCCATTGCAAAGTGTCGCCGTTAACAAGTGAAAGTGACTGAATTAACTGAGGTAAATTATTGGCATAGGTGTATGAATTCCCAATGAAAAGTGCTTTAATTTTTTTCTGTGCATGAAGATTTGTAAAAAATATGAATAAGAAAAAAACTTTGAGTGATCTATTATGAATTTTTTTCATCGTAATAAATTTGAAATTTTATCAGCCGATTTTAACGCAGCGCATGGAAAAAGTTCCGTATTGAAATTTATCATAAGGATAGTTCAACTGATCCTTTTCATCACGTAGTCCAAGCGTATAAAACAAGGGCAAAAAATGACTGGGCTCAGGATGCGCTAAGTTGGCAAGTTGTCCAAGTTTTTGATATTCAGAAATAGCCAAATGATTTCCGGTATCCATCCAGTTCCTAATTTTTTCATCAAACGCCAGCGCCCAATCAGCCGGCTTTGCATTAATATCCGATAAATCAAAGTTACGAAGGTTGTGCGTGATATTACCACTTCCAATCACAAGCACGCCATTCGAACGTAAAAATTTCAATTCTTCGGCTATTTGTAAATGGTAAGCAGGACTCTTTCCATAGTCAATACTCAATTGAAAAACAGGAATATCTGCGTTCGGAAAAAGGTGTCGCATAATGCTCCACATCCCATGATCAAATCCCCAGGAAGTGTCACTTAATACCGAGGTTGATTTAACCTGTTGAATTATTTTTTGTGCATCCGTCGGAGAACCTGGTGCAGGATAATTAACCTGATACAATTCGTCGGGGAAGCCACCCATATCATAAATCATTCGTGGTTTTTCTGCAGTATGAACATAAGTCCCGCGTGTAAGCCAATGCGCCGATACAACCACAATAGCATTTGGAGTCGACAAGGCTTTTCCAAGCGATTTAAGTGTATTCGTGAAATCATTTTCTTCAATGGCATTCATTGGCGAACCGTGGCCGATGAACAAGACCGGCATTTTCGCGTCTGACAATTTTTTTTGACTGAATACATTCATGAGCGATGATTCTTTAGCGGCTGAAGCAATGAACGGAAGTCCTGCCATCGACAATAAAAACTCCTTTCGGTCCATTCAACTCAAAGTTAATATTTTGTAAACGATAAATTATTTTCAAAAATATATTTTGCTAACGAAAATAAACTCAGCCAAACTCAAACAAATAACACAATGTTTTGAAAAAACGATAAAAAATTTTTAATGACCTCTTTAATTTTAAACGGTTATGTAATATTTAGTTGTATTTAAGAAAAATTAAATCAAACTCAAATTAGAGCATAGAAGTAAAATTCAAGTATTACTTAAAGCCGGTTTTAACCAAAAATAAATTATAAAAAAATCAATATTGAATTATCAAGAATTTACCATTAAATTGCTTGAAAGATTAAGTAATACAATAAAAAAAAAGAGGAGGAAGAAATTTGCCTTCAGGATTTGTTTGAATTGAAATTCAATGTCATGGAAGGAATGAACGAAACCGGGTGGGCCCCTAAAATTAATTCCATCGGTTCAACCGGAACAGATATACTTGAGAAAGCCATCATTTACATTACCCTAATTAACGTATTCATTAAAGAATCATTCAAAGAAGTAGTTCGGAATTTAAAATCCATTATATTATTGATGAGGTGAAACAAATTTACCTCCATTATCTGATTTTAAATCATAATTTAAGTCAATCATACCCTCAGAGTTATCAGAAGATAAACATGTTATTTTACCTTTTGTATCCAAAATCACCAATACTTGGTCATCATAACTATGGTGTTTAATGTCAATTCTTGCCATTACGTAGTTACTCACACCATCCCAACCATCCCAGGCAATGAATTTAACAACACATGATTTTTCACCAATTACATCAGTTAGTTGACGTTTAATGTTATAAAGGAAAATTTTTTTATCAACTTTTATTGGCACAAAAAATCTCGAGCTTTGGACACTGTCTCTGCAATTTTTAGAAAAATAATTGACTAGATTGTTTATATCCTTTTCCTTTACCTCACGATTTTCTAAATTCAATTTTAAAATATTTTCAAATGCCACTATCGAATTCCAAAGAGAATCGTTCATTTTCTTTTCGAACAATTTATTTGGTTGCGAAAAGATTTTCAAACTCGTCAGGATTATCATTAAAATTAAGATTGCATTTTTCATATATTATTTTTACATTATTTGTTATGTAAATCCCTTTTAAATTAAATCATTATGATTTATGGCAAAAATTACAGGCATTCACTATTTAAAATAATAAATTTCAACTATTGTTCATCCTCAAACGGCAATTTACCCACATCATCGAGCCGGAATAAGACAAAATGTTCACCGTTCCATTTTCCTGCAACTTCTGCATTCTTGAATCGAAATGCGTAGCAATCGCTATCATCTTCCAATCCTGATCTGCTTAGCCATTGCTCCGCTCTATCCGGAAATATTTCAAATAATCTTCCAAATAATCCGTTTTCCGCTAGAATTGAAATTCCATCAGCGGATATTTCATTGATTTCAATAAATTTTTGCAATTGTGCCTCAATAGCATCCTTCGAAGTTGATTTATTGAAAAGAAAATAACTTGCGGCCTCCTCGTATTTTTTATCATTTATTTTTTCAAGTATAAAAGATAAATTTTAAATCATTTTCCTACGCAATGAATCGTTGTCGGTAAAGGAATTTTCAATTGGTGATTCAACTATTGCTTCTCCTAATTGATTTTGACTCGGGTAAATACTGAACACTCCAAGGAAAAGAGTGAGCAAGAAAACATTTTTTTTCATTTTAATTGAAATAAAATTATAGGCTTAAATTGCAAATTATAACTACGGTAATATAAAAAGTATCCGTTTTTTTGTTGTATAACGTATTAAAGTTTCCAAGTATTTGAACAAAATCTAAACCTATTGACCAAAGTAATGCCATTTTATCGTGAGGAGAACTCACAAAACAATCTATGAGCGTTTTGGATAAGGTCTGGTAATCTTTATTCTCAAAACCAATATAGTTTTTTGTCGAAATGCCCGGCATCTCTATCAAAATTTCCATTTTAACATGTGGATTTAAATTTGATTTGCTTTTTGTAATAAAGTAATCAATTCGTTCCCCAACAGTCTTTAAAAGCACACCCTGGAATTTTTTATCATTTTTGTGACCAGCTGTGTTATAAAAAGACATGTAGTCACATTGGTATTTCGCCGCTGCCCAACATAATTTATCTTTTATTAGGGGTACTGATTTATATATTTCTCTTTGTTTACAAGCTTCTTCAAATACAAGTGAATCCAATAAATCCAAATTGAAATTATTAAAGTCAATCAAGTCAACTTCTGATTGAGAAAATCCAAAAATCTGTAAAATCACAAAAAGAATCGCATACATTTTTCGTGCAAAATTGGTCCTTGAAGGATTTATAAAATTCTCAGACAATCTATACATAATCCTATAAATACTTTGTTAAATACTTAAATGTTGTTTCTACAATCTATCCAAAAAAAGAGTTTTTCTTAATTGATTTTTCCTATCTAAAAATTTAACTTTAACCATCCTGAAAAAAATATCAAAGTTACTTTTACAAGAACCTAATGTTCTTAACAATTAAAAAGTAAAATGTTTGAATATTTTCAGTTGGATTTAAAGCAAATCCAATTCATTTGAAACTACGTAAGAGAAATTATTTTTTATACTTCCATCATGCCCTTTATTTCAGCATTAATTTTTTCATACGTTCTATCACACGATATAAACGAACCTTTGCATTGTTTTCAGTAATACCCATCTCCTCTGCAATTTCCTTAAATGCTTTTTTCTCAAAAAAACGCAACTGAACTAATTGTTTATCTTTTTGCGGTAAAGCTTCAATCAGCTTCAAAAGTTTTGGTTTGTATTCTTCATAATGCTCTTCTTCCAGCTCCTCAAAAACGTTACGCAAATCTCCAACATCGGTATTAATCGTTTTCTGGGATTTCTTATCACGGAAAGATTGATAAACTTCACTTTGTGCAATCCGATATAGCCAGCTCGCAAAAGGAACTCCCCTGAATTGAAATTTATTTAAATTAGTTAATGCTTTAAAAAATACCTGAGCGGTTATATCTCCCGCAGACTCACGATCTTCCAGCTTTTGATTTACATAACCAAAAATCTGTTTATAATACCTTTCATAAAGTAATCCAAAAAAAACTGAGTCCTTTTTCGCCGCTTCAATTTGTAAAAGTTCTTCCTTCATTTGCGCATTCGTAACATGGTATTTGGATTGAATAACCACATTAATTCCGTTAAGCTGGACGATACCTTGCGCGGGAAATTTGTTTTCAGCATTGATGTTCTTCATGATGTTGGTTTTTGGTCCGTTTTGGCGGTGGACCGGTGGTTAAAAAATTGAACAATTATCCTGGATTTATCCAGATCCCACTGTTTAAACTGAAATAGTACGATTAACAGAAAAACAGTAAAATGGTAAAATTGAATTATAGGCTGGAATTTAGACCTGATACGATAAAACACTTAAAATGTTACAGCTCTAATAGTAAATACTTAAATTTTAAGATATTTTTAGATTTCGAACCCATTAGTTTTTTTCTCGGCTGAAGTTCCTAAGTAAAAAATTAAATACTTCCCGGTCAATTTTACCATTTAAATGTAGGATATCTGTATAGGAGGATTGTACATAAAACCCGGAATTGGTTTTACGTTTCAAAACAACAAAAGGATGGCAATTCTGCGCTAACTCACCAAATGCATAAATAAATTTCTCGCTAAACTTTTCATTCAGATTCCTGACTTCAAGCGCGGCAACAAGAGGATTTGAAAGCTCAACCCTTACTTTAAACTGTATATTTTTCACCTCATCAACAGAATCGAGTCCTGTGAATTGAGAAAAAGAAGATAAATCAAACTCGGATTTTTCAATGTGGGCCGGTCTAGGATATTTGAGTGAAGGGTCATCCCAAGTTGTTGTTTTTAAATAGGGATCCTGAATTAAATCCGTTGCTTTCCTTTTGTGACAAATAAGCTGGGTACCCTTTTGGCGATATCTGACCTGCCATTTCATAAATTCTTTAGATAAAACCAATGTGTTTCCTCCCTTGTCAATAAACCTATCAAAGTTTGAACGGGCCCTGCGTGTCCAATGTGAGCAGTTGCCGGCAATAATTACCAAGCGAACGCCGTTGAAAACTGTGCTATTTTCCAGATCCTTTTCAGCGATGAATCCAACATGCATTGAAGTATCTGCTTTTAAAAATTCAAAAAAAGGAATAAGATTCTGGTAATCCGATAAATTCTCCGGACGAAAAAAAGAAACAACATTAGCGGGTCTTTTCGATTTTTTTGCTTCGTGCAAACTCTTTCCTCCAGCCATATTATTGGCTGCAAATTCATTGGTAGGAATCACAATTAATATTTTCGACTGAGTCCCTTTTGCCTTCACAATTAATGGTACCTTTTCATCAAAAAGATAAATTCCGGTCGGAAGTGTTTTTAATTTAAGAATGGAAGAAATTGAATAACCAAATCCATTTTTCCATGGTTTAATTTTACGGATTTTCTGAGGCCGCGTCGAACAAAATATTTTCGCAACAACAGTATCTTTTTCGATGGGTCTAATGTTAAAGCTATCTGATTTAATTGTGTTTTTACTATAGTATAGTTTGACAGTTTCTCCGGGATTGAAAGAAATTTTTCCTGCAAATCCACCTTCCGGCAAGGGAACCGTATCAGTAATCATGTGTAAAAACGGAGGTACAGGCGGTTTCAAAAAACTATGTTCCATTTCTTCAATTGAAATTTTAAAGGATGCGTAAAAATTAAAATGATCGAATCCTTCGGTACGATTACCACTGTATAAAACATCAGATCCTAGCGTTAACCCGCGATATCGCAGCGCTAATCCAATGGTGGGCTCACGCCATTTATACAGCGATAGCGGCATCGCTATCATCATTTTTTTGTTTTCAAATCGGGGAGTTACACTGATAATACCAGTACCGCTTATCCGAGGGGATTTGGCGATGCGTATAGGAATTTTTAAATTGGTGTGAACAAAAAAATTTGAAACGGGTTGATAATCTCCTTGTAATCCCAAACAAGTTGGTAATTGCATTAAGAACGGTTGTGGTGCCGAATTATTTGAGTTTATCTCGTTAGATAAATTTCCTAAAACACCTTGTAAATACGCAGCGAAATCGGGTCCCGTCTGATGATTTAATATAGCAGTGTCAATTTGAACATTAATATCCTCCACATAAAACTTATTTTCAACCGCATTTTGATTAAACTTTACCCAGCCAAAATCAGTGATAGAAATGCCTGCAGAAAGAAAATAATTTGCAAATAATTTTTCGTTTTCATTTTGTTCTTTCACAAAATTTTCTCCCTGTTGAAATTTAACGAATTTAATTCCTAAATCAGAACTGAAACCTGATCCGTTGCTACCCCTTGCATACAACCCTCCATAAGCAGGTAAAAAATAATTAAGTGAATCAATTATTTTAACATCATAAGTTTGATCAGATCCTAAATAAAAGCCGTTAGCGTTGTCCAGCAATTTCAGATTACACCCGAGGTAAACCCTTTCATTTTTATAATACTGAATTGTTCTTGACAAATTTATTCCGCTTTCTCTCCACCACAAATATCCTACCTCGTGAGATCTCATTGGATAAATTTCATTCGTGTAGGCCGGATCAAACCCTTTTCGAAACTTCTGCGCCAGCTCAATCGGAAAATTTCGCGCCATAACATTGGCCCTGAAATTAGAATAGATGCCAAGTGAAAAATTATCAAAACGAACAGCGACAGACGGAATTTTTGCCCACAAACGCGCATCCATAGACCCATACTTAAATGGAGGCAAACTTGGGGAAAAATAAACGGAACCGTTATTGATATTTGTATTTCCGAAATTAAGAATATTCAGTAAGCGATTATTGAAAAAGACATCTGCCGTTCCGAAATTAACATCCAGTTGAAATGGGGAGTGTGCGCTACTGGCCGGATTTAAAAATACATTATTAATTCCACTATAATTTCCGGAAGTTAATCCAAGTCGCTCCTGAGCGTACAAGGCCAATGAAAAAAAAATGAAAGAGACAATAACAAAACACTTCATTTTACAATATCTCTAATCCGAATTTTAGCTCGGCTATTGCCCTACCCTTTACATTAAAAATCAGGTTATAACCAAAATTCACATCCATAAAAAAGTGTTTGGCAATTTTGCGCTGTGAACCAATTTTAAGCGTAGGTCCTGTAATAATTCCGGGTGGCAATCCGTCTTCTACCTCATCCCAAGGGCCATAATTCCATCCCAACCCATAATCCGCTTCAAAGTAATCGGCAGAAAAACAACTTGTCTTTGACTTTTCACGCATCCATCGCCTGGTAATTCTGTCCTCCAGATTATAATAATAACGATAGCCATAAAATCCGTGAACAGCCCCTCTCGAAGGATCATAATCAAAAATTAAATTTGAAATCATAGAAAAATTAAGGTTAACTTTTTTCTCAAAACCTACATCCATTTTATTAGAAAAAACTCTGAAAAAATTCCATTTTATTAATGCTCGATGATAGTCAACACCAGCTAATAATATTCGCTCACGTGCGGCAAACAATGAATCATAATTTTGGCTTTTAGATAAAATGAGGCTAAATAAAAATACAACGAGTAAAAAAACCTTTTTGAAATTTTTCATGAATTTTATAGAAGCTTACTGTGTATAAATTTAATCAAAGTTATCTGTAATAAATTGCATGACAATTTTTCAAAACAAATGAACAAATTAGTTTCCTAGGCAATTTAAGCCGAAATTTGCAGGTTAGATTACTAAAACTATGCAATTAAAATATAAACAAATACCCAGGGCAATTCTGGTATTGGAAGATGGAAAGGTGTTTGAAGGAAAAGCGGCCGGTTATAAAGGAACTACAACCGGTGAAATTTGTTTCAATACCGGAATGACCGGATACCAGGAAATTTTCACTGACCCTTCCTATACGGGGCAAGTGGTAATAATGGCAAACGTACATATTGGCAATTACGGAGTAACAGCACTAGAGGTTGAAAGTGATTCTATTAAAATTTCCGGCATGGTTTGCAAGAAATTCAATGACGGTTTTTCGCGAAAGGCAGGACAAAAATCATTAAGCGATTATTTTACAGAACAAAAAATTGTCGCAATTTCTGATGTAGATACGCGCGCAATTGTTCGATATATTCGTGACAAAGGTGCAATGAATTGCATTATTTCTTCTGAAATTGATGATATCAGCGAATTAAAGAAACAACTGGGTTCTGTTCCTTCAATGGCGGGTCTTGAATTATCGTCAAAAGTATCCTGTACATCATCCTATTTCGCAGGTAATCCCGAATCGGTGTATCGTGTTGCCCTTATTGATTTAGGCGTAAAGAAAAACATTATCAGGTCTTTAGTTGAAAGAGGCTGTTACGTAGGAGTTTTTCCAATGAAAACCTCGATTGAGGAAATTATGAAATTCAACCCTGCCGGCATTCAGTTAAGTAATGGTCCCGGTGATCCATCTGTAATGAAAGACGAAATTGAACTCATCAAAAAAATAGTGGATACCGGACTACCTGTTTTTGGTATTTGCCTAGGTCATCAGCTACTTGCTTTGTCACAAGGAATTCCAACCTACAAAATGCACGCAGGTCACCGGGGTATCAATCATCCGGTAAAAAATTTACTTAGCGGTAAATGTGAGATTACCTCTCAAAACCATGGATTCAGCGTTGATGCAGAAAAAATCAATCAAAATAAAAACATTCAGGTTACCCATGTAAATTTAAATGACGGAACAATTGAAGGAATTAAGATTTTGAATAAAAATGCATTCTCCGTTCAATACCATCCTGAAGCTTGTCCCGGCCCATGGGATTCCCGCTATTTATTCGACAATTTTGTAAATAAAATTCAAAATTATTGTAAGGCGGCTCCAGCTATTTAAAAAATAATGTTTATTTTATTTTTTCCTTCTAAAAATCAATGTTAAGAAATTGTTAAGTTAGATATTTTTACCTAGTTTTAGAGAAAATTTTCTGTGTGAGAATCAAATTAATTTTGTTTTTATTTCTTACCAGTAATTTTTATTGTTTTTCAATCGGTAACCCTGTAGATTCCCTTGCAGAACAACTAACAAAAAGTTCCGGGAAACAACGCATTGACATTTTAAATCAATTGGCTGAGCGATACCGTAATTCCAACATCGATACCACATTGTATTTGGCTGAACTTGCTTTGAACGAATCAAATGCTATTAACTATCAGGAAGGTATTGCAGATGCATTTCATAAAAAAGGTATTTATTATTATTTTACTGATGATTACGAAAATGCGCTTAGATTTTACAATAAAAGTAAATCAATTGCTAAAAAATTGAAGAATAAGCGACTTGAAGCACAGGCACTTGCCTGGATAGGATCCATTTACCGCGTTCAAGCGAAACATAAAAATGCGCAACTATATTACAATGATGCCTTAAAATTATCAAGGCGAATTAACGATAAACAACTCATCATTTATTGCTTAAGGTCTATTGGGGATGATTACAGAATGCAGCTGAAAAATGATCTTGCGCTGGAGTATTTAACCGAGGCAATTAATATTTGTAATGAATCGAATAATGTAGAAGAAAAAGCATTTATTCTGATTCATTTAGGTGAACTTTATCAAATTCAGTCTGAATTTTTTAAATCCACGCGTGCATTAAACGAGGCAATAACATTAAGCCGGAAAATAAACAACAAGAATATTGTTTGCATCGGTATTTATACATTGGGTGAAATTTCGTTGGCAAAAAGTGATTATGTGGCAGCATTGAATTATTTCAATCAAAGCCTTAATCTGGCAAATGAGTTAAAAGATAAAATCCGGTTAATTGATTGTTACCTTTCCATTGGAGATGTTTATCGGTTGCAAAATGATTTGAAAAAAGCCATGGAGTATTATAAGCAGGCGTCGTTAACAGCTGACGAAATTAACTCCCCTAATTCCAAAGCGTATTGCCTCATGGTTATTGCCGATGTGTATAAAACAAAAGGAGAATACAACCTCGCAATTGAATATCTAAATAAGTCTGAATCAATTGCGCTTGAAATAGAAGACCTGCACCGTTTGTCAGAAATTTATCTTGAAATTGGGGAAATCTATCAAAATAAACTTGAATTTCAGCAATCTTTGAACTTTTATGAAAAAGCACTTGAATTAGGTACAAAAATTCAAAATCGATCTGCAATTTCAACTTCTCATATTCACATAGGTGAAATTGATTTTAACAATAAAAAGTATAAGGAAGCCATTGAAAAAGGTGAACGGGGAATGAAAATTGCCATTGAAATTCAAAATCTAGAAAATATTTACGACGCATCTAAATTATTGTATCAGTCTTATAAAAAAATAGGGGATTATTCAAAGGCCATATTAAACTTAGAAAGACACAAATCCGCAAATGACACAATAATTGCTCACAACAACAGTAAAATTTTGATTCAAAATCAAATGAATTTTGAATTTGACAAGGAAAAAGAAAAAAACAAAATCGAACAAGCGAAAAAGGATGCAAATGCATCAGCTCACATTCAGGTTCAGCGAAACATTATCATCTCATCAATTGTAATACTGCTTTTTGTTGTTGGATTTTCAATTTTTATCTTCTTGGCAAACAAGAAACAAAAAAAAGCAAATTTATTACTTGGAAAACAGAATAACCTTATTGAAAATCAAAAGAAAGAAATTACAGATTCAATTAATTACGCTCAGCGAATCCAAAACGCTATTTTACCTGAGAAAGATTCATTTTTTTCCGTTTTCCCAAAAAGTTTCATTTTGCATTTACCAAAGGATATCGTGAGTGGCGATTTTTACTTTTTCTTTAAACAAAAAATAAGTGAGAAAATCAAAACTGAGTCATATATTGTTGCCGCAGCTGATTGCACCGGCCACGGCGTACCGGGCGCGCTTATGAGCATGATCAGCCATCAAAAACTAGAAGAGGCTGTTTCGAAATTAGTTGAGCCCAGAAATATTCTTAAACGACTCAACAAAAGAATTAAATCGGTTTTGAAACAAAATTATGAGGATTCCATTTCTAGAGACGGACTTGATATTTCTCTGATATCTTGCCAATATATAAATGAAAACGCCATAAGAATTAAATACGCCGGTGCGAACCGACCCATTTGGATTTTTAGAAAAAAAGAAACAGGATTTGAGTTAGAAGAACCCGAATTAACAAAAGCATCCATTGGAGGTTTTACCGAAAATAGTCAGGAATACAAACAAAGCGAGTTAGTTTTACAAAAAGAAGATAGTCTATACCTTTTTTCTGATGGATTTGCAGATCAGTTTGGTGGGCTAAGAAACAAAAAAATATCAACAAAACATTTTAAAAAACTGCTTTTGGAAATACAGCAATATTCAATGAAAGATCAGCAAGCATTAATTGAACAGTATCTTAATAAATGGAAAGGAAAAGGCCCCCAAATTGATGATATTTTAATAATTGGGATTCGTGTTTAGCTTTTTCACGGTGCGTAAATCAAGCAAATTCATAGGGTTTAATTTCATTCCTGAGCAATTCTTGTTCACCAAACGAACTACTTTATCATGGTAAAGTGGAATTACAGGAGCTTCTTCATTAATTATCCTTTCCATTTCATTAAATAACTTCATTCGTATTTTTTTGTTTTTTTCTTTTTGGGACAATTCAAACAACTCATCAAACCTAGAGTTTTTGAAATGAAAATAATTTTGACCGACAGGAGAAAAGTTCAAGGAATAGAAAAGAAACATGAAATTTTCAGGATCAGGATAATCACAAATCCAACTTTTTTTAAAAAAATCATATTCACCTTTCAAAACAGCTTTATTTATTTCACGGGACGGTTCAACAAGCAAATTAACTTTTAAGCCAATTTTTTCCAATTGTGCCTGAATAAATTCTGCAATATCTGAAAAGTTATCTGTTATGTGTAAGGTAAGCGCCAACCCTTTTTTACCTAAAGGAAAACCGGCCTCGGTAAGAATTAACTTCGCCTTATCAGGACTATAAAAATACCCCTTAACTAAGGAAGAGCTATATTCCTTGAGTCCCGGCGGAATGAATCCATGATCCGCTGCCTTACCCATATTATTCCTAAAAAATCGAATGATTTTCTCTCGATCCAAGCCATAATTAATTGCCTGCCGAACCGCCTTCACTTTAAGTGGATATAACGAATCATCAATTCCATTTTTCTCAACATAAAAACCTAAATAATCAGTTTTCAGAAAAGGACCGGTGAGTACAGTAATTAAATGCTCATATTCTTTGTTCAACTTTCCATCATGATCAAATACCACATCAATGTTAATTGCATCAGCTCCACTGATTAAATCTATTTTTCCTCGTATTAATTGTAAAAATGCACTTTGTTTATCACGAATAAATGAAATATTTATCGCATCTAAAAATGGGAGCGACTCGCCATTTAATTTTTCAAAATAATCAGGATTTTTCAGGAAAATAATTTTAGAATCATCCCACATTCTGAACTGAAATGGTCCGGTTCCAACCGGGAATTTTGAAAAATCCTTTCCCAAATAGGTAACTACTTCCTCCGGTACAACAGAAAAAAATTTCATTGTGAGTAGGTTCAAAAACGGTTGGAACGGACGTTTTATTTCAATTACCAGCGTTGAATCGTCAGTATCAATAATTGACGGAATGTTATTTTTAACGTTAATGATTTCCACAACACTCAGTGCTCTGGAGATTTCAGGATCGAATAAACGTCTGAAACTATAAACAAAATCCTTGGCAACCACTTTTCTCGATTCTGAAGAAAACGCTTTATGGGGATGAAACAACACATCCGTTCGTAAATGAAATATATACTTCAATCCGTCGTCAGAAATCTCCCAAGATTTTGCAATACAGGGTAAAACGTTCAGACTATCGTCAACCTGAACAAGTCCGTTAAACAATTGATTTACCGCCCAAATATTTTCAAAACTGGAAGAAGCAACAGGATCCAGCGATGTAATTGAACCCATCTCGTTGTATCGAAAAACTGTACGTGTATCGTTTACTTTCTCTTCTTCTCCACACGAGAAAAAAAGAACCGCTAAGACAAAAATCGCAACTACTGAAATTCGCATTTGAAAATTAAACCAATAATAAGAAATGCCTGCGTAAGCATTACCACATAAACAGAATATTTTGAACAAAAAATTGTAAAGATTGGAATTAAAAAAATCATCTTACGGTAAACTAAAACCGATTGGTAATACTGCCTGCTTTGTAGGAGGTTAGTTCTAAATTCAGTTAAACATTGAATCGGAAATGCATCACATCGCCATCAGAAACAATATATTCTTTCCCTTCAATGCGAAGTTTACCGTTATCTCGGCATGCCGATTCTGATCCTAATCCGATATAATCAGTAAACGCAATTACTTCCGCCTTAATAAATCCTTTTTCAAAATCAGTATGAATCACACCTGCTGCCTGTGGCGCCGTCATTCCTTGGGTTATTGTCCAGGCTCTTACTTCTTTCTCACCCGCAGTAAAATAAGTTTGAAGATTTAATAAACGATAGGCTGATCGAATAAGTTTATTTACGCCAGGCTCATCCAATCCGATATCAGTAAGAAACATCTGGCGTTCTTCATAAGTTTCTAAGGATGCTATCTCGGCTTCCATAGCAGCAGTAATCATTAGCACCTCTGCTTTTTCATCTTTTACCGCCTGCTTCACCGCATCCACATAGTTGTTACCGGTTTTCACTGAACGCTCATCCACATTGCAGATATACATAACAGGTTTGTCAGTCAATAAAAATAAATCCGCAATGTATTTTTTTTCCTCAGGCTCTATATTAGCGGCTCGTGCACTTTTTCCTTGTTCAAGCGTTTGTTTTACCCTACTTAAAACATCATATGTCCTAACCGCCTCTTTATCATTACCGGTTTTAGCCACTTTTTCATATTTCTTCATTTTTGCCTCAACAGATTCAAGATCCTTCAACTGTAATTCCATATCAATTACCTCCTTATCGCGAACAGGATTAACAGAACCATCTACGTGAATAATATTCGGATCATCAAAACACCGCAGTACATGTAAAATTGCATTGCACTCACGAATATTCCCCAAAAATTTGTTTCCAAGGCCCTCACCTTTATGCGCTCCTTTCACTAGCCCTGCAATATCAACAATTTCCACTGTTGTGGGTACAATGTTTTGGGGTTTGACCAATTCCGACAATTTAGTAAGCCGTGCATCAGGAACAGTTATGGTACCGAGGTTGGGTTCAATGGTGCAAAAAGGAAAATTCGCTGCCTGCGCACGTGCATTTGAAAGGCAATTAAACAACGTAGATTTTCCAACATTTGGTAATCCAACGATTCCGCATTTTAAACCCATGAAAAATAAATTTGAGGCGCAAAGATACTATTTTAAGGTTTAAGGTTTCAGGTTTTCATTCATACTAAAGTTTGAACCACTTTTATGAAAAGCCCGCAATCTACTAGGAAATCGCTAATTTTTCACTCAGCGCATGAAAATCAATTCCGTCAAAATTACCACTGCTCATCATTAAAAGATTTTTTTGCATCCATTTTTGCGAAATCAAAAAATCTGAAACTTGTTTTGATTCGGTCATTACTATTAAATTTAAATGATTTCCAAATGCAGATCTTACCTGACTGACGGTAATAGGTTTTAATTTTTTATGCTCGATGGTGTGCGGATTAAAGTAAACAATTGCTTCATCCGCCTCATTCATTGAATCCCGATATTCTTCCAAAAATGATTCGTTTAAACTGCTGAAAGTATGCAATTCAACTGCCGCAACTAATGAACGGAATGGGAATTGATTTTTAACTGCCGAAATTGTGGCTTTTAGTTTTGAAGGGGAATGGGCAAAATCTTTAAAAAAACTGAATTTATCGGTTTCCGACACTAATTCAAGTCGCTTGGCAGCACCTTCAAAGCTAGTCATGAACCCATAAAAATCTTTTTGCTGTATTCCTAATTCTTGGCAAACCAGTAAGGCGCCAGCCAGATTCATCAAGTTATGTTTACCAAAAATTTTAAGCGGATAACTTAAACCTTGGTGCAATAACAAGGTTTTTCCGTTTTCAATTTGATGTTCAGGTATGGAATATGAAATTTTCTTGCCCTTGCATTTTGTTTTTTCTGCCAAGGTTTTTAAAACGGAATCGTCGTTGCAATAAATCAAGGTTCCTCCTTCTTCAATTAAATCAATAAAAATGCGGAATTGCTCCACATAATTTTCAAAGGTGGGAAATACATTGATATGGTCCCATGCAATTCCGCTGATTAAGCCAATGCTTGGTTTATATAAATGGAACTTTGGCCTTCTGTCAATCGGAGAAGATAAATATTCATCACCTTCAATTACCGAAATATTCGCCTCTTCTGAAAATTTAACCATTGTATCGAAGCCCTTCAATTGTGCGCCAACTAAATAATCGGAATTTATCCCTGCGCAATGCAATGCATGTAAAACCATTGAGGTAATTGTTGTTTTTCCATGACTACCTCCGATAACCACCCTTGTTTTTGTTTTTGATTGTTCGTAGACATATTCAGGATAGGAATAAATCTTCAAATTTAATTCCTTCGCCCTGATTAATTCAGGGTTATCCTGACGAGCATGCATGCCAAGAATAACTGCATCTAAGTCCGGATGAATCTTTTCCGGAATCCAACCGATTTTATCAGGCAGCAATCCGGCCGCCGCTAAACGACTTTTTGATGGTTCATTAATTTCATCATCAGATCCGGTAACAACATAACCTTTTATATTCAAGGCAAGTGCCATATTATGCATTGCGCTCCCGCCAATGGCGATAAGATGAATTTTCATGCGATGAAGTACATCAATTTATTGCTTTCACTTGCAATGAATAAAAACCAATTTAAACACCTGCATGTTGATAGTACAAAGCGGCACATAATTCCTAAAAACAATACATTTGTCCTATGAATTCAAACGATTTCGACAAAAACGATGCGCTGCAAGATGATCCTTCTCATTATTTCAATGAAGAACAATTTTCGACCTTAGTGTTGAACAGTGATGATTTTGCAAAAAAAAATAAAGAACAAATTAAGAACCTGGTCGGGCTATTAACCAGCGGTAGTACTGATGAAAAAGATAAAGCGCTTTACATATTAAAGAAAGAAGATGGCAGAGAAATGCTTTTATATGCTATCGCTAATTCTGAATTTAAATCCCTTCGACAACAACTGGTTGCGGGCTGCTGGGAATCCGGTTTAGATTTTTCAAAATTTATTGAATTTTTTGTTCAGCTGATTATGGACAGCGAATACGGTTTGAGTATGGAGGCCTGTACCGTTATTGAATGTATGGAAGGCCCATTTCAAAAAAACACAGTAGAACTGTGCTTAACAAAGCTTTCTGAACTTTTTGATTCTGGCGATGAAAAACAACCATTACTAGAACCTGTTATTGAGCACCTGAAGAATATATTAGCAAGGCTAAAGGAGGAAAATTAAACACCTTCAGTTAAAACGCTTCTGATAATCTCTATGCACTCTCTTAGCTGAGGTTCGGTTATAACCAGTGGTGGCGCGAACCTAATTTTATCACCATGTGTTGGCTTTGCCAATAAACCTCGTTCTTTCATTCGTAAACAAAGTTGCCACGCATCCATTCCATTACGCTCATTTATTTCGATTGCATTTAGAAGTCCTTTTCCACGAACAGTCTTCAGCAGCGGGGAAGAAATTTTAGACAATTCGGAACGTAAAATTTCTCCGAGACGAAAAGAATTTTCGGCTAACTTCTCCTCTTTTAGTACTGACAAAGCTTCAATCGCAATACGGCATGCAAGTGGGTTTCCACCATAAGTACTCCCGTGTTGTCCCGGACGAATGCACATCATGATATCATCATTGGCCAAAACTGCACTTACAGGATACATTCCTCCGCTCAGGGCTTTTCCCAGAATCAAAATATCTGCATGCACATTTTCATAATCGCAGGCAAGCATTTTTCCAGTTCTGGCCAGTCCAGTTTGAATCTCGTCTGCAATGAATAATACATTTTGGCTCTTACATAATTCAAATGACTTCTTTAAAAATCCATCATCTGGAACAATCACTCCCGCCTCACCCTGAATGGGCTCCACCAAAAATGCACACAC
>OMJH01000177.1 GCA_900299295.1 Bacteroidota bacterium
AAAAGATATTTAATAGACAGCGCAGATACTATCCACGCTGTCTTGGTGAATGTATAGTAATTGTTTAACTGAACGGAGAAATTGCAGAAACAATGTATGTGCTTGCAGCACCGCCTGTTGATGCGTTTGCTTTTTGTAGCAAATCATTGATTGAACCGCTAACCCAAAAGGTGTCCATTGTTCCGTATGAACCATCATTTTTTCCGTATTGGAATCTGATAGCAGGATATACGTTTAATGGAATGTTTGGTGCTGTCAGCGAGAAATCGCAAACAGGATTATATGATGTTGTTCCACCATCTTCTGGACACAACCATACTTGCTCTGCATTGTGCATTTGGGCAAAATCAAATGATTGTTGTTGAAGTGTGTTGCCGTAAGCGTAGTAATTTTCCTGATTCTTACGGAGAATGGATGCTTTTATTAGTGCCATTTTGTTAATTGGTTTTTAATTTTTTTTGTTTAGTTGTTTGAGATTTTACCTCCGCATCCGCTTTGAATAACTTTTGAATTTGTTGATGCAGAATTTTGAGATATTTGTTTTGTTTTTTGATAACTCTGAAACGCCTGACTTCCTGAATTGGTTATACCTGTATTCATTTGGTTGGCTTTATTAATCAAATTTTTACGAGTGTTACACTCTGAACATTCTGTTTTATTATCCATTGGACATTAAATTGTTTATTGTATTCAAATGTTTTTTGCCGTTTTCGCTCGAAAGGAACGCAACAATATCATCTTTGGTTTTTACTCCTGTGATAATTGCCTTATCGTTTCCTTTGATAAATACTTGTCCTCCTTCAATTTTAATAACTCCCGAATCTTCCGCTTCAACAACCTTCATTTTAAGTTCCATTCCTTTTTTAGCAATCAATTCATTCATCAAATCAGGATAACTTTCTGCGTGTCCTAATACAGATAACCGAAGCATTGATTCTTCTTCATCAGGATTAACACTGAAAATAAGTTTACCTTGATTGATTCTTTTTGCCAAAGAACGAAGTTCCGTTTCATCCATTTTATAGATTTTAGCGTGAACATCGCTTACCTTTTTTCTATGTTTTAATTCCTCATTTGCTTTTTGTTCGCTATCATCTGGATTAAATAAAACGCTTTTTGTTTTTTTGCGATTTTCGTTTGCTCCGTTATGATTGGTTATTTTCATATATAACGCGAGCATCGGGTCTTCATCTTCATTAACAACCTTAATACCATTATCCACATCAATAAAATCCATTGCAGATTTCGGTCTATCGGCTGATACTCCCATTTTTAATTGTTCATCGAAATAAATACTTGTGCAACCATAATACCATCTTATTTTACGTTCACGCATTTTTCCATCAGTCCCTTTTTCTAAAATTTCATCTTCTGTTGGAACATTAAAATATTTAGGGTGCGTAATTCTTGCACCAGTGCCTTTATCCATTCTTGGAGATTCATTTAATGGAACTCCCTTGTAGATGATTACTTTTTTTTCTGTAAGTGTTGATGTTGCGTTTGACATTTGTTGAAATTTACTTTTTTAATTTATGATTGTTTTATTTTTTAAAAAAGGGAGCGTTAAATGAGCAACTGAACGCTCCCTCATATATTTACCCCTAAGTTATTACGCTTGTTTAACGTAGTAGAAGTGGTTAGGCATAAACACTTCCAATCCGAACTGCTCTCTCCATGTCCAAACTACTGTATCAGAGTTGTCTGTTCTGTATGTTTCAGGCAACCAACTTGCGCCACCTGTAACAAATTCTTCATACAATCTATCATATCCGCAACCGCTAAGGTGAACCTTCTGAATATACGTTGTTTCATCCCCAAGAGCATCTGGTGTTTTAGTCGCAGGAATAAACACAGCATAGAAAGGAAAGCGAGAACCTTGAACACCCAAAGCTGTTGGATTGGTGAACATCGGCATATTTCCCATGTGGAAGGTATAACCATTGTATGCAACCGAGTTGAAACCCCAACTAATTGCACTTTCTTGGCTACCGCCAAATGCCCCATAGCTAATCGCACCATTAGGGAAATAATCTTTAATGTTTTTAAACATCATTTGATTAAATGGCAACCCTCCTTTCACGAAATATTCACGAGGAGAATTTTCTTTATCCATACGAACCTGCATTGTATCAAGGTCGGTCATTGTGAATCCTGCACCTGCGGCATAATTCATTACGTTTCCACCTGATTCAATAGAAGTTAATAGTCCATTAAATCCTGTTCCGTAAGTAGATACATCAAGTAATCCTGTATTGGTGATTGATTTCGCTGTAAGATAATAAATCTCACGCGCATTCATAAATCTTTGGTAGTAATCTCCCAAATCTTCATTATACCAACATTCAGTATATTGACCTGTTCTTTTGTCAATACCATGTGTCAATGTCATTTTACCATTGAACGCTGCAAGCATTGTTCCTGTAACTTTAAAGTCAGCGCGGAAAATCTGCATAGTATTTGAGTAAATAGTGCCTGGCACATCTAACATTGATTTTTGTTGTGTGTTGTTTTCACCAACGGCGTTGAAAGCCAAAACAGCAATTTGTTCCCCTGCTGCTACGCTGATTGCTTGTGAACTTAATTCGGGTGCAACTGTGATTGTGTGTGCGTTATTTACCGCTTCACTTTTAGCTGTAACAGTTCCAAGTGAACCATCCTTAAATAACACTTTAAATGTTGGCTGAACAGGTGATTTTGTTCCATTGATAACGTGCGAAGCCGCAGCGAGTGTTATTGTTACTGCTGCACCTGCCGCACCTGAAACCGCAGAATTAACAATCAATGTTGGTGTTAATCTGTCCTTTTCTTCGTGAAAATAAGTGATGTCGTTTCTGTATGTTGTTGTTCCGAACATATCTAAAAATCCCGAAAGATTTTCAGAGCCGTATTTATACAAAGTTGATTTGTAGTAGTCTGGAACTTTAAGCGCGTTATACGCGGTATTAAACAGCGGGTAATCTACAAGATTGAGGTTCGCTGCATACGTTGGTGTTGTTGATGCCATAGTTAATATTTTTAAGTTTTAGTTTTTAGTTGTTTTATTTTCTTATTCGTTTGCCAATAGTTTTCGGGTCGAACTGATTTCCTTTTTCATCCACCATCATACCTTCTTTGCTTTGCGATGATGCTTCTGATGTTTGTTTGATAGGATTTTTAAATGGTTCAAGTGCTTTTTCAGTGCCTTTGCTTGCTCCTGCTGTATAAGCTGCTTTTGCCATATCTTCGGCGTATAGACCCTTAACAACTAATTGGTAAATATTGTTTAATTCTTCAATTTTAATTTTTGAATTTATTCCAACCTCCTCAACCAATTTTTGAACTTCTGCTTTTCGTTCTGTGGTTAATTCAAATGAAACAAACTCTTTATCATTTATTTTGATGTCGAATGTATTTGCTTTTTCAAGAATTTTTGCCACACTGTCGCGATATTTCAACCCTTCTTGTGCTGCAATTCTTTGATTGTCGTAATTTGATTTTGCTTCGGTCAATTTCTTTCCTGCATTAAACCGAATTTCTTTTGCTTCGTTTGCTATTTTGTCTTGCCCTGCACCTGTTTCATCCTCATCGTATATTGGTTCTTCTGCATTTTCATCATTAATAAAATATCTGCGGTTAAATCGCGCATCAATATCTTCTTGTAAAATGTCTTTGTTTTTTTTGCGTTGTTCGGCGGCGAATTTTTCTTTTACAATATCCATATCTTTTTTCGCCATAATATTTTCAAATGCAATAACATCATCTACGCTTCCTCCTTTTTCTACATAATATTTTGTAAAATCTGCTTTTGCAATTTCAGCTTGTCTTTTCTTTTCTTCTTCGGTTGGTTCTTTTTTTGAGAAATTTTTTATTTCATCAATAGATGTAAATTCAGTTCCGAATTTTTGATTGAATTTTTTTGTGAAATCATCATCGCTAAGTTCAACTTCGGAGGATTTCGGTTCTTCTTTCTTTTCCGATTTTACTTCCGTTTTTATCGGTTCAGTTTTTTCTTCTTTCTTTTCTGAAATATTTTCTTTGTTTTTTTCTTCCTGACTTTTAATAAATGCAGCCCTCATCGCAGAATTTTTTATTTCTTCTGCTTTGATTTCTCTTTTGTTTTCTACTGCTGTTTCTTGAACTTTTTCTGTCATGTTGTGAATGAATTTTTAAGATAACTCTTAATCAATATCGAACACTCACAAATACTTAACTACTGCAAAAGTATATTTATTTTTAAATAAACAAACTTTTTTAAAAAAATATTTTTATACTGAAATTGGTTGTTGTTGTTGCATCTGTTTTTCATGTGCTTGTTGCGATGATTGTGAAATAGCATCTGCGATTTGTTGTTGTTGTGCTGCTGCTACTTCGCGTTCACCCTTCAATGTTTCACCAGATATTTGTCCTTTCACTTTCATTTCCGCAACTACTGATTGCCACAATCCTTCAATATTGGCTTTTTGTTTCATGCCATCAACTTGAATTTGTGCAACCATTAATTTTATCTGCGACATTGCAGATTCCATTTGCTGTTGCATCTGTAACTGCGATTGCTGATTTTGAACAGCCATCGCCTCATTTCTTTTTGCACGAATAGATATTATACGCGATGCAAGTTTGTAATTTTTTACAATCATTGGTGCAATAATCAACAAGTCCGATGTTTTAATTTCTCCTTTTTGTGCCGCTTGTTGTAGTGCTTGTAATGCAAATTGTTGTTCTACATCCGTTGGTGCTACTTCTAATTTTATTCCGAATTGCGATGTGGACATTTCATCCATACTTTCAATAACTGCTGCATTATATTTCCCCAATGCACTAATTAAAAAATTATATGCAAATGGATTTTCTTTTTGATATATAACTATATCCTGAATTAGTTTCGCTATGTATGTTGCTCCTCTTTCAAGAATATTAATCAATCCTCTATTCAAGTGTTGTGTTACGTTGTAACTTGCCTGTGCTGCTAATTTTTGAACTCCTACAAGTGCTTCTGTATTTTGCGAACTTGCATCAACCGCATCATTAATTCCACAAATTTCTTTCATTAATTGTAGTCTGTTGGCAAGCAATTCAAGATACCCATTTATTTCTTCTCCCAACCCATTTTCAAGTGTTTCAAAAAGTTTTGTGTTTCCAATATTCATTTCACCATCAATATTAGTTGGCGACATAAATATTGTTCCTGTTTGCTGAAACATTTTTACTAATTCAATTTCTGTATCATATCCTGCAACACCTAAACTTACTGCATTTCGCAATCCTTGTAAATTAAAAACATATCCGCGTGGTTTGCTCATTATGATTGCGTGTTGCGTTTTTAATTGCAATAACATGAAATCATCTTCAAGCGGAATTAATTGTTCCACCATTGATTTTTGCGCAACTCTTTCGATGTATATAGAATACTCTGTTCGCTGTTTATTTATATCATCGCGATTCATATTATATAACATTCCAAACCCAAAGGCATTTTCTGTCATTGGTTGCCAATACCCTTTGTAAATTACTTCTGCATAATATTCTTTTTGCGAACTTGTCGGTGTGTAATTAGCTGGTAATGTCCAATTAGATTTTCTTTTAAATAAATCTACTGCGCGTGTTGTTGCGTTTACTTTTTGTTCATAACGAATTTCATTGATTGATTTTATTTCGTAATAAACTATTCTTATTTTATAATCTTCGCGTTGTATTCGTGTGCATTTATTCCAATACAAATAATTTCCTTGTCTATCGCGGAAATTTTGTGCTACCACCGCATAGTTAAACATATTTTGGAGTTGCTCTGAACTTAAATCATCGCCAGCCATTTGTGCAATTTCATTTATCGTGAGCCATTCTTCAACCCAAATTAATTTGTTATCTCGAAAATCATTTCTTCTTGATTGTCCCACACCAATACTTTCTGCGCGAACAGGGCGTATCGTTGGCATCTTCGTAGTATTATCCATATAAATACGATATGCCATAAAACCCAAATCAACTGCATCTTCGCACAAACATCTTATAACTTCTTCTGCTGCATTATAATTCATCATTAAATCCAATGCTAATTCCATTGCAACTTCTACTGCTTGTTTGTAATATATATCAATATATAATTGTCTTTCATCGTCTTTACTTAAATCCAAATCATACGTTGTTGCTATATCTCCAAACCCATTGTTATTATCCCTTCCTAAAACTTCTTTGTCGAAACCACTTTTAATCGGGTGCTTCATTAAAAGTTTTTTAGAAATTTCCTTTAAATCTTCATCAATGATTTTCTGAAATTTTAATTTCAAAATATCTTTATTTTTTTTATCCTCACTAATCGGGTCAATCGCTGTTGCTGTAAATTTTGTAAAAACCTTCATCATCCTCTCTATAACAATTTCACGCAATTTAGGTATTGGTGAAACAATCTCATCAAAAGATAAAAAATTAACGTAATTTGCTTTTTTGCTTTTTGGGTCAAACCACGCTCTATATTTTTCTGAACTTTGTTTTCCCATTGCATATAATCGGATATTATCTACCCAAAAATTATTTAGATAATACGCACCATAATTTGTATAATAATGTGTGATGATGCTAATTGCCCATTGTTGATTTTTTTTATCTGGGTCAAGATTTTTAAAAAGGTCTTCTACGCTTTGTTGTGAAAATGTTTCGAGATTGCTGTCCATCGAAATTTTTTTTTGCGAAATTAAAAATATTTTTTATTATTCCACTTTTGGAACAAGTAATCCCATAGCTTCTGATAATGAGCTTTCTCTAAAAGTAATTTGTTTTTTCAATTCATTTCCTGCAAACATTGTATAAATCAAACTCATTGTTAAATCGTATTTGTGTGTGTCTTTCGGATTAAACATTAATATATCTTCAAGTGTTCTTTCAAATAAAAAATCTTTCAGATAATCTACACCTTCATCATACTGCTGTGAAAGATATGCTTCAATTAATTCAAACCCTGCTGATGTTACGTTTGCGTGTGCAGGTAATCCTGCAAGATTATCTTTTATTGTTGTTTGATTATTCTTTATTCCAATCGGTCTTGCCATCAAAAATTTTTCATACCCTCTCTCTTTAAAATATTTGAATATCCCATAATTTTTTCTTTCTGGTAAAACCTTTCCACCGAAATAAACCGCTTGTTTAATCATATCCTCATAAAATTCGTATGGGTCGTCTGGTCGAGAATAATATTCAGAACAAATAACATTGCTTTTTCCTTGTTCAAAATAATCAAATTGTTTTTTAACATGACTTGCTCCGCGAGAACCTTTCTTTTGTGTTTCTTGATAATCGTATGGGTCAATTCCCATAATATGTTCTACCTGTTGTGGTGGAGCATATTGCCCATTTGATAATATACGAAATTGATTTGGCACAAGCGGGTGAAGTTCATCTCCAATTAACCATTTACCATCTTTGCACGGTTGCCAAATAACTCTTGTGTCCCTTGCGTTTTCTTGCCAAACTAAATTTCCTTGTGTATATTTTTTATTTAATGCAAGTTCAATTTCTCTTTTTCTTCTGCCTATTCTTAAAATATTTTTTGGGCTTAACGGACTTTCGCCGCCACCCATCCCAAACATTTCTTCTTCGGACATTGGCATTTGTCTTATCTCTGCAATTAACCTTTGTTGGTCGCCAGCATCTTCTAATTTTTTTCGTTCCATCATCAAATGCTTTTTCGCTGCGTCTTCATCACAATTCCCATATTTATCAATGAATCCCTCTAATCCTTCATAGGCAAAAATCGGATAACGATATAATCCTGAAATTGTTTTACCATCCTCTGCTCGTTTCGATATATCGCTTGTGTCCCATAAACTTTTCCATTCCATGAATGATTTAGAATCTTTTTCATCAGAGGTTGAAAGAACAAATGTTTTTCCATAAATAATTTTATTGCCCCCTAACGTCAAACTTCGTTTCACCGTTGTATAGGTGTCCATCGGATTTGCCTCTTTCCATTTTGAAAATTCATCCATTAAATAAGCATATAATTTTTTACCATCGTATGCCGTCTTCTGCTTGAAAAAAAAAAAGTAGTCCGGCGAGCCTTGGGTCAGATTCAGGTGCACTCCGGGAAAGCGCTCGCGGAAAGC
>OMJH01000178.1 GCA_900299295.1 Bacteroidota bacterium
AATCGACGGTGCAAAGGTGTGGCAAGTCAAAACGCGGACTCGGTAACTTGTCACTTACTTTCGTTTAAAATTCGTTTACTGTCGTTTGTTGTCGGAAAAATACATTCGATTTATAAAGAACAGCTTGGAAGAAATTGAATGAAGTTTAAAAAATTGAAATGTATTTTGAAAAATAGCGTTGCTCGCATGAATTTTCTAATTTTGATTTTGTATATTTGAAATCTATCTTTAAAACTTATTTTCTATGAAAAAGTTTTTGTTTTCTTTAGTTGGATTGATTATTATTTCTGTTGTTTTTAATTCTTGCGCTCCTGAGGATAATAATTCATCACCCTCGCCGGTTGATCAGAAGCAAAAGTGGATTGGTAACTGGACATGCCAGGAAACAGCCGGAATGAATCCAGCAACTTATACTATTCACATTATTGATTCAGTTGGTACCGATTACGTTTTGATTGAAAATTTATACAGTTCCGGGTTTTCGACCCGTACCAAAGGTTTAATTAACGCTACTAATTTGACCATTGCCAATCAGGCTTTGGGTTCTGGTGGTTATACAATTGATGGAAATGGAACCTTGGCAAATAACACTACAATCAATATGAATTTTAATGTCAACGATGGTAGTTCTATTGATAATGTAGTTGCCACGGTAACCAAACAATAAGCGTTTTACATTAGCTTTCCTTTCCTTTAATCGGGTTGTTAATTATTTTAAAAACCGGTTACCAAATTCTATTCCTTGCGATATTGCATTGTTTGTTTGAATTCAAGTTAACATGTCTATGTTTAAAACAAAGGTTTTACCAAAACACTTCCTGAATAAACAGGATTACTTTTGTTTCTAATTTCAAAATTATAATTGATGTCATTTACCCTTTTACAGATTACATCCCCTACGGGATCTACCTCCACTACATTAACAGCCGTTGCTGATACGTCTCGCGAGGTGGCAAATGCAATTGCAACTACTTCGGTTGTAGAAAAACCGGAAAACTTTGACTTTTCAGTATGGTCGATGGTTCAGAATGGCGGACCAATTATGATTCCAATCGGTATTCTTTTCGTTTTAACCTTGTATGTACTTATAGAGCGCTTGTTGGTTTTAAATAAAATGATGCCTAAGCATCAGCAGTTATTACCAGCAATTACTCCGTTAGTTCAGCAGGGAAATATTGATTCGGCCCGCGCAATGTGTAAGGCCGGTGTTACTCCTGAACATATTATAATCGACAAAGGACTATCCCGCATTGGACAGCCTCCATCCGAAATTCGAGAGGCGATGACTGAGGCGGCAAAATTGGAAGTTGGAAAAATGGAAAGGCGATTGGGATTACTGAGTGTGTGCGGGAAGATAGCACCATTGCTTGGTTTCATTGGAACGATTATCGGGGTAATCAAAATTTTTTACGACATAAACCACGCTGGTAAGGTGGATATTGAACACGTTTCAGGTGGTTTGTATGTGAAGATGGTGAGTTCCGCAGGAGGTCTTGTAGTTGGAGTGATTGCCTTCATTGCCTATCATTGGGTAAATACATCAATCGATAAAGCTGCAATGCGTTTGGAAGAAACACAAATGAAGTTCCTGGATATGTTGCAGGAGCCACAGAAATAATATAAATACTACTTTCATGAGTTTACGAAGAAGATCACGTGGCGAAGCCGAGGTAAGTACGGAGTCACTTAACGATATCATGTTTTTCCTGTTGTTGTTTTTCCTTATCATGAGTACCATGGTAAGTCCCAACGTAATCAAGGTAAATTTACCGGATAGCGATACGCGGGCGCAGGCAACGGTAGATCCCATCCACCTCGGTGTAAACGATAAATTAGAATATCAGGTAGACGAGATAAAAACAACTTTTTTTGGACTGGAGGAGGTTTTAAGAAAGAAGTTGGAAGGGAGAAATGACCCAACAGTTGTTCTTCATATTGATAAAAGTTTACGATATCAGGATTTTGTAGATGTATTGCAGTTGGGTCCGAAATTGAATTGCAAGATGGTTTGCGCTACCAAAGCTTCCAATCAGAAATGATTAACAGAAACGAAGAAAACAGAATCTCCGCTTTATCAATTTTATTGAGTTTCCTCATAACGGGGATTCTCGTTGTTATGCTGATTTTCTGGGTGATTCATGTGTCGAATCCGCCAGAAATAACCGGAGGCGGTTCTCCCGGAAATTCAATGGATGAAGGTGTCTCTGTAACCGTGGGTACAGATAATCAAGGGTGGGGCGATTATCAGTTTCCTGAGCCTGTAAATGCAGAACCGGTTACCGGTCAACCGGCTTCAGATAACTCGGTATTAATTTCTTCTGCCGACGGGGTCAACATCAACGAGCCAATCAAAGAAAACACCCAATCATCAACCAATATCCAGGTTAAGAACCCAAAGAATAATTCAAACACTTCAAATCAGCAGCCAACCAACAATCATTCATCATGGCAAAATGCGCTACATAACGCCAATTCAAACGGAAATTCGGGAAACAATCCCGGTACGCAGGGAATTGAGGGTGATCCAACAGGAAACGGTCCCAATTTCGGTTCAACAGGAGGAGGAAATACGGGTAGCACAGGGAATACAGGAGGAACGGGAACCGGAACAGGGAAAGGCGGTAGCAATTTTGGAATCGGAAGAAAAAATCTGGTGAATCCTTGTACACCAAATGCAACCAAGCGTGAAGGAAAAGTAGTAGTTATCATTAAGGTGGATCGCAATGGAAACGTCATTGATGCGGATCCTAATGGACCGGGTACTGATACGTCTGATCCGGAGTTAAAGCTACAGGCGAGGCAAGCCGCCTTATGCGCAAAATTTGAAGCATGTACAGACGATTGTCCAGAAATTTCCAAAGGAACAATCATTTTTAATTTTCGTTTACCCGGAAAATAATTTTTTCATTTCCTCCACTCATTTTTCTGCTGCTTATCTTTGTTGTTAATTTTTGCATTGACAACTTACGATAAAACTTTAAACTATCTTTTCGCCCAACTGCCAATGTTCCAGCGTGTAGGCCCTGCTGCATACAAAGCAGATTTAAATAATACGCTGGCCATTTGTAAACAATTGGGAAATCCAGAACGAAAATTTCGGAGCGTACATGTTGCTGGTACAAATGGCAAGGGAAGTTCATCGCATTTGCTTGCAGCTGTGTTACAAAAAAGTGGGTATAAAACAGGTTTATACACTTCGCCACATCTGGTTGATTTTCGGGAGCGGATTCGCATTAATGGAAAAATGATTCCAAAAAATAATGTTATTCAATTCGTAAATCAATACCAGGAAATTTTCAAATCCATTCAACCTTCTTTTTTTGAATGGACAGTGGGTCTGGCGTTTCATTATTTTGCAGAGGAAAAAGTTGATGTGGCAGTTATTGAAGTTGGCCTCGGCGGCAGGTTAGATTCAACCAATGTAATTCGTCCATTGGTTTCCTTAATCACAAATATTGGATTTGACCATGTTGATTTATTAGGTGATACGCTTGAGAAAATTGCAGGTGAAAAAGCGGGAATCATCAAAAAAGGAATTCCTATTGTTATCAGTGAGCGCCAAAATTCAATCGAAAATGTTTTTAAATCAAAGGCCATTGTCGAAAATTCAAAAATATTTTTTGCCTCAGATGAATTCATTTCTTTCGGTTATGAGTACAAAGGCGAAACGGCGCAGATTTCCGTCCTGAATAAAAAAAGATCAAATTTTGAAGTTTACGAATTAGGGTTGCCGGGAAAATACCAGATGAAAAACGTTGTGGGTGTATTGAAGGTGATTGATATATTGAAACTAAAGAAATTCAGAATATCAGAGGAGTTAATTAAAAAGGCATTTCGTGAAGTAAAAAAATTAACCGGTTTACGAGGGCGTTTTGAAAAAATCAGCGATAAGCCGATGACAATTGTTGATACCGGACATAATGCCGACGGATTGGCGGAAGTTGTTCCTTTGCTAAAGGAAATGAATCGACCAACCATTCATTTTATTTTCGGAGTATTAGGGGACAAGGATCCGTCAGCTGTATTAACGCTTCTTCCAAAGAAAAATGTAAGATACTATTTTACCAAAGCAAATCTTCCCCGATCAATGCCTGAAAAAAAATTAAAACAACTTGCGAAAAGCTTAGGTTTAAAAGGAAAATCATTTCCACGGGTTTCAGAGGCCTATTTATACGCATGTCTAAAAGCAAAAAAAGATGATTTGATTTTTGTTGGAGGGAGCACGTTTGTGGTGGGGGATTTTTTGAAGTTAAGGGTTAAATAATGTAAGCGCCTAGCTATTTAAAAAATATTCTTTTTAAAAATTGGTTCTAAAAAATTATATTTGATCCACAATAAATTTAAAACAAAATGAAAAATAAAATTTTAATTACGTTATTAAGCTTTGCTTTTGTTTTGGTATTCATCGCTTGTAATTCGGAGGCTTCAGAAAAAAGTAAGCTTAAAAAGGAATGTGCTTCCATGCTTGCGTCGGACGTAAAGGGAGTTTTGAAAAGCACAATTGATGGCTCCACCATGGGTTTGGGATCCATGATTTTAAATTTTACAATGAGTGAGAAGCAGCAAGACTCACTTGTCATTTCACCCATTATTAAGGATGTCAACAAGGCATTAGATAAAAAGACATTACCTGAGTTAAGAGAATTGAAGACAAATAAAACAAAACGCTATATGCTTATCGCTGAGGCATTAAAAGAAAAGGCTCCTGCACTTAAGGAAGGTATTTCCAAATATTCAGAAAAGGGAGGAGAAATAATTGAAGCACTGACCAACGCTTTTCAGAATTCAACGAAATAATATCCAAATTTTAATTCAACCCCACCAATTATGGCAAAACATCGCTACCAGCAACATTTAAAGAATTTTGAAGGAATAGTTAATTCTGCATTGTCTGAATTTAATCATGAATCAAAAGTTGCGGCACCCCACTTTTTCTACGAAAAAGATGGTCGCACACCTTTTTTCCAGCTTCAAGGCCTGGCTCGCATTGATTCTAAAATTTCCAGGCATAAAGAAGTTGCCGGAAAATGGTTGAATTCGTTCAAGGAAATTGAAGATGCGTTTGGTAAATACGATTACTGGTATGTAATGGCTGAAAGCAATAAAGTTTGGAAATTTCCTCAGGAAATTCAAAAGTATTTTGAAAGTCAGGCCAGTTTTCATCTGGGAATTTTGGAAGCGAAGCTGATTCAGCACGGATGGATTCAAAAAGCCGGTGAAAAATACGTTCAATCCGCTGATGCCATTCAGCGCTTTAAAAAGTTGGCGAAAAAGGCAGACTGGTATAGTTCAGAAAAGGAGAGAGATAAGTTATTGAAATTTTATCGCGATGAAGCTATGGAAATAAATGATAAACTTATCTCCAAAGAAATCGATTTAAACCTGGTTGAAGAGGGTATTCATGAATTCAGGAGAAAGGCTAGATGGTTAGGCATTTATTCAAGTGCCTTGCTTGGTAAAGTTGCTATAGGTAAGCCACAATCGAACGACGCCATGAGTGAGTATGTTACCAAAAAGAACCAGGAGTTTAAATTCAATATCTTACCCAAAAACGAAAAGGAAAAAAATATTGTTCAATTTTTACCGGGCGGTTTTTATGCCATGAGCGAATTGATTAAAACCATCGGAGACATTAAGGACCCCGCGCTTTCAACTGAGCAAATGCAGAAAACCGGTAAATTATTTGGGTTGACGGAAGCGCAAATCAAGAAGCATTTGGGAAAAGAGTACAAGCCGCATCATATTGCCGTGCCTCAGGCGAAAAAAGCTATCAGCGAAATGGTAATAAAAAAGAAATTATTTCAGCACATAGCGGACTATTTCGATAAGCAAATAAAGTAACCTGCCACATGAAAAAAATGATTTTTAAGTCGGTGCTCGTTGCCGCACTTATGGTTTTAATAAAATGGGTACTTGTTGGAGGTTTTTTCGTTCCCGGTGAGCACGCTTTCAGCTTGGTAGAAGTTTCAGATGCAGGGGCAGTGTTTACCGGAGCTTTTTTTGTGGTGGGATTACTGCTTGCGGGAATAATGACGGATTTTAAGGAAAGTGAAAAAATTCCCGGTGAAATCGCCTGTAATCTTGAAGCCATTCAGGACTGGATGTTGCTTGGACTAAAAGCTCCGCGGTCAAATGATAAAGCTGAAAAAGCAAAAGCAGAGCTTGATAAAAATTATTTTTACAACACCTTATCACATGTAACAGATCAAATTCTGGCGTGGATAAAGTCAAACGGTAAAAAGTCACAGGAGTTATTTCCGGTCCTTCGTAAGTTAAATGATTCCGCATATTATCTCGCTGAACATTATGCCGATAAAGAGGCCGTAAAGGGCATTCAGGAAAATACAAATGTGATGCGCAAGCAACTGACACGTGCTTACATAATTTCAAGGACGGATTTCTTGGCTCCGGCCTACGCATTGATGTACAGCATTGTTGTGGGAATCAATCTATTATTACTTGTATGCAAATTCAAAACAGTGGGAGGTGCCTTAATCGTTACCGGTCTTGTCAGTTTTGTTTTCGTTTACCTGACGTCACTTGTCCGTGGACTGGACGACCCCTTCGAATTGACTTTTGGTTCCACGGATACGGAAGTAGACTTGAAGCCAATTGAGCGTTTCAGGGAACGGTTGAAGGATGGATTTCAGTAGTTGACTCCATTTTAAGAATTAATTTAATTATTTTCCCAATCTCTTGTTGTTCAACAATTTGATTTGTTTCCTTTAAGAATTCCGCTTTTAATTTTTTTTGATGATTCGTAAATTGTGTTAAATTTGCCCTTCATTAAAATTGCCATTTAATTCCTATGAAATCAACGTTAAAAAATTTATTTGGTCTTGCACTTCTTTCCACTGTGATTATTTCCTGCGGATCCGACGGAACTGAAGAAGGTGCAAAAGGAACTCCTCCGCTTGCTGAAAAAGCGCATTTTACAGTTCCGGCATTAACTGAACTGGAAAAAAACCTCAGAGGTGATTCGACATCCTGTAACGAAAATTATGATTTGTATTTTGATTTCAGCGCAACTATGAAGCGTGCCGTGAATGATCAAAATATCAAAGATTTAATTACCAATGCATTTGACGGAATCGGTTCCGCTGATCGAATTTATTCAATTGGTGAGAACAAAGATTTAAAGGAGATTACCGGTGATAAAGCGACCAAACAAAATTCAGTACTTGGTCCGGCAAATTATACGCAGTTGATGACGTACATGACGCCGAATATCAATAACATTGCTGCCAACCTGAATCGCCCGGCATTGATGTTTTCTGATTTTTCCGTTGATGAAGGACGTCCGACTACCGATGCTGATGGAGTAACTTCCTCTTTCGTTCGCGGTTCAGAATACGCCAACCAGATAAAATCATGGTTTATGAACGGAGGATCAGTAAAAGTATATGGAAAAATGATAGCTGAAGGTGGCGCTCCTATGCCGGTTTATGTTATTGCTTTTCTTCCTGCCGGTTTCGGTGAAAAACATCGCTTGAACCGAGTTTTAGGGGATTTGGATCAAAAGTTAAGTAAAGACATTTGTTTCGATTTACACACTCTTTTTGGAAAAGTTGAAGCGAGTCCGGAAGATTTTAAAGATGCAAGAAAACTTGCAGTCAATAATTCTTGTCAGTTACTGGAAAATAGCTATGGCGAAATCATGAAGTTTAATGCAGATAAACTCATGGGTATAGCCGGCGATAAGGCCGTAAGAGAAGGTACCGCTGATAATTTTGTTTCGGGGATAAAATTTGTTGGGGATTCAACTTCCTTTTTGATGGTTTCCGGATTTTCCGGCGAGTGCCAGAATGTTGTTCCTGCCAGCAAAGAGGCCTTGAGTAAGGAAACGACAACTTCCAATCCTTTCTTCAAAGATTTGACTTTTGCTGATAATGCCATTAAGTTTGGTTTTGATTTTAACAAAGCAAAACAAGCCAATCTTTATCAAAAAGATCAATTATTAAGATACAGAATCAGTGTTTCCGGTGTTCAAAAATCTATTCGCTTTGATTCGGATAAAGCAAGCAAAACGCTTCAGTATAAACTGAAATCAGGTGGTAAAATGATAATGAACAATTGTCTTTTCAAGAGTATTGAAAAAGCTATGCAGGATTGTGCAAATGAATATAAACCTGCAGAGGCTGCCTATTCAGTTTACTTTTTTATCAAAAAGAAATAAATTAATAACCCCATAAATTTTCGAATATGTTTAATGATTTTTTCGCAGGACTTTTCACTTCCGTATCCGATGCTTCGTGCATGGACAAGGACAACAGTGATTGTTTGGAGGGCATGACGGCTGCTGCATCGCAGGTTAGTCCCATGTTCATTTACGTGGCTGTAGGTTTAACAATTTTATTTTTAATACTCGCCGCTTTGCCTAAATACTCTTTTAAATTGGGTTTTTTCACAGATATTTTAATTCGCAGAATCATCTTTTTGGTAGGATTAGTTTTCTCAACCCTATCCTTACTTGGTGCTTATGGTGCAAGTAAAATGTTGTGCTCAATGCGTACAGACAGTGATATAGCGTGGGATAATTTCAGCCCATTGATCAATTTGAATTTTTACATCAGTTTGGTAATTTACCCTGTACTTTTTTGGGTCGTTGCCTTTTGTTTTGATCGTTTTTTGAAACGTAGAAAACTGAATACAGTCTTTGTCTCAAACAATAAAATTTTCGGAATCATTTAATTTCTAAACCCCATGAGCAGTCAATCCATTAAACCTTCTAAGAACTTTTTAATTGCAGCCGGTGGTACCGGTATGCGTTGTCTTCAGTCCTTCCTTAACCTTTGTGCATTGGGAATGTATGAAGGTGAAAGTATAGATATTTTGTTGCTTGAAACTGATATTGAAAACGGAGATAAAAAGAATTCAGAAAATCTGGTAACCTGGTACCATACCCTCACTACAAACATGGCGGGTAAGTTTAACTATTTCGGTCCTGTTGTAAATTTCTACACTTTCGTTCCCGATTATTCTAAAGATAACAAGCGTCGTTTTACGCTGATTTCCCGAGTTGAAGAAGGTGACTCCGAGACAAATCGTATGCTAGCCGATTTATTTTACGAAGAAGGGGTTCAGGAGTTTGATCTGATGCATGGTTTTCGTGCGCAGACACATGTGGGTACCTTCCTGATGTATCATGCAATCATCGAAGAAATTCGTGAGGCAGTTGCCAAGGATGTGGTAAGAAACAAAAGCCAATTGTATAAGTTCATTAACAAGATTAAGGAGCAGAATACAATTGATGAGGCGAGGGTTTTTGTTGTGGGTTCAACCTTCGGTGGAACCGGAGCATCTTCCATTCCTGTAATGGCACGTGCCATTACCGACGCTGCAAAAATCATTACCGGCGGAATGATTCAGATGGAGAATATTTATTTCGGTGCAGTAATTCTTACCCCATATTTCAGTTTCAAGAGTCCTTCCAAAGAACACAAGAAAGCAGAACGTGTAATTGCTGATGCTCAGTTTTTTGCCCACAATTCTGCAGCAGCCTTGATGTATTATATTAAGGATACCACTATATCAAAAACCTATAAGCGCTTTTATTTCATTGGTTGGCCGTTCCAGTCGCTGAATATGGATGACTATAAAGCAAAAGTTGCAGGAACGGATGGCGGTAAAACAATTACCGGCGGTAAGGCTCAGGAAAATCCGGCGCATCCAAATGAATTTACCGGTGCATTTGCTGCGAAACATTTCTTTGAGATGACTCCAAAAGAATGGTTTAAGGAAACCTATACCACTGAGGTTCGGTTCAAAGCCATTGAATACGAAAAAAATCAAGAAGAAAAGGTTGCATTTTTTCATTTCGATGACTTAGTGGAAGGAGAGCCAAAGGCTGAGGCAAAAGAGGGTAAAGGTGCGAAAAGAACGCTCGCCGAAATCCTTAAGAACAATCTTTCAGGGATGTATTATTTCAGCTTATTGATTCAACAGGATTTCAAAAGTAATTTCAGGGATTTTCTAGCTGCTTTAAAACGTTATAACTTCAGTTATACTTTCTCGGATGAAGAAGTAGAGGCGATTTCCCGGTACACCGAATATTTTTCTTTTAAAAAGGATGACAAAATTGTTAAACCAGGCTGGATTCCTCAGATGTTTTATTCACTAAAGGAGCCAAAACGCGGTGAATTCCTAAATCTTCATCCATCAACTTTGGATGTACTTATGCTAAAAGGAGATAAACCTGAGGGTTTCAATAAGAACTTGCTTTTCAAAGAGACCCAGAAATCAGGTAATATATCTGATGTGCTTATTTCTATTTGGGCAAAACACAATCACCCGATTAAGAAGGGAACCAAGGTCGAGTTCTTCCAACACATGAAGAATACGTTTGACAATTTGACGGTAACTAATTGGTTCGAGGAAAATATTAATCTTACTAAAAAATAATTCTATGGCAGAAGAGGTAAAAAAAGAAAAACAGCGCGTTCGTTTTGCGCTTTTATCACCGAATAAAAATTTAGCAGATAATCAGCTTAAAGCAAAGGACGGTTGGACAGTATTGAATCAAATTACCGCTTTCGTTGAAAGTCTTGAATTACCAAGCCTTGATGCGGATGCAGGAAATATTTACTCCGTAATCACATCTGTTCCCTCTCCGTGGGCACGTGGTTACATGATGAACAATGCCCTGCGCATTCCTTATATTCAATACGATCAGCGCGACAAGCAAACCGGTATGAACACACTTTACGCTGCACTTCAGGATGAGTATAAAGGGTTGTTGACTGCTATGGCTTTGTATAACAATAACATTAAAGTAAAGCAGGTATCACTGAATTATACTCAAAAATTATCAGAGGAGGAGCGCAAGATTGCAATTTCTGTAGTGGATAACATCTACGAAATCTCGGGTGCCTTTGGGAATATGTTATTTGAAGACCGTCCTGTTTGGGGCGATCCCGGGAAGTCGGTTAAAGAATACAATCCACCATATTTTCAGATTATCACTTTTGATGATACGATTATTGGTGCAACTTCGCCAACTTCTTTG
>OMJH01000179.1 GCA_900299295.1 Bacteroidota bacterium
CCCGAGCGCTTTACGTTAATGCCACAACCTGGAATACCACGGTTTTCCATTTTGCTTCTGTAGCAGGACCTGTTGTTGCCGGGCTAATTTATGGTTCGGGGAAAATCCACGCAACTGAATTCATTTACGCATTGAATGCTCTGTTCTTTTTATTTGCTTTTATTTTTTTTCTGATGGTGAAGGCACACGGAAAGCCGGAAAAAAAACAGCAAGAATCTGTACTGAAAAGTTTAAGTGCGGGCGTTACATTTGTTTTTGGTAATCGGATTTTGCTTTCAGCTTTAACGCTTGATTTATTCGCGGTCTTATTTGGTGGCGCCGTGGCAATGATTCCGGCGTTTACCGACAAGGTGTTACACGAAGGTCCTGAAACCGCAGGTTTATTAAGAACCGCTCCCGCTGTTGGAGCCATTCTGATGGCGATCATTCTTGCTATTCGACCTCCGGGCTCAAATTCAGGAAAATTATTGTTGATTTCCGTTGTGGCTTTTGGTTTGTTTACAATTGGCTTCGCTTTGTCCACAACGTTTTGGCTTGCCTTTCTTTTTTTGTTGCTTACGGGGTTGGCCGATAATTTTTCAGTCGTAATTCGACATACCGTAGTGCAGTTACAAACACCTGAGTATATGCGAGGTCGCGTAAGTGCAGTGAACGGAATATTTATTGGCTCATCAAATGAAATCGGAGGTTATGAATCCGGATTATCCGCACGTTTAATTGGTTTGGTTCCTTCGATTATTTTTGGTGGTGTGATGGTTTTAGGTGTGGTGGTAGGTATTAATTTCTTTTTTCCAGAATTGAAAAAAACAAACCTAACAAAAAGCGATTTGTAACGAATTTCTAAAAAAAGATTGTTGAAAAAATAAATTGCTTTTTAACACCAACAATTTTTCAACTTTTAATTTTAGGGGTAATGAACCAGGACGAACGTAACGCTGCTATTCTTGCAAAATACATCCCGGATAAAGCTATTCCCGTAATTGTAAAATGGATAAAGGAATTTGATTTTAAATTAAAATTAACCAAGGTAAGAAATTCGAAACTGGGCGATTACAGACCTCCAATTGACCGCCCAAATCATCAAATAACTATCAATCATAATCTTAACCCTTACGCTTTTCTGGTAACCTTGGTACATGAAATCGCTCATCTTACATGTTACAATAAGTTTAAAAACAACGTAAGTCCGCATGGATCTGAATGGAAACGAGAATACTGTCATCTGATGACGTTTTTTATGAATGACGACATTTTTCCAAATGATGTGTTGTTCGCTCTGGCCACTCATCTGCGTACACCCGGTGCTTCATCCTGTTCAGATGCCGACTTGTTACGCGCTTTGAAACGTTACGATGTAAATAATGCCGGATCGCAGTTGGTATTTCTTGAAAAATTGCCTTTCCGTACACGGTTTTTATTTAACGGAGACAGAGTATTTGAAAAAGGACTTCGATTGCGAACGCGTTACCGCTGTACAGAAATCAGCTCCGGAGCAGTGTATTTGTTTCATGCATTAGCTGAAGTAGAATTGTTTGAGCCGATTAGTGGTGTGCAATCTTCTTTTCACATAGATGGTGGCCTTTGAATTGATGGTGAAAAACTGTTGAATAAATATTATTTCAAAAAATTCGGCAGCTGATGGGAATTATCCGTTTTTAAAAAAACTACCTTTGTATTAATGGAAGATATTATTCGGCTTTTGCCGGAAGGATTAAGTAATCAGATTGCAGCCGGTGAAGTGGTTCAACGTCCGGCTTCTGTCGTAAAAGAATTGCTGGAGAATGCTATTGATGCAGGTGCCACATCAATTCAGCTTATCGTCCGCGAGGGAGGAAAATCGCTCATTCAGGTTATTGATAATGGAAGAGGTATGAATAGGGGAGATGCACGTATGTGTTTTGAAAGGCATGCAACTTCTAAAATAAGTACCTCAGATGATTTGTTTCGGATTCGAACTAAAGGTTTTCGCGGAGAGGCATTAGCTGCCATTTCATCCGTTTCACAAGTCGAATTAAAAACAAAAACCAAAGATGATGATTTAGGTGCAAGTGTTACCATTGAAGGAGGAAAATTTATTCGTCAGGAAGCCTGCCAAGCTGCTACGGGTTCTGTTTTTATTGTAAAAAATTTATTTTTCAACGTTCCGGCACGGCGTAATTTTTTAAAAGACGATGCGGTAGAGTTACGTCATATTTTAGAGGAATTCGAAAGAGTGGCTATTCCGCACTATGAAATTGCATTTAGTTTAAACAGTAACGGGAATTACGTATATCAGCTTCCTTCATCCAATCTTTTACAGCGAGTAACCGGGTTATTTGGGGCTCATTTAAAAGAAAAATTGGTTCCATTGCAGGAGTCAACGCCATATGTTCAACTTAGGGGTTTTCTGGGTAAGCCGGAGGCCGCCGTTAAGCGTAGAGGTATAAATTATTTTTTTGTCAATAATCGTTTCATTAGAAGTGCTTATCTGAATACGGCGATAATGAATGCATATGCACAACTTATCGCCCGAGATCTTAATGTTTATTACTATATTTTTATTGACATTGCTCCTGAAAGTATTGATATTAATATTCATCCCAATAAAACGGAAATTAAATTTGAAGATGAACGCACAGTTTTTATGTTGTTGCAAAGTGTTGCACAACGTGCACTTGGAAAAGCAGGTGTGGGTCCGCAATTTGAATTTGATTCCGAACGTGCTTTTGAACCTGATTTTACAAACAAAACCGGCAATGTTTCTGCTCCAACCATTACCATAAACCCAAATTACAATCCGTTTAAACGAAATTCAGCAGGAGCCTCGTTGGTGCCTTCCGATTCCTTCTGGTCAAAAGAAATGGAAGAGTTTAAGAAGGGAGTTGAAAATCCTGAATCGTTTTTGCCAAACGAACAAGAGCCGCCACAATTGTTTGGCAGTGAAGATTTGGAACAACATATTGATGTTTTTCAGCTGAGAAATAAATACATTGTGGCAAAGTCGGGCAGAGGAATTTTTCTGATTGACCAGCAACGGGCGCACGAGAGAATATTATACGACAAATACAAATCATCTTTTACTTCCGGTATTTCAAGTCAGCAAACCTTATTTCCAATCAGCGCTGAGTATACAATGAATGATTATCACTTGCTCTTGGAATTGAAAGACGACTTAAAACAGTTGGGATTCGAATTTGATTCATTGGGCAAAAATACAATCGCTATTTACGGTACGCCGGCAGATTTAGAAGAACAAAACGGAAAGGAAGTGCTTGATGCATTATTGGAAAATTATAAACTGAATAATCTGGAAGTTAAAACTGACCGCAGAGAAAATATTTGTCGTTCCCTTGCTTCAAGTACCTCGGTTAAAAATGGAACACATTTACAAAATGAAGAAATGCAATCAATCGTAAGACAACTATTGAAGTGCGAGCAAATTATTTATACAGCTTCCGGCAGGTTAATTTTAACCGAGATTTCAGACGAAGAAATCGATACCATTTTCAGAAAAAAATAATTTATGTATAATCAATACCGACCTTACGGATTTGGCGGGCTTCCGATAGTTGTTAAAAATTTGCTGCTTGTCAATGTACTTGTTTTCGTGTTTTCTGTTTTAATGCAGGAGAGTCATCCTGAAATAAATAATTTATTAATCGTCCATTATTTCCAATCTGTAGATTTTCGTCCACATCAATTGGTCACAGCAATGTTTATGCATGCGGGTTTTGGTCACCTGCTTGGCAACATGATTGGCTTGTGGGTATTTGGTAGTATGCTGGAAAATGTATGGGGTCAAAAACGATTTCTCATTTTTTATATGGCTTGTGGATTAGGGGCCAATTTATGTGATCAATTGTACCTTGCTACGAAATATATCCCGCAGATAAATCAACTTGAGGCATTACTTATAAATCCAAATTTATCCGATTTTGAAAATGAAAGTGTTCGGCAGGCAATTATTTCCATTAAAGAAGGTTACGCTTCCCTTGGAGCATCCGGCGCTGTTTATGGTTTAATCATGGGTGCGGCTATGCTTTTTCCGAATACAATGATTTATCTGTATTTTATGATACCCGTGAAACTCAAATATCTCGCGATTTTCTATGGTTTGATAGAATTGACTTCTGCGATGAGCAGAATGCCCGGGGACAATGTAGCACACCTCGTTCATTTAGGTGGAATGCTTATTGGATTCATATTGATAATGATCTGGAAAAAAAAAAGAGATGAGTTTTATTGAATTATTCCGGATGGCTCTTGTGCTTAGTTTTTTTTGTACCACTATACATTTCAAATTTTAAAAATTTACATTCAAGCGCTCCATTATATAAAGTCATTTTACGTGATGGATGTAAACCAATTTTTTTGATTGCCTCCAGATTTGATGTGATCATCCATGCAGTGTGCCCAGAAAAATCCTTCTTTAATTTATCACCGATTTCTTTATACAGCTTGGGAATATCATCTTTTTCCATACGCTCGCCATAGGGTGGATTAAGAAAAATCATTCCACGTGATGTAGCTGGTTGAAGATCAAAAAATGAAGTTGTTTTTACTTTAACAACATCCTCCACCTTTGCATTTAAAATATTTGATTTTGCCTTCTTCAAAACATTTGCGGAAATGTCACTTGCTAAAATTTGAGGTTGATGATCTGTTATTCTATCAATTGATTTTTCCTGAATAAGATTCCAAAGGTTTTCGTCAAAGTTTTTCCAGCGTATAAATCCAAAGTCGTCGCGATAATAGCCGGGAGGGATGCGATTGGCAATTAAAGCCGCCTCGATAGAAATTGTTGCACTTCCGCACATCGGATCAAGGAAAGTAATATGTCTTTCCCATCCGCTCAGTAAAATCATTCCAGCTGCAAGTGCTTCATTGAGCGGAGCCAGATTTGTTGCGTTTCGGTAACCGCGTTTATGCAGAGATTCACCACTGCTGTCAAGTGAAACGGTTACTTCGTCTTTATAAATGTGTAAATGAATTCGTAAATCTGAACGTTCCTTATTCACACTGGGTCTTATACCTGAAGCAGCACGGAACTGATCTGCGATGGCATCTTTGGTAACCTGTGCTACATATTGGGAATGATTAAAAAATTCGGAATTTAAGCTTGCTTCAATCCATAGCGTGCCGTTTTTTTCCATGTAGCCGCTCCAGTCTATTTTTTTTATTTCATTATATAATGCTTTAATATCAGCTGCAACGAAATTTTTTATAGGTCTCAAAACGCGAAGACCCGTACGAAGATTAAAATTTATTTTATATAAAAAACCTAAATCGCCAACGCAAGAAACAGCACGGGTATGTTCTGTGATTTCTTTTCCGCCCAGCGCGAGTAGTTCGCCTGCAAGTGTTTTTTCTAAACCGGGTAGGGTGCTTACCACAATTTTGAAATCGTTTTCCGATTTATTTTGCTGACGGCTCATGCTCAAATGCTATAAATTTTTTTTTCCAAGATTCCGGTACTTGGATTGTAATTTTTTTGTGGTAATCATAACAAACAAAAACACTTTTACCTACGGCACATTCAACCAATTCGTTGTTTTCGGATTTTACTATCACATTTGAAACATCAAAACTTTTTTGACCGATTCGACTAACTTTGGTATAAACCTCAATAATGTCTTGTAAAAAAATGGGTTGAAAATAATCAATTTCTGTTTTGGCCAGTAAGAGTCCGGTTTTGTCCCAATCGACATCAGTTCCGAGTACTTCATTGAAATAATTTACTCTGGCTGTTTCAAAATAGGTGATGTGGTTGGCATTATTTACATGTCCTTGCTTATCGATGTCTTTAAATCGTACCTGAACAGGTGTCCGATGAAGAAAGTTGCCGTACATGCTCTTTAATTAGAATACGTAATTATTCGTTCGTTCATTTTCTTCTTGTCATTTGTTGTCTTTCTTTTGCCATTTGCTCAAGACGGGCAGCAAATCCGGTTTTTTTACGTGCAGGGTTTTTTAGATTTTTATCTACTTCAGCTCGAAGTTTATCATCATCAATGAATTTACGCAGCACAACGTTTTGAAGAATGTTAACGAGGTTGGCAACGAAGTAATACCAGCTCAGGCCTGCACTGTAACTATTCATAAAACCCAAAAAGATGAACGGCATGGCATACATCATGAATTTCATCCCAGGCATATTGGTTTGCTGATTGGGAAACATTTTTTGCTGATAGAAGGTAAATCCTAAAGTGGAAAGGAACATTAATAAAGCAAATAAACTCACATGATCGCCATACATTGGAATGTGAAATCCAAAATTATAAATTGAGTCGTAAGTAGATAAGTCATCAGACCACCAAAAGGGTTGTTGGCGTAACTCAATTGCGGCCGGAAAGAAATTAAATAATGCGATGAGTACGAACATTTGAAAAATAAGTGGTAAACACCCGCTAAATGGTGAAACGCCCGCTCGACCGTATAACGCCATTGTTTCCTGCTGTTTTTTCATCGGGTCGCCATCCTTTCCGTATTTTTCATTGATAGCATCAGTTTCGGGTTTCAAAACCTTCATTTTAGCGGAAGATTTGTAGGTCATATACCCAATTGGAAAAAGGAAACCTTTAATTACAAGAGTTAAAATCAAAATTACCCAACCAAAACCAAAATCAGAATTACGGAATAAGTAAAACACCGGTACAACAAGCCATTTATTGATGTAAGAAAAAACACTCCAGCCCATAGGAATCATTTCTTCCATTCCCAGATCATAGTCTTTTAATGTGAGGTAATGATTCGGTCCAAAATAATATTTCAGAGAATATGAATTTTTTACCAATGGATCGGGAAGGACGACTTTTAATTCTGCACTTTTAACGAATCGGGCCTGCAATTCAGGTTGAGGATTTTTTTCATTTTCAAATGTAGACACCTTTAATTTTGTTCCTGTATCAAATAAATCATCGTTTATTAAAACTGTGCTGAAGAATTGCTGTTTAAGTGCTATCCATTTCATTTCAATATCTGTAATAGTTGTGCTATCACTTGATGTTTGACTTAAATTATCGGTACTTCCTTTTTTGTTGCAGTAATAAATGGTTGCAATTTGTTTTTCCTTTTCAATATGTTTCTCTTGCGATGGGTAGAGCATATTTACAAGCATTTCTACTTTCGATCCCGGTGTAATAATGGAATCCATCTGAACGAAATTCATATTATAACCCACCATGTAGTCATTCGATTTGAGTGTATACACATACTCAATGTAGGATCCTGTTCTCAATAAGGGCATTTTTAACTTAAGGGTTCCTGTTCCGTTGGTCGTTACCGAAACTGATTTTTTATCCGGAATGAAAAATAAACTGTCCAGCGGAATCAATTTGTTACTATAACAATTCAAGTAAACCGACTGATTCGAACTGTCTTTTTTAAATAGTTCAACCGGTGTTTTTTTGTCCGGCATTAAAAATTCTTTCAAAACAACATTGGTAATTCGTCCGCTTTTGGTAGAAATATAGGCTTTGATTTTTTCGTTTTCAATAAAGAGCATTTCTTCTGTCCCTATTGTTGCGGGATAAAAGTCTTGCCAATCTGATTTTCTAATTGAATCGTTACGAGCAGCTTTTATTAAGGTTGAAGTAGTGTCTTTTGGCAAATTGTCCGCTTTAGCGATTTTACTTTGTAATTGTTGCGCCATTGCCTTCAGTTTTAATTCTTCTTCCTCTTGCTTAATTTTGGCAGCAACCGAGTCATTGTAGCGTTTCTTCTGCGCAATTTGTTCTTTTGTAGGGCCAGACACGTATACCCAAACTGCTAAAATAATTCCAATTAAAATGAGTCCGATGGTCGATTTTTTGTCCATAAACGTTGGAAATGCTAAATTTATTTAAGGGTGCAAAGATAACAATCTTGCAGGACTGCGGGTGAATGAATCTTTTAATGAATTGAAAAAGAAACTGCCTAACGTTTGCTCCTTTGCTTTACTTCTTCAAAAATCGCGGATTTGGCCAAGTCAAGTGTCTCGATCTGAATGAAGTTTCCCTTGCCTTTTTTGCTGATTTCTTTCAGATTAACAATGGCTTTTTTATCATTCCCGAATGCTAAAACCGACAAAACAATTTTTTTATCTGAGGTTTTCAGTTTCCATATTTCATAATCCTTTTCAGTAAAAGGAAATTTGCCATCTGTTGCAAGAATAATTTGATTGTTTCCATTGAGAAGATAATTTCGAATTGCAAGGTCAAGTGCAAAATGAATGGCTTTATTTCCGCGCGTTATTCCTTTAGCATTCAGCTCACGAATTAATTGATAGAGTTCGGCTGTGTCAGCATTGTTCTTGTTTTCTGCCAGGCAACGCACTGTATCGCGATAGGTAACAATACTGATCTTTTCGATATCCCTTACGTTTTTAATTAGATTATTAACGGATAATTTTAACCATTGAAGTTTATTTGAATCAATCATAGAACCTGAAACGTCAATTAAAAAAATAAGATTGTTTTCCTTGAAATCTCGTGGATCGAATTCATTTCGGGGAACTTCGGGAGGTATTTCAAGCTTTTCTTTATCTTTTTTTACAATCGTTATTTCATGATCTTTTTGCTCAGGCAAAATCTTAGTAGTTACAGGTTCGAGATTATTGCTTGTTAGATATTCATTTTTAATTCGAGTTCTTGGCTGGCGAAACGAATAACATGCGTTTTTATCATCACTTTTAACATTCAGAATTTCTCCTTTAATGAAAAATTGTGCCGGATGCGAGGAGGCGCTTGTAATGAGCGAGATATGATGTTTAAATTTACCCTTTTTAACTGGATAATAAAATGCCTGAAGCAGAGCGGTATCTCCTGGGTCAAGCTTTTTTTTGGAAGCGTGTATTTTTATTTCCTTTGAGGCATCGGCCCTAAGTAGGTAAAGGGGATTATTCCCCTTATTTTTTAAAATGAATTCACTTTTAAGTCTAAATGCTTCCCGAACTTCGCCATAGTTATGCTCTGCTTCACCTATAATTTCTAATTCCCCCTGCGCAAAACCAAATGCCCATACATTAACCGTAAAAATGATCAATAGGAGTTTCCCGGTCTTTTTTCGCATGGTTATAAGATTTAAGTTTTTTGTAAACCTTTTGAATAACGTAGAGCTAACATAAATCTTACAGTGTAGATTTTAAAGAAAATACTGCTTATTATTGAAATTGTAAAGAAAAGCCTTAATTTTGGCCTTCTACAAAAATAATTCATGAATCTCCACGAATATCAGGGCAAAGCTATTTTAAAACAATTTGGCGTCTCCGTTCCTGAAAGCATCGTAATCGAAAAGGTTGAAGATGCTGTTCCGGCTGCAAAAAAAATTGCAGAAAAAACAAATTGTAATGTTTGGGCAGTTAAAGCTCAGATTCATGCCGGTGGGCGAGGAAAAGGCGGTGGGGTTAAAATTGCCAAAAATCTGGAAGAAGTTGAAACCTATGCTAAGACAATTTTGGGAATGACACTAATAACACCCCAAACCGGACCAAACGGCAAAAAGGTGAATAAGGTTTTAATTGAGCAAGGTGTGTACTACAAAGGTGCAAGTGAACCTAAAGAGTTTTATATGAGTATTTTGCTCAATCGTCAGGAGGGTAGAAACATGGTGATGTATTCTCCTGAAGGGGGGATGAGTATTGAGGAGGTTGCTGAAAAAACCCCTAACCTTATTTTTAAAGAAATAATTGATCCTAAAGTAGGATTAACACCTTTTCAGGCACGGAGAATTGCGTTTAACCTTAATCTGAGTGGAAACGCTTATAAAGAGATGGTAAAGTTTTCAGATTCTTTGTACAAAGCCTATCAAAAAATTGATGCTTCACTTTTTGAAATAAATCCCTTACTAAAAACTTCTGATGACAAAATTTTAGCGGCAGATTCAAAGGTGACTTTAGAGGATAATGCATTATTTCGTCATGCGGATTTTGCGCCTTTGCGTGATTTGTCGGAAGAAAACCCAATTGAGGTTGAGGCCAGGGAAGCAGATTTGAATTACGTTAAATTGGATGGAAATGTTGGATGTATGGTGAATGGCGCCGGGTTAGCAATGGCGACAATGGATATTATAAAGTTATCCGGTGGGGAGCCCGCCAATTTTTTGGATGTGGGAGGAACGGCAAACGCAGAACGCGTAGAAAAAGCTTTTCGTATTATTCTCAAGGATCCAAATGTTAAAGCTATTTTGGTCAATATTTTTGGTGGAATTGTGCGATGTGATCGTGTTGCAAATGGAATTGTTGATGCCTATAAGAATATGGGTACAATTCCGGTACCTATAATAGTTCGCTTGCAAGGCACGAACGCTGAAGAGGCAAAGAAGATAATTGATCAGTCAGGATTAAAAGTATTTTCTGCGATTGAACTTCAGGAGGCGGCTGCATTAGTAAGTAAAGTAATTAATAATAATTAATGTTTATGTTTAAACCTATCGTTAAATTTTTAACCTTTTTACCGCTCGCGGCCGTGTTGTTTTCCTGTGGAGGAAGCAATGAAGCAGAAAACAAACAATCGGATTCAACTCTGAATTCAGATTCGGGTGCTGTGATTCAAATACCAGAAGAACTAATCGGAATTCCTGCACCAAGTGAAATGCTGGACTTCGTTCGTATGACCTCCAAAAAAGGAAGTAAAAGTACAGCCTTCTTAAATCCCGTTGAAAATTTGAAAAATTATAAGGATGCAGGATCCATAGCATTGAACTTTGGTATTTATAGCTGCGATTTATCCTATTGCAGCATTTTCGATATCAGTTCTTCAACAAAAAGTTATTTTGAAACTGTTAAAACCTTGGGAGAGGAAGTGGGTGTTTCATCTGTAATTACTCCAGATATTATTAAACGAGCCGAGGCCAACATGAAAAATCCTGATTCTTTAATGGCAATAGCCGATCAGGTTTATTTTTCATCCACAGAGCTTCTGGAAAGCAGCGGTAAAGGACCGATGCTCGCGCTAATGATTGCGGGAGGATATGTTGAAAGCATGCATGTTGCGGCAAACGTATTAAAATTTCACCCTGATAATCCGGCTGTTGGTCGTTTTGCCGATCAAAAGTTTGTAATTGAAGATTTAATTTTATTCTTACAGAAATATGAATCAAATCCCTCAGTCGCTGAGGTTAAAAAACAACTTCAGTCATTAAGAGATGAATTCAGTCAAATTACTGAAAAATCAGTTGAAGCGCCCAAAGAAAAAGAAGGTGATAAGAAAGTATTTGGCGGAGGAACTATTTTGGAAATGAATGAAGCTCAATTTAAAGCCATAGCTGAAAAAGTGAAAACAGTTCGTAATAATTTTGCTCAAATTAAATCCTGATTTTTATGAAGAATTTATTTAAAATTTTTATTTCCGCATTCTTATTTTTTAGTACTGTTGCTAATGCACAGACGAGTGCCTGTGGAAGCTTCCACCGTTCCCGCTGCGTTATGGATGGTTCGAAAGAGGATGGCAAAGATTTTCAGTACAGTGCCCAATCCAGAAGCGGACTTTTTACACAGGGTTCTGTTTCTAAGATGCGATGTGTAGTTTATCGTGGGATGGAATATCGAATGACCGTGTGCCTTGAGAAGGAGGTTTTAGGTGACAATATTCAATACAAGATAATTGATGCAGTTACCAAAAATGAATTATTTGACAGCGCAAAAGAAGACAATATAAAACAGTTTGAATTTCGTTGTGAACAAACGAAGCAATTGATTATTGAAGTGGTCATTCCATCCGGTGAAGCTAAGGCAGAGAAAGGGAAACCGATGGGTGCGGCCTGTGTTGGTTTATTAATCGAACATAAGGTTTCTGAGAGAACCGGATTTTCACAATACTAATATGTTTACTTTATTTGAATCCCCTTTGCGTCATACGCGAAGGGGATTTTTATTGGAACCAATTTTGATGTAACCTTTGCCAGTGATTTACGTTTTCAATTTTCATTCAATGAAATTTTATTTTTTTTCTTTCTTCTTTCTGATTTTTTTCAATTTTTTTTCTCAAAATGATGATGATTTTTTTTGTCATGAGATCTCCGAAAAAAAAGCAATAACCCTCTTCAAAAAAGGAATTGACAAAAAAAAATATCGTGAAAAAAAGGAGCGAATTGATTTTTTATCCCAGGCAATAGAACTCGACTCTCAGTTTGTAGAAGCTCACTTTGCGCTAGCTCAGGAACTTCTGGTATATTGGAAACTTGAAAAAATGCAATTTAATCCAATTGCTTCTTTGCTAAAAAGAGTGATTCGAACCTGCCCTGAGTTCCATGCTGAACCCTATTATTACATTGGATATAATTATTATGAGCTGGGTGAAAACGATTCAGCAAAGAAGTATTTGGAACAATTTCTTCAATTCAAAAGCAATGATGATAAAAAATACCCTGCAGATTATGAGCAGATGGTTTACAATTCAAAAATGATGCTTGCTCAACTTAAAATTGACATGGCAAAATCAGCTAAAAATGTGCCTTTTAATCCGGAAGTTTTAACCCCGATCTCTAGCCGTGATGATGAATTTTTATGTTATTTATCCCCTGATGACAGTATATTTTATTTTACACGTCGAGGACAATTTCCTGATAAATATTCAATTCACCAGTCGGATGACGTCAAGGAAAAATTTATGTATTCTAAAAGAAATTCGGATGGGACCTGGGGCAATCCTGAATTTATGCCTCCTCCTTTCAATCAGGGTTTTAATGAAGGAGGACCAAGTTTAACACTGAATAATAAACGTTTGTATTTCACTGTCTTTATTAATCTTGGAGGAGATTTCTTTAACGCTGATATTTTCTATTCTGATTTAATTGATGGTATTTGGCAGAAGCCGGTTAAAGTTCCAAATATAAATAGTCCGGTTTCATGGGATTCGCAGCCAACAATAAGTCCTGACGGCAACACCTTGTTTTTCGCAAGCGACAGAGAAGGGGGGATGGGAGATGTTGATATTTATTTAGCTAGAAAGGATCCTGCAACCGGCTTGTTTGGAAAACCGATGAATCTTGGACCCATTATTAATACAAAAGGCAGGGAGAAATGTCCATATCTCCACCCTGATGGTGAAACTTTATATTTTTCTTCTGATGGAAGGACGGATAGTTACGGAGGCCTGGATATTTATTATTCTCGGCTGGATGAAAAATCATTCACGTTTAAAACTCCTGAAAACATTGGATATCCGATTAACTCACCGGAAGATGATGCCGGTTTTTTGGTAAGCACGGATGGAAAATTCGGTTATTTTGCCTCGGAGCCAAGTGAACGGTTGAGAGGTAAAGGTGTAGGTAAATTTGATATTTATCGTTTTGATTTATATCCAGAAGCTCGACCTAGCGAGGTAACTTTTTTACGTGGTGTTTTGAAAGATGCTGATGGAGGAGCAATTAAAGGTGGTAAAGTTGAGATTAAAAATCCGGAAGGAACACATAAAATTGAAGCCGTTGTAGATTCGATTAGCGGAGAATATGTAGCTGCATTAAACAAAAAGCATTTTAAATCCGAGGCCATTGTATCATCCAAAAAAGAAGGGTATGCATTTTCAGCACAAGTGGTTGATGTGAGAAATGCTACATTTTCAAAACCTGTAGAAGATATCAAGATTGAAATGAAGGAAACAAAGTTAAATGAATCCATTGTAATTAATAATATTCATTATAAGTCAAATTCTGCTGAATTGGATCCAAGTTCGTTTATCATGCTTAAAGAATTTGTAAGATGGCTGAAAGAAAATAAAACCATTAAGATTGAAATTGGGGGTCACACAGATAACGTTGGTGTTGCTTCTGGTAACCTTGCTCTTTCTACCGATCGCGCTTTTACAGTAAAAGCGTATTTAGAAGATGCAGGTGTTGACGGGCATCGGATAACTGCAAAAGGTTATGGAAGTTCAAAACCAATTGCAGATAATTCAACCAGCGAAGGAAAGGCAATGAATCGGCGAACAGAATTTAAAATTCTTTCGAAATAATGCCTAATCGAATTTTAGTTTTGTTTGACCGTCTTCGCCAAAAAAACCTTTATTGTCTTTAGATTTAAGCCTGCTTAATGCACGTTTATGAAGTTCAACCGGAGAAAGACCAATGTCTTCATCATAATCATTTTCTTCCTCTGATGGAATCAGTAAATTAACTTCCTTAATTTTGTTTGCTGATAATTTTTTTCCTTTTGCTTTTATTCCCATCGGCGGAACAAACTCAACAAGATTTATTTTTTCAGGTTTTATTGCTAAACCTTTATCTTTTGCAAACTGAATTTCTGCAACAGGATTCAGTTGAGAGGTAACAAATTCAACATAATTGCCTTCACCTTCCGGAATGATTAATGTTTTGGCTGAAATGGATTCCGGTGTGAAGCGTTTAACAAAAAATGATTTCGAATCCTGATCAAAGTAAACCATTGAAATTGTTTGCTGAGGATAATACTTTTCAATTAAAATAATATCTTCATCAAAGTGGTTTAGAAGGTCAGGTGAATAAATTCTATAATATCCTGAAGTGGTTATGGTGATAATTTTGTCTTCATTAAAAAATTTACCGAGGTAAGTGCCCTTGTTTTCTTTATTCAGGCGATGAACCGATTCATCGAACCAGATATCTATCGCTCCTATCGTAGCTTTGCCCTTCTCGCGAAGGGTAACTTTTTTTGGTGTGTATTTCGTTACAATATTACCTACAGAGTTTCTGCTTTTTACTTGCATTTCACCGAAATCGACTTCAATTTCAAATTTTCTTAAACCCGAAGCCTGACGTAAGTGAACGGTAACTTTTTCAGCTTCACTATTCGGATTCACTGTAAACCATAAAACTTCACTTCCTGCAGTGCCCTTGCCAAGGTCATATTCTTTTTCTCTCGTAACTCCCGAAACAACAAATCGTTTCATAAAAGTTATTCCTTTTGGACCGTCGCGGTAAATCATATTATACGTAGTTTGCTCATCGTTTTTCTTGAAGATGGCAAGATGTATTATTCCTTTTCCGATGAATGCCTTTTCAGAAACTTTTACCACTTTCATTTTACCTTCACGTGTAAAAGCAATGATGTCATCGAGGTCCGAACATTCGCATACAAACTCGTCTTTTTTTAATCCTGTTCCAACAAAACCTTCTTCGCGATTCACGTACAGTTTTTCATTGTTCATGATGACCTGTTTCGCTTCAATTGTTTCTAGTGTTTTGATTTCTGTTTTACGTTCACGGCCTTCACCGTAGTTTTTCTTCAACCGTTTGAAAAATTCAACAGCATACTCTGTAAGATTTTCCAAATGATGTTTCACCTGTTCGATTTTATCATCCAGTTCTTTCATATGTGCCTCGGCTTTAATTGTGTCGAAGCGTGTAATACGAATCATTGGGATTTGTGTCAGTCTTCCTAAATCCTCATCGGTAATTGCTCTTAATAATTTTTTCTTATGCGGAGCGAATCGGTCGTAGAGGTATTGATATAAACTTTCTTTGTCAGAATATTTTTTGAAATCAATGTACATCTCCTCGCGAATAAATATTTTTTCAAGCGAAGCGAAA
>OMJH01000180.1 GCA_900299295.1 Bacteroidota bacterium
GATTATGTTTTGAATGAACTTTTAGACAGTAAACTTGAAATCATTAAAATTACCGTTGAAGAAATGCTTTCTTTCGGTGCTAACATGCTGCAATTGCATAACCGAAAAGAGCAACAACTGATAATGTTGTCTGAAGCCGCATTGAAGGTATTTCGTCCGGAGATTTTAACCTGGCTGAACAACTACGGAAAATTACTTCCGGTTTCAATACCCACCATTGAAAAAGTTGGAGGCGGAAGCGCACGTTGTATGGTTGCCGAAATTTTTAAAGGAAAATCAACGACTTAAATAAATCATTTCAATTGGGAACTTACTAAGCTGATAAATTCCTTGCGTGTCGGTTCTTTCAAAAAAGCACCGGTAAATGCGGAAGTGGTTGTTACCGAATTTTGTTTTTGTACTCCGCGCATCTGCATACACAAATGTGTGCATTCTAACACAACTGCAACACCAAGCGGCTTTAATGTTTCCTGAATGCAATCCCTGATTTCATTTGTAAGTCGTTCTTGTACCTGCAGTCGGCGGGCGTAAGCATCTACCACGCGGGGTAATTTACTCAAGCCGGTAATAACACCATTTGGAATATAAGCAATGTGCGCTTTTCCAAAAAAAGGTAATAAATGATGCTCACACAAACTATACACTTCAATATCCTTTACAATAACCATCTGACTGTATTCTTCGTGAAAAAGCGCGGAACGAAGAATCTCTTTCGGATTAACATCATATCCGTGCGTCAAAAATTGCATGGCTTTGGCTGCGCGCTCGGGAGTTTTTAATAGCCCTTCTCGCGCCGGATTTTCACCAATACCTTCCAGCAAATACGTTAAACCTTTTGAAATTTTTTTTGTGATTTCCGAATTAAAAGATTCCGTTTTTTGATAACCACCCTGCACCTTGTTTTTTTTCTTTTTCATAAATTTTTTGAAAAATATCAGTCATCAATTTCCAAAATATTCCACAAAATTATTTTCTGATTCGTAAACTTTTACTGAATGAAGTTGGCCGCCTATTTCAGCGATAGGTTGTTCAATTTGTTTCCAGATCTGAATCGTTAAATTCTCTGTACTTGTCATTAAACCTCTCATAAAGTCAACATCTAAATTCAGGTTTTTATGGTCGATTTTTTCAATTATCCTATGCTTTAAAATTTCACTTAGTTCTTTCAGGTTAATGACAAAACCGGTTTCTGGATTCACCTCTCCCTTTACAGTAACAAATAAATCAAAATTATGTCCGTGCCAGTTTTTGTTTGCGCATTTCCCAAACACCTCATAATTCTTTTCATCACTCCATTCCTCACGACTAACGCGATGTGCTGCGTTGAAACGTTCCCTGCGTGTAATGTAAATCATGTTGCAAAAATTTAATTACTCAAATATACGGATTTAAAAATTTTTGAAATCGTATTTTGCCTGAGCTAAATCAACAATCAACACTGAAAACGTATCTTTGCAAAGTGAAAAATATTTTATTGGTCGCTGCCACCGCAGGTGAAATTTCTCCTTTGCTTCGTCATTTCAACGCGTACGAAGAGCTGATCGGAAAGCCGATTGAAATCCGTAATGAAAATTTTTCACTGACTGTGCTGCTCACCGGAGTTGGAATGGTGAATACCACCTACCATGTAACGAAACATATTGTAAACTTCCCGCCACACATCGCATTAAATGCAGGAATTGCCGGAAGTTTTTCAGAAAAATACGATAAAGGTTCGGTTGTTCGCGTGCGGGAAGATTTTTTTTCAGAAATGGGCGCAGAGGATGGAGATAATTTTATTACTATTGAAGAGTTAGGCCTTGGAACCTCAATGGTAAAAGACAATTCAGGAAATCAAATTACTAGTGCGGCATTAAGTTGCCTTCCATTTGTTCGTGCTATTACCGTAAACCGTGTGCATGGAAATGATAAAAACATTCAGTTGCTTCATGCGCGTCTTCAACCCGAAATTGAAACCATGGAGGGAGCTGCATTTTCACTTGTCTGTATGAAAGAAAACATCCCAAGTATTCAAATACGTTCGGTGTCGAATAAAATTGAGCGGCGCAACCGCTCGTCTTGGGATATCCCTCTGGCTATCGATAGGCTTAATCAGTTTTTACTAAAACTAATACCTGAACTTGTATGAACTTAACGATTGGATTCAGTCCTTGTCCGAACGATTGCTTCATTTTTGACGCATTGGTTCATCAGAAAATCGACACACTCGGATTGAATTTCGTTCCGGTAATGCTTGATGTAGAGGCATTGAATAAAAATGCCTTCCAACAACAACTCGATATCACCAAACTCAGTTACTTCGCTTTTTTTCATGTCTTAGATCAGTATGCGCTACTTCGTTCAGGTTCGGCTTTAGGTTTCAACTGCGGACCATTGTTGATTTCCAAAAAAGAAATTTCTTCTGAAGAACTCCGGCAAAAAAAACTGAAAATTGCTATTCCCGGCAAATACACCACCGCAAATTTTTTATTGTCAATTGCCTTTCCTTCGGCGCAACAAAAAACCGAAATGCTTTTTTCTGAAATTGAACAAGCCGTAATAGATGGACAAGTTGATGCAGGACTAATCATTCATGAAAATCGTTTTACATATCAGCAAAAAGGATTAATTAAAATTATGGATCTGGGCGAATATTGGGAAAGCATGATTCAATCGCCCATTCCTTTAGGCTGTATAGCGATTAAGCGAAAATTTGATCATAAATTAATCGCTGCAATTGAAAAGTTAATTCGTAACAGCGTTGAGTACGCGTTTCAACATCCGGAGGCATCCGGAGAGTTCGTAAAAATGCACGCGCAAGAAATGCAAAATGAAGTTATTCAACAACACATCGGCCTTTATGTGAATGAATTCAGCCTTGACCTTGGGAAAATTGGAACCGCCGCTGTTGAGCTAATGTTAGGTGAGGCAGTAAAGAAAAAATTGTTACCAATTGATAATGCGATTCAATCCATATTTTAAAATTTTGCAAAATGAGTCAGCATATTGAATTTATAACGGCGCAACAAAAAGACCTTGAATTAATTGTCAATACCTATAACTTATCCATTCCGGGCCGTATGGCCACAGCCGACCTTGAACCGGTTAGCGTTGAAAGTAAAAAAGAGTGGTTCAACACTCATAACCCGGGAACACGTCCGATACTGCTGATTCAATTTGATGGGAATTATGCCGGTTGGCTGAGTTATACTTCCTTTTATGGTCGACCAGCTTACCAGGGAACTGCAGAAGTCAGCATTTATCTGGAAACCGAATATCAGGGCAAAGGAATCGGTCGTATCGGTATTCAATACGCAGAAAAAATGGCACCGCAACTGGGAATCAGTAATCTACTTGCGTTTGTTTTTGCTCACAATTCGGCTAGCATGAAATTATTTTTAAGCGAAGGTTTCCAGAAATGGGCACATTTTCCGGGCATTGCCAAAATGGATGAACACCTGCGCGA
>OMJH01000181.1 GCA_900299295.1 Bacteroidota bacterium
GTCTTGCCGGCGCCTTTGAGTTGTAGCTCCATGCTGCCCGTCGGCGAGTCTGGCGCCGGTGCTTCGCCCAGCAAAATCGCGCGGCCATCACCCAACTGACCCGCCCACAAAAAATTTGGTTGTGCATTACAAACATCTATTACCAACACAAAACAAAAAAAAAAAAAAAAAAAAAACCGCCTCATCCCACAAACCTCCCTACACAAAAAATAATATCAATTTATTCCATTGTAGAAAAAATTCGCCAGAGGGTAAGAAAGTAAAGGTGAAAGCTATTTCTTTTCGGTGGTCGCATTCTGAATGAACAACTCGCCTTTTTGTTCGTCGCTGATTTCGGAGGGCGAATCAATCATAACGTCGCGGCCGGAGTTGTTTTTTGGAAAGGCAATAAAATCACGAATGGAATCTGCGCCGCCAAATAAACTGCACAAACGGTCAAATCCAAACGCAATACCTCCGTGAGGCGGAGCGCCGTATTCAAAAGCATTCAGCAAAAATCCAAATTGCTTTTCCGCCTCCTCCGGTGTAAACCCTAAAACGGTAAACATGTTTTGCTGTAATTCCTTATCGTGAATTCGTATGGAGCCGCCGCCTACCTCAACACCGTTAATCACCATATCATATGCATTAGCATTGGGCACACGAAATTCCATTCCGGAATTACGTTTTGCAAGACTTTCTCCTCGTTTTTCTGCCGCCATTTGTTGAACGATAGTTACATCCTCTTTTGAAGGAGAGGTAAAGGGATGGTGTTTTGCTACCCACCTGCCGCGCATCGATTCAGGAAGATTGGGATCTCCTTCATTCCACTCTAATAATGGAAAATCAATCACCCATAAACAAGAGAATTTGTTTTTATCGCGATAACCCAAACGCGTTCCCATTTCGAGACGCAATTCACTTAAGGCCTTTCTCGTTTTTTCTTCTGGCCCGGCAAGGATGAGAATCAAATCGCCGGACGCTGCCTGAAAATGAACAGCCCATTTTTTTAATTCCTCTTCGCCGAAAAATTTATCAACTGATGACTTTACAGTGCCGTCTTCGTTGCAACGCACATAAACTAAACCGCTGGCGCTGATTTGCGGACGCTTCACGAATTCAGTTAGTTCATCCAGCTGTTTGCGCGTATAATTTGCACAACCCTTTACACATATGCCGGCTACCAATTCCGCATCATCGAATACTTTGAATCCGGCAGAAAAAACTGATACTGTATCCAACGACTTCATTTCAGTAATGTGCATTTCAAATCGCGTATCCGGTTTGTCGTTTCCATAGTAGCGCATCGCGTGTTCGTACGACATGCGCGGCAAGGCAGGAATATCAATCCCTTTTACCGACTTGAAAAGATGGCGAATCAGTCCTTCGAACGTGTTCAAAATATCTTCGCGTTCAACAAAACTCATTTCACAGTCGATCTGTGTGAATTCAGGCTGGCGATCAGCACGCAAATCTTCATCACGAAAACATTTCACAATTTGGTAGTACCTGTCAAATCCACTCACCATCAACAACTGTTTGAAGGTTTGCGGCGATTGAGGAAGTGCGTAATACTGTCCTGGATGCATGCGGCTTGGCACAACAAAATCGCGCGCTCCTTCGGGAGTTGATTTAATAAGAACCGGTGTTTCTACTTCCAGAAAATGCTGCGAATCGAGATAATTTCTTGTTTCGATGGCTAAACGATGGCGGAGCTCAAGATTTTTCCGAACAGATTCACGGCGTAAATCGAGATACCGGTATTTCATGCGCAATTCATCTCCTCCGTCGGTATTTTCCTCTATGGTAAAAGGGGGGATGGCCGCTTTATTCAGTATTGTAATTTTATCAGGATAAATTTCTATTTCCCCGGTTGCAATCTTGTCGGTTTTTGAATAGCGCTCGTTCACTTTTCCCGAAACAGACACTACAAACTCACGACCAAGGGAGCGCGCGACATCAACAATTGCCGCATCCGCTTTTTCCGTTTCAACAGTAACCTGTGTTATTCCATAACGGTCTCTCACATCAATCCATAACAAGGATCCTTTATCACGTACGCCCTGAACCCATCCGCAGATATATACATCTTTTCCGCTGTCAGCTTTTCGCAATTCACCACAAGTGTGTGTTCGTAACATAAAAAATAATTACCGGCAAAAGTAGGGAAATTCAGCCGAAAAGGGCGGTGAATTAGTTGGCTAAAACACCACGTAATCCTGCGGATTAACAGGAATTCCGTTATACCAAAGCTCAAAATGCAGATGGGTCCCGTTACTTGTCTCCCCGGTGTTTCCAATAATAGCAACGGGATCGCCTGCTTTTACATAGTCACCTGTTTTCTTGGTTAAATCAGAGTTATGTTTGTAAATGCTGACAAGGTTGTTGTTGTGCTGAACCTGAATGACGTATCCGTCCGAGCTTGTAAATCCGGAAAAAACCACGGTGCCGTCGAGTGTTGATTTAATTATTTCATTTTCTCGGGCGGTAATATCCACGCCGTAATGACCCTGCGCAAGATTAAACGAGCTGGTTATTATTCCCTTCACCGGAGAAAAAAAGAAAAAAGTAGAAATGCTGCTGACCGGTTTAGATTTATCCGTTAAACTTAATGAAAATTTATCGCGTGATTCTATTTCGTTTCGCAAAGCGGAATCTTCTTTCCCGGCAATAATTGCGAGGTTTTTATAGTCGATGGCAGAATCTTTTCGTGGCCGATTCGGTTTGCCTTGCGTTTTTCCCTGAAGTACGTCCGAAATGTTTTGAATATACCAGTCGCGGGAGCTTATCGATTCTTCCAGTTGTTCGGTTCGCTGGTACATGCTTACCAAAGAATCTTTCAGGGCAACATCGCCATAACCAGGGATGTATTCGCGAAGCGGTGTAAAGGCAACCAAACTAATTACCAAAACCGTCATGAAAATGGTAATACCGGTCAATAAAACCAAGAGCCCGATTGGCTTTAGACGAAGAGAAAAATTTTCCTCAAAGGTATCATCGTTGAGAACAACAAGTCGGTACTTGTGCCAAAAGCGTTCTATCCACTTAATTTTCTTTTCCTTTTCAGCCATTTACACAGAGAAACAGGATAAATATCGAAAAAAAACACAATCCGCTAGTGATTTCAGGCGTTTAAAACAAAAACCAAGGCAGATTTTTTCGTTTTTTAATACTATTTTTGAGTTTCCCGCGTTTAAAGCGGTTCAGCACATTTCTTAAACAGCAAGATACATTGCCTCGCGTGGATAAAAAGCATTTTAAATTTACACAGTTCATCGTTTTCGGACTTGCTTTTGCACTTTTTCAAGGCTGCAGTAATAAAAAAAATACAGTAGTAACGCGCGCTTTTCATAATCTCACATCACATTACAACGGATATTACTGGGCAACGGAAAGCATTAAAGATGGCGTCTATAAAATTGAACAGGGACACAAAGAGGATTACAATAAAATCCTTCCCTTGTTCATTTACCCGGACAATGTGTCCTCCAAAACCATCTATCCTGAAATGGATAAGGCCATTAAAAAATCTTCGCTTGTTATTCAGCGGCACGCCATTCAGGACAAAAAAACAAAGCAGGAGATATTCGGGGCGGTAAAGTGGATTGACGACAATTGGATTGTGATTGGTCAGGCACATTTTTACAAGCGTGAATTTTTTTCGGGAGTCGAGATCTTTGATTACGTTGCAAAATCCTATAAAAGCAAACAACGCTATGAAGCTAAACTCTGGCTAATCAGAACATATAACGAAATCGGAACTCTGTCGCAATCCGAACCTATTATCGCCGCGTTGAAGAATGACAAAAACTTTCCGAAAGAATACAAAAAAGAACTTGCCATTCTGATTGCAGACTTTTACATCAAACAACACTTGTGGGATGAGGCGGCAAAAGAACTGGAGAGCGCAATTTCACTAACAAAAAACCGAAAGAAAAAGGCAAGATACACGTTTATTCTTGCGCAAATTCTGGAAAGCAAAAAGGATTTTAAAAATGCAATAAAAGAGTATAATAAATGCATTGGGCTTAAACCATCTTATGAAATGGTGTTTAACGCCAAAATAAAACGTGCGCGCTTATACGACAGCAAAGATCAAAAACGAAAAGGCGTTAAACAGGAATTACTGAAAATGGCAAAAGACATTAAAAACCTGGAATACCTTGACGTAATTTACTATACGCTTGGCGAAATGGAGGAGAAGGAAAAGCGTATCGATCAGGCGATGGTGTATTACAAAAAATCAGCACAGAGCAGTGTAAACAATAACAATCAAAAAGCAGCCTCCTATTTAAAGCTCGCCGATAATTCTTTTGATAAAACAATTTACGAAGATGCCAGCGCATATTACGACAGCGCCGTTGCGGTTCTCGACAAAAAACATCCCGATTACGAAACCATCCTCAACAAACAAAAAAACCTCAGCAACCTCATTTCCAACCTAACCATTATTCAAACCGAAGATAGTTTACAGCGGGTTGCCAAAATGGATTCCGTTTCCCGGATGAAACTCATCGCGAAAATGATCAAGAAAATAGAGATTGAAGAGGAGCGCAAAAAAGAGGAACTGGAAAAATTGAAAGAACAAAATGCCGGAGGCGGAGATCTTAATAATTTACAGAACAATCAGCCCGTAACGCCAACGCTGGGAACCGGGGAATGGTATATGTACAATCAACAAACAAAGGCCTTTGGGATTAATGAGTTCATCAAAAAATTCGGAAACAGAAAACTTGAAGACAACTGGAGGCGCGCCAACAAACAAAGCTCAACCGAATCCCTTTCAATTGAAGGAGGTGTTTCGGATACCACATCCGGCACAAGCGACACCACCATCGCCAAAACGAACGACAAGAAAAAACCCGAATTTTATCTTCAGCAATTACCCCTGACAGAAGAAAAAATTGAAAAAAGTAATGAAAAAATTCTTGAGGCTTATTTCTTGTTGGGATCAATTTATCGCGAAGCATTAAACAACCGACAAAAAGCCATTGCCGCGTTTGACGACATGAATAAACGCTTCCCGAAAAATAAATACGAAGCGAATTCATGGTACCAGTGTTACCGTATGTGCATTCAAGAAAAAAACACACAAAAGGCAGAGACTTACAAACAATTGCTAACGAAGAATTATCCTGAAAGTGATTACACAAAGATTCTTCAGGATCCCGACTTCCAAAACACAGTGAATGCGAAAAAAGGCGAGGTTGAATTATTTTATTCCAACACGTATGATTTATACACTGCGGGCAAAGCGCGCGAAGCGTTTGACAAATGCGAAGAGGGGATTAAAAAATTCGGGAAGAATGATTACACCGCGAAGTTTGCGCTGGTACGCGCGATGTGCATCGGCAAGCTACAAGGACCCGATTCACTCGAAAGTGCTTTAACAACAGTCATCGCAAAATTCTCCTCGGATGTTCCAATTAAAACAAAAGCGCAGGAATACCTTGATGCGCTGCGTCAATTTAAAAACCCGAATGCCGGTTCATCTCAAAACAATGTACCTGAATTCTTTTCCTTTAATGCAGAGGCCGAACACTTTTGGGTTTGCCTTTTACCGAAAGCATTCAACGGAGAAAACTCATTTAAGGCAAAGCTGTCTGATTTCAACGGAAAATTCTTCAGCAACGCTAACCTTGAAGTAAGCTCCGTACAATACCAAGATCAGGGTCTGGCATTCGTTCAAAAATTCAAGAATAAGGAGGAAGCCATGAATTACTTTGATTCCCTGGAAGAAAACAACGAACCCTTTGATGGTGCCGCCCTCGCAAAAAGTAAATGTACGATTGTTGTTGCCAGTCAGGAAAATTTTCAGAAAATGATTCAACAAAAAAAGTTTGACGATTATGTCACTTTTTTTGGTGAAAAATATCTCGCTCCAGCAAACAAGTGAAACTACGCTGCTATTATTTTCCTTTTCGCCTTCATGCTGCCGCCAGTATAGTTTCCGAGCTCATCAAAAAACAGATCCACCTCGCTTACTTCCACGTGAAATAATATATTTCCGCGTTTATTTTCTCTGCGTAAAAAAACGCGAGCAATTTTAATCTGCGGATAATTTTTTATAATATAACTGCATGCAAGCACAGGCAAACCAGAAGATTCGATTTGTTGTTCCGCAAACAATTCCTCCCCGATTCCATTCCAGCCAACTATTTTAAACTGCCCTTCCTCAGAATATTCCAACGAATAAACGCCCTGTTGTATATGCCATACTGCGGGCTGTTTATCAATCAGTGCAACTGCCTTTTGCAAAACAATTTCAGGAATCCCCGATTGCGACAATAGTCGCAACGACATTACGGCAATACTAACAATCAAAAAAATTTTACGTTTCATAAAAAAATAACAGGAAGAAATTGTCAATCCCATGTTGAAACTCAACAACCATTCTGTCCCCGTCTTTAACAGCTTGTATTCTTCCCTCAGCACCAATCACTCTCCCTACTATGCCTGAATTAAGTTTAACAATCCCCTCCGGTTTTTATATTGTATACGGGCAAATTTCGCAACACAATTTCGTGCCGAAAAAACTAATTCCGTTCTGTATTAAAAAACCCTCAGCCTCAGTCGGTTAAAAAAACATCTTCGATTTTTTTCCCACCATTTGTTCCCAAATCGGGGATTTTTTCCCGATTTAATAAAATCTTCTAAATTTATACTGCCTAAAAAAATTACCCCCATGAAAAAAATCTACGTTATTTTATTTTTCCTCTTTTTTGCCGGTTTCGCAAAATCACAGTGTACCATCAATACAAGCTACACAGCGCCGGGTCTTTATCCTGACACGCTTCCAATTGGCTACGTCGGACAGTCATATAGCCAGGACATCACCTTTGTGATGCCGTTGGATACAATGGGTTATCCGTTCACCAACTTTCATATTTTATCCGTAAGTCTGCCCGTTGGCCTGAACTGGCAATGCAACAACGTAGCCAACGGATGCAACTACAATCCGCAGGTAAGTCAGTACGGTTGTGTGAATGTGTACGGCACGCCGCTTCTTGCGGGACAATACAATATCGATGTTACTGTTATTGCCGACTTAAGTATTATACAAGGTGTGCCCGTCACGTTTCAGATTTACATGGAAATTCTTCCGAGCAACGTGAGTGTTTCCAATAATGGGTTCAGCATGCTTGGTGCAAACGGATGTCTGCCGGTAACCGTAAACTTCACGAACAACAATCCCGGGCTTTTGGCTTATTCCTGGAATTTCGGAAACGGCAACATCAGTACTGCCGAAAATCCTGCTCCGCAGATTTACACGGCACAGGGAGATTACGTAGTGAACTACACCGCTTATTCGGACACGACAACAACAAATGTATATACACTGACCAGCGTAAACATTACTGTTCAAAACGCGTGGAGCTGGGGCTATCCTACTGAAGGAAATCCTGATCCTTATTTTATTATTAAAGAAAACGGTAACACCATCTACAGTTCAAATTATGTTCAGGATGATGGAACGCCTCCAACCTGGAATCTCAGTTTGAATTTAAATCCGGCAAACACGTATGTTATGGAAGTGTGGGATGAAGACAATTACGAATTTGTTTATGGTGGAAATGATTTCATTGGTTCGCACGCCATGAACCTGAACGGGTGCAACGGTTGCGCTGCAGGAAATGATGCTGTAGTAAATTACACCATCAATCACGTTGTAATTCCTCCGGCACCAAGCGTAATTTCTGTTGATACAGTCCACGTAAACGGATATCCCGGAACACCCAACATCGTTTTTGATTCGCTGAATCATGTGTTGAGCACAGACACCACCGCTTACACATTACAATGGTATTTCAACAACAGTCCGATATCGGGCGGCACTACACCAACCTACACCGTAACCTTGTCCGGTGATTATTTTGTGGTAGCGATCAACGCTTCCGGTTGTGTTGCGTTTTCAGATACCGTTACTGCAATTTATTGCTCCGGAGCTGCGGCACCGATCACGGTAAACAATAATGTTTTATCAACAACAGATACAACTTCAAATACTTTTCAGTGGTATAATTCAACGGGCCCGATTGCCGGCGCAACCAATTCATTTTATGTTGCCACGCTCGAAGACGCATACCATGTTGTGGTTACCGATGAGTTCGGGTGTACCTATACGTCAAATTCCGTGAACATTGTTTTAGCGATCAATGAAAACGAGTGGGCGCGCGAATTTACTTTATATCCGAATCCCGGACATGATGCAGTGACCTTAACCTGGGAAGCAAAGTCGCAGGTAGATTTCGTTCGCCTGACGGACATAATGGGAAAAACAATCAGTACGTATTCCACTTCAGAAAATAAATTACAAATGAATGTTGAAGGATTGCAGAATGGTATTTATTTACTTGAGATAAGTGGTGGTGGAAGAAAAGTAACCAAGCGCCTGGTAAAAGAATAAGAAATTTTAATACTGAAAATAACCCGTGAAAACTCTCAGAACAGCACGAAATAAGAAGTTCGCATTTTGGTATGATTTGGAATACAGTGCGAAACTTTGGAAGTAAAAGGTGCGGCTATAAGCGAGTTA
>OMJH01000182.1 GCA_900299295.1 Bacteroidota bacterium
AATGAAAATAGCGGTAGTGGAAATTCCAATGGAAGTAATTCAGGAAACGGCAACACTTCCGGTAATGAAAACAACAATGGTAGTGGAAATTCCAATGGAAGTAATTCAGGAAACGGCAACACTTCCGGAAACGAAAACAACAATGGCGGTGGAAATTCTAATGGAAGCAATGAAAGTAGTAGTGGCGGACAAAATGATCCAATGATCACCATATGTCATTATGATCCGGGGACCACTTCTAATCCTCAGTCGCTTACTATTCCCCAAAGTCAGTGGCCATCGCATCAGGCACACGGTGATGTATTAGGCGATTGGTGTAACAATTTAAATAATTCAGGAGGCAATACATCAAATAATAATGAAAATGGCAATTCAAATAACAACGGAAACAATAGTTCGGGCAACTCCGGAACGAATTCGGGCGGAGGAATTGAAAATGGAAATTCAAATTCAGGAACCGGAAATGGGAACAACAATGGAAATGGAAATCAGGGTGGAGGAGGAAAAGGCAATTCGGGCGGCAATAATGGCGGTAGAAAGCAAGGCGTAATTACTCTTCCGAATCCAAAAAACAATCAACAATCAGGAGGAAATAATAAAAAAGATACAAATCAAAATAACAATAATCCAACTCCTGATTCCGGAGTACCACGTGGAGCAGGAAAAGTTGAAATCAAAAAAGGCAACGGAGGCAAAAAATAAATAGCCATCATGTTTAGAAATTCAAATTAATCAATCTGAATTTTTTAAAAAGAAAGCCTTGATAAAAACCTAGATTGAAATTTTACCGTTTAAACGAATCAATTAGTAATTGATTCGGAGGTCTTGCAAAAAATATCGAGTTGAATTGTAATATATTCGTCAATTTTTATTCAAATAAAAAATTAAGATAGTTTTTTAACCCAATGAATCTTAAGTTTATTTTTTTTATCACTTTTCTCCCCTTATTTTTCCTTTCATTTTTTTGTGCAAAAGAAATTAAAAGTTCCTCTTTAGAAAAGAAAATTGCTGATGCTTCAACGACTGATACTGCTGTTTTAACGCTATGCGGATTGGATATTGGCATTGATCGCTCAACGAATTACATGAAAGCAGTATGTAATGGATTTGCTGTTAGTGCGGGTCACTATCAAAAGCAGGTAAACTATCCGGCAATGCTTGATCCTTCCGCGGGTGACAATCCAAAGGGTTCTATTTACATAGGTGCAACTAAATTAGATCAACTCATTCGAACTACTCCCGGACCAAAAATTGTTTTTGGTTACAGTCAGGGTGCTCAGGTTGCCGGAACCTGGCTACGTCGTTTCGCGCATTTACCCGATGCTCCGCCTTCCAATGAGTTATCCTTTGTGCTCATTGGCAACCCTGAACGCAGGTACGGAAAGCAACCATGGACATTAAAACAAACTCCTGACAGTACGCAATATAAAATCCGAGATGTGAGTCGGAAAAATGATAACTGGTCAGATTGGCATGGATCACCATCCGATAATCGGATTCTTGCGATGTTTGGCACTGTGCATACCAATTACTGGAAGTCAGAAATTTATGGAGAATCTGCGCAAGTCATCAAAGTAGTTGGAAATACCTCCTATGTAATTGTACCATGACCAAACAAGAATAGATTGATTTTCGTAGCTTGATTCACGAATTCAGATTTCCGTTTTGCGTCCGTTTTATGTTGTGTTTCAAAAATACTTGTCAGATAGATTAGTATATTTTTTATATTTACATAGATTAAAACTCACAAAATGAAATTTTTTTTCCCCTTCGTATTTTTACTCTTTTTTTTCACATTATCTGCGCAAACAAATGTGGATATTTTCGTTATTAATCAGGGAAATTGTCCCTATGGTTTAACGGATACTTATTCCGGACCTAATGGCGCGGGAAACATGACCCTTAGTTCAATAGATACTTTAGGATTTCAAACGGTACATCACTACGTAATTAACGATACTGTTTATCCCATTAATCTAACGGTTTGTTTGTATGTAGGTGCAAGCCAGCCTCCGTTTCCACCTCAAACTCCGCAATGCATAAACCAAGTTTTAAATAGTGGTACTGCTATTACTTTCGTAGCCGACTGTTCTGTTCTTGGCGTTCTTGAGAATAACACAATTCATAAAAGGAAACTCGTTTCTATTAAAAACTTATTTGGAATACCTATTCAAACAACAGAAAATCAAATCGTCATTTACCAGTATGATGATGGTACCTGCGAAAAAGTTTTTGTTACACCTTAGTATCTACTTCCAGCGAATTCCGTTTAGAATTACTTAACCTAGTCGGTTTTTATTTTACCGGTATAACAAGAAAATACTTTAACTTCCATTGGTTAATCAATCGTCTCATAATTTTCATTTCAATTTATTACACTTTAATTTTTTTGATTTTACTGGTTTAGAGTAGAACATATTGGTTTTAATCGTTAAATTTTTGAAAATAAAAAAGCCCTGATGAAAATAGGGGATTTAATTTTTTGGCGATGCTTAATTTATTTGTCCGGAGGATAGATTTTAAGAGGTATTCCTTTAAAATTCTTTTTTGTCTTTTCGTAACCGTTCCCTTATTGTTTCACTAGCTAATTTTTCTCAAAACTAAATTAATTCATCCTTTGAACTATATTATGGAACAACATTATTCTACTTCTTTAGTGAGTATTTTTTTATCCGGACCATCGTTGATGGATTTTTTTTATGATTTATACGCATTTAATTAGGTGCACGAACTTTACTGTAAGCACGGCTTTTTTCATTTATACCTTTTTTTGAAAAAAACATCAGTCTTTCTATGGTTTTAGATAAAAAGTAACAACCCATAATGATTTTCAATCTGAATTCCAATTCGAATCTTTCGACCTTTACTACGCTTTTGCTGAATTAAAATGAAAAGGTAATTGACACTTTATAAAACAAAAAAACCTGTAAATTTTAAACTTACAGGTTTTTTGCGGACCGGACGGGACTCGAACCCGCGACCTCCGCCGTGACAGGGCGGCATTCTAACCAGCTGAACTACCGGTCCGTATTCCGAAATATACTTTCGAAATGGGAGGCAAAAATAATACATATTTTGAATTCCGCAAATACAAAAGGCCAATTTTAAGCTAAACTCAGAAAAATCGAATTATTTATCCGCTTTCTCAAAAATTAAAAGGCCCCATTCATTTCTTACGGCGGAGCTTACTTGTTGAAGTCCTGCCTTTTTTGCCTCTTCTCCCAGTCGCTCAAAATCCCTTTCGAAAAACCCACTCAAATAAAGTTTCCCACCTTCTTCCAATACTTTCGAATAAAATGAAATATCACGCAGCAAAACATTGCGGTTTATGTTGGCGAGGATTATCTCGAATTTTTCATTTCCGAGAGTACCTGCATCACCTTTTTTTATCAAAATTCCGCTTTCCTTGTTAAGTTTACAATTTTCAATGGCGTTGTCAATGCTCCACTCATCAATGTCAATCCCCATAACAGTCTTTGCTCCTTTTTTTGCAGCTATGATGGCGAGCACAGCGGTGCCGCATCCCATATCCAGCACGCGTTTCCCGTTAAGTGATTCATCAAACAAATAACGGCTCATCAGCCAGGTTGTATCGTGATGGCCCGTGCCGAACGACATTTTAGGTGTGATGACAATGTCAAGCGTGCCGGACGGTGGGGGTGCATGAAAATGTGCACGTATACAAATCAAACCTTCGACATCAACGGGATGAAAATTTTTTTCCCAGGTTTCATTCCAATTTTGTTTGGGAATTATTGTTTTTGTAAATGAAAATTCAATGCCCTCTATTGAATCAGGAATCAGAAGTTGAGTGTTTTGCAGTTCATCCGATTTTATGAAAGCAGCAAATCCATCGTTGTTTTCTTCGAAACTCTCAAATCCTTGCTCACCCAAAATTGCAATCAGTATTTCATTGCCGGGGTTCACAGGGTTTACATAAAAACGATACTGAAGGTAATCGTGATTTTCTACGTTTGAATTTTCAGTTTCCAATTTTCTCGTTAACAATTTTAAGTATTTCAGCTTCCTTTCGAAGTGCGCTTTCTTCAAGCAATTTTCCTTTAGCAATAATTTCGTTTACAAAGGCCTTGTCTTCATATCCGGCGCAATTGATA
>OMJH01000183.1 GCA_900299295.1 Bacteroidota bacterium
AGGGCTCCTACTCTATCGGCTGTCTTGCACTTGACCCCAATAACCCAAATGTAATTTGGGCAGGAACGGGAGAAAACAACAATCAGCGCAGCGTTGCCTACGGCGATGGAATTTATAAATCTGAAGACGGAGGAAAAACCTGGAAAAAATGCGGCCTTGAAAAATCAGAACACATTGGTAAAATTGCCATCGACCCCAGTAACAGCGACGTTGTATTTGTTGCGGCATACGGTCCGTTGTGGAGCCCGGGCGGTGAACGCGGCATTTACAAAACGAGTGACGGCGGCAAAACCTGGAAACAGGTTTTCTACGTTTCAGAAAATACAGGTTTCAACGAAGTCATCATCGACCCCAATCACACCAACATCATTTATGCAGCAGCGCATCAAAGAAGAAGACACGAATGGACTTACATCAGCGGAGGACCGGAATCCGCCATTTACAAAAGCACTGACGGAGGCACAACCTGGAATAAACTTTCGAATGGTTTACCCTCCGGTGATGTAGGTCGTATTGGTTTAGCACTAGCGCCTTCGAACACGGATGTTGTTTACGCAATCATTGAAGCAAATGACGATGACAAAGGATTTTACAGAAGCACCGATCGTGGCGCCAGCTGGGAAAAAAGATCTTCGTGGTCAACGGCCGGAAATTATTATCAGGAAATTTTTTGCGACCCGATTCATACCGACAAAGTTTTTTCAATGGATACCTGGGCGCAGGTAAGTGTTGATGGCGGTAAAAATTTCTCCGGTTTGGGAGAACGCAACAAACACGTCGATAATCACGCCATTTACGTTGACCCGAAAAACACACGCCACATGCTGATGGGTTGTGACGGAGGTTTATATGAAACCTATGACGCTGCTGCCACCTGGCAATTCAAAACAAATTTACCGCTTACGCAATTTTATCGCGTGTGGGTTGATAATTCACTTCCGTTTTACAACATATACGGAGGAACGCAGGACAACAATACGCTGGGCGGACCCTCACGTACCATCAGTGCAACCGGAATCACCAACGCTGATTGGTATGTAACTACCGGCGGAGACGGATTTAAAACCGTCGTTGATCCTATCGATCCCAATATTGTGTACTCGGAATCGCAGTACGGAGGTTTGGTACGTTACGATAAACGCAGCGGCGAAGCAATCGATATTCGTCCGGTAGAAAAAACGGGTGAAGCTGCCAACCGATTTAACTGGGATGCTCCCCTCTTGATCAGTAATTTTTCAAATAAGCGTTTGTACTTCGCTTCACAGCGCGTTTATCGTTCCGATGATTATGGAAATACCTGGACAATCATCAGCGGAGATTTAAGTCGTGGTTTAGATCGAAATAAACTTCCGGTGATGGGAAAAGTGTGGAGTATGGACGCAGTTGCAAAAAACCAAAGTACTTCCATTTACGGAAACATTGTTTCACTTGCTGAATCACCAAAAAACGAGAAGTTGATTTATGCAGGAACGGATGATGGGTTGATTCAGGTTACGCAAGATGGAAATCAGTGGAGTAAAGTGTCTTCGTTTCCAGGCGTGCCGGATCAAACACTGGTGCAATATATAACCGCATCGCAACACGATGAGCATGTTGTTTACGCTGCCTTCAATAATTTACGCATGGGCGATTTCAAACCTTATTTGCTGAAGAGCTCAGACAAAGGAAAAACATGGACAAGCATTTCATCAAATTTAACTGTGCGCGGAAGTGTTTACTGCATAACTGAAGATCATATCAATCCGAATTTATTGTTTTGCGGAACCGAATTTGGCATCTATATGACATTAGATGGAGGAAAAAACTGGATGAAATTCATGAATGGAATGCCGATGACGAGTGTGCGCGACATTGCCATTCAAAAACATGAAAATGATTTAGTGGTTGCCACTTTCGGAAGAGGATTTTATGTGCTGGATGATTATTCATCACTGCAAAAAATAAAACGCGAAGACCTCGATGCTCCCGCAAAAATCTTCCCGGTAAAAGATGGAATTGTATTTCTTCCCTCCTACCCGTACGGACATAAAGGAAAATCATTTCAGGGTGCTTCTTTTTTTCAAACAGACAATCCTCCGATCGGAGCAACATTTACGTATTATTTAAAAGATGATCTCAAAACCATAAAGGAATTGCGTCAGGAAAAGGAAAGTGAACGCATAAAAAATAATCAGCCGGTTTATTATCCGACACCGGATTCGATTCGTATGGAAGACCGCGAAGAAGATCCTTATGTGTTGCTGGTTATCAGTGATGAATCGGGTAATGTGATTCGCCAGATGAAACAATCAGCGAAAAAAGGAATGTATCGTGTTACCTGGAACGGGCGTCATGAGCTTACCTCAGCTGTTTCTTTTTACGAACCCAACCCGGATAATCCTTACGAAGGAGAGGATATCGGACCACTCGCTATTCCCGGAACCTATAAAGTAAAATTGGTGAAAGTTCAGAACGGGAAGTCAGAAAATTTAACGGATAATATTTCCTTCAATTTAACAACATTGAATAATACCACCTTTGCGATTAAGGATAAAAAGGAAGCGG
>OMJH01000184.1 GCA_900299295.1 Bacteroidota bacterium
GCCGATATGAATTATGCCTGGCCCTGCGCAGAGATTGCTGTAATGGGGGCGAAAGGAGCTGCGGAAATTATTTTTAAAAATGAAATTTCAAAGTCTTCTGATCCTGCTAAAAAGTGGAAGGAAAAAGAAGAAGAATACCTGAACTTATTTGCAAATCCCTACCGCGCAGCAGAGCGCGGATTTATTGACGAAGTAATAAAACCATCTGAAACCCGAATTAAATTAATACGTGCATTTGAGATGTTGCAAAATAAAGCGGAGCAAGGTCCACGTAAAAAGCACGGAAATATTCCGTTGTAGCTGAGTCATGCATCAGTATTTAAATTACTTTTAAACTAATTTAAAAAAACAAACATGAAGCACTACATCAATACTAAAAAGTTTACCTTAATATTTATTGGACTTTTATTAGCAGTAAATATTTTTGCTACCACCCATAAAATTTTAGTTTGGTCAGGTTATTATATTTTTATAAATGAGGCCGCCGGAACAAATATTCTAGCTGCGCCTCTAACTGTACAACTAGGAGATACTATTCATTTTTTACCCTATGACCCACCAACAATGATGCATACAATTACGTCTACAAATATACCGTCAGGTGCCCAGTCATTCAATCAAATGTGGCAACTACCTGCCGATACTTTTTTTCAATATATACCAGCTGTTGTTGGTGTATATAATTTTGAATGTACACCTCACGTTAGTATGAATATGATAGGTTCTTTTACAGTGAGCTCAACTGTAGGGGTAACTGAATTGAGTTCAAATTTTAAATTTGAATCTTATCCAAATCCGGCTAGTGATAAAATAAATATTAAGGTAAATAAAGATTTAATTAATAAATCATTTATTTTATATGATGAAACAGGAAAAGTTATTTTAACGAATCACGTAAATGAGTTGACAACGTCCATAGATACTTATAAAATATTTCCAGGAACCTATTTTATGGTGTTCGATGATAAAAGAAATCAGGCATTAAAAATTGTAATAGAATACTAAGTATTGCAATTGACAATATTGAGCTGTGTTATCCCAATCATCAGTAAACTACTATATCCTAAATTTACTTGCAGACCTATTGCTGAGCCAAATTCGTCAGTTCAATAAAATCTTTTACTGAGAGTTGCTCTGCTCTTTTATCCATGTGCCAACTATTAATGATTTTATTTTCTAAAACAGGTTTTAACGCGTTTCGCAGCGTTTTCCTACGTTGATTAAAAGCGGTTTTAACTACTTTGAAAAACAGTTGCTCATCACAGTTCAGTTTTTCTACCTTATTTCTTGTTAGCCGGATAACTCCGGATTTCACTTTTGGCTGTGGCTGAAATGAACCCGGGGGGACTGTAAACAGATATTCAATTGAATAAAAAGCCTGAAGTAACACACTTAAAATTCCGTATTCTTTGTTTCCCGGAGGTGAAGCGATGCGCTGAGCTACTTCTTTCTGAAACATTCCCACCACAACATCAATTTCATTCCGGAAATCTAAAACCCTGAACATGATTTGAGATGAAATATTGTACGGGAAATTTCCAATGATGTCGATTTTTTTTCGTTGGATATTTTTAAGGTCAAATTGAAGAAAATCCTGGAGGATAAATTTTTCAGAATGTGCCGGGTAATGCTTTTGGAGAAAGTTAATAGACTCAATATCTACATCAAATGCAAGCAAATCAATGTTTTCATTGTTAAGTAAAAAACGTGTCAGTACGCCTGTTCCCGGACCAATTTCAATAACGCGATTTGGACTTTTTTTTTCTGTTAAAGCATTTACAATTCGCTCAGCATATCGCTCATCTTTCAGGAAATGTTGTCCTAAATGTTTTTTTGCTCTGACCTCCATGAAGCTAAAACTGAATTTCCGATTGATTATCTTTATTCGGTAAAGTTATCATGAATTTTCGTTCATCTATCGAAAAATTGGTTCTAAAACTTAAGAAGAACCCCTTTCGAATTTCAATTTATTTTTTGCTTTTTATTTTTCTTCTCTATTTTATTATTTGCCTACCTGCCGATTTATTTGCAGTCCCGTATTCCTCTGTTTTGACCGATAACAACAATGAAATAATCAGTGCACGGATTGCGGCAGACGGGCAATGGCGTTTTCCATCCTCCGGTAAAGTCCCTCAAAAATTCAGAGAATGTATTATTCAGTTTGAGGATAAAAATTTTTATTGTCATCCGGGGGTTGATCCTTTTGCATTGATGCGTGCAACACGGCAAAATTTTTCGTCCGGCAAACGCGTGAGCGGAGGAAGCACTTTGACCATGCAGGTCATTCGTCTGGCTCGTCATAATCCAAAGCGCAGTTACTTCGAGAAATTCATTGAAATGGTATGGGCAATGCGAATGACTGTTACTTATTCCAAAGAGGAGGTAATTGATTTGTATGCCACTCATGCTCCCTTTGGTTCTAATATAGTTGGTTTAGAGGCTGCATCCTGGCGTTATTTTGGCAGAAGCCCCGCCCAGTTAAGTTGGGCCGAATCAGCAACGTTAGCGGTGTTACCCAACGCTCCTGCTTTGATTTTTCCGGGAAAAAATCAAAAATTATTGTTAGAAAAACGAAATCGATTATTGAATAAACTTTTTGAGAAAAAAATTATCGACGAAGAAACATACTCATTGGCTATTCAGGAGCCACTACCGCAAAAAGCCTTTTCAATTCCAAATGCCGCACCACACCTTTTAAATCGTTCAATTGCTGAAAATGGCGAGGGCAAACGTATTTCAAGTTCACTTGAGTTTGGGTTGCAAAAAGAAGTTACACGGTTAGTGAACGACCACGCAATTTCATGGAGGGGAAATGAAGTACACAATTGTGCGGCATTAGTACTTGACATAGAAAAAGGAACAGTGTTAGCGTATGTTGGAAATTCTAAATCGGTGAATAATGAAGATCACGGAAATCAGGTTGATGTAATTGCTGCACCACGAAGTACGGGTAGTCTTTTGAAGCCCTTTTTATATGCCGGCATGCTGAGTGATGGTGTACTTCTTCCTGAAATGCTGGTGCCTGACATTCCAACTCAACTGGGAGGATTTACTCCGCAAAATTTTAATCTTACCTATGAAGGTGCTGTACCCGCAAGCCGTGCGTTATCGCGTTCCCTGAACATTCCTTGCGTTCGCATGTTGCAGCAATTCGGACTTGAAAAATTTCATCACCTACTTAGAAATCTTGGCTTACACTCGTTCAATCGACCCGCCTCTGATTATGGAATGTCGTTGATTTTAGGGGGGGGAGAAGGAAAATTAATGGAAATGTGCGGGGCCTATGCGGCAATGGCGAGAACGCTTACTTTTTTTAATAAAACAGGAAAATATTGTGTGAATGAATTCCGAAATCCGGAATATCTTTTAGCAAATCAAAGTAAAGATGAAACTGAAAAATTCCCAAGAGTTTTAAGTGCTGCCTCCATTTATCTCACCTTTGAAGCGATGGCTGATGTTTCCCGTCCTGATATTGATGCTTCCTGGCAAAGACTTGCATCCGGACAAAAAATTGCATGGAAAACAGGAACCAGTTTTGGTTTTCGTGACGGATGGGCAATCGGGTTAAATAATAAATATGTTGTAGGAGTTTGGGTAGGAAATGCAGATGGTGAAGGCAGGCCGGGGTTGACAGGAATTTCAGCAGCTGCCCCCTTGTTGTTTCGGATTTTTAATGTACTTCCGGTCTCTGGAAATTCCTGGTTCAAAATGCCGCGCAGTGATATGAAGCAAATTGAAGTATGTTATGAAAGTGGTTATCGATGTTCACCAAATTGTGAAAATAGAAAAACGCAATGGGTTCCAAGAAATCAAGAAAACAACGGACCATGCCCGTATCATAGGCTTATTGCTTTGAATACTACAGGTGATGAAAGAGTAAATGCTAACTGTGCTTCGGCTGATATGATTACCTACAAAAGCTGGTTCGTTTTGCCACCTGTTATTGAGTATTATTATATGCGCAATCATCCATTATATCAAAGGCTACCGGTGTGGAAAAAATCTTGCTCCATTGTTTCCGGAAAATCAATGGAAATGATATATCCTTGTACAAATGCTAAAATTTTTGTCCCTCTTGAATTAAACGGAAACCAAGGCCGCACTGTTTTTGAGGCAGCGCATCATAAATCGGATGCCATAGTGTATTGGGATTTAGATGGAATATACCTTGGTTCCACGAACCAAATTCACCAGATGGCACTAAATCCGGAAAAAGGTAAGCACCTGCTGACCTTAACCGATGATTATGGAGCTACTTTAACCATTCCTTTTGAAGTGGTGAGTGAGCGGCAATCGGCTGATAAAAACCGCTAAACTATTTAATTATGAGCTTTTGTTAATTGACTTTCATAACTATTAATGATTTTTGGGAGAAAAATTAAAAGAGAACCTTTGGCTTTTTATTACTTTTGTAAAAAAATAAAATATGGCAATAGAAATTACAGACAGCAACTTTGAAGAACTTGTATTAAAATCCGATAAACCTGTTTTAGTTGATTTTTGGGCAGAATGGTGTGGACCGTGCCGTATGGTTGGTCCGGTTGTAGAAGAACTGGCAAAAGATTACGATGGAAAGGCAATAATTGGAAAAATGAATGTAGATCATAATCAGAAAACGCCAGCCGAATTCGGCATTCGAAGTATTCCGACCCTTTTATTTTTTAAAGGAGGAAAACAAGTAGATAAGCAGGTCGGTGCAGTTCCAAAAAATGTACTTGCTCTAAAGCTCGACGCACAACTTTAAATTTTCATTTTTATAACTTGATGCTTCCTTCGTTTAAAGATGCGAACATCCAGCAACTTTCACGGCTTGAATTGTTAGCTCGTCAGGTGGTGGAGGGGTTTATCACCGGACTTCATAAAAGTCCTTTTCATGGTTTTTCGGTTGAATTTGCTGAACATCGATTGTATAATTCAGGGGAAAGCACACGGCATATCGATTGGAAACTATACGGCAGAAGTGATAAACTTTTCGTTAAGCGTTACGAAGAAGAAACCAATTTGCGCTGTCAGATTGTAATCGATCACTCTTCATCAATGTACTTTCCGTTTGAGGAAGGTAAACCTTCCGATAAACAATTGAACAAAATCAACTTTTCCGTTCATGCTGCCGCTGCACTCACTGAATTATTACGTCGTCAGCGGGACGCTATTGGCTTGAGTACTTTTTCAAATGTAATAGAGCACCATTTTCCTGCCAAAAGTTCTCCGTTGCATTTAAAGTTAATGTACAATGAACTGGAGAAAATGTTGGAGGTACATCGGCCCGAAATAAAAAGACAATCGAATGTTTCAGATGCGCTTCACCAACTGGCCGAAGTAATTCACAAACGATCGCTGGTAATTATTTTCAGTGATATGTTTGACACCGGTGTGAATGAAGAAATGTTATTCTCCGCCTTACAGCATTTAAAGCACAAACGACATGAGGTAATTCTGTTTCATGTGAATGAAAAACAAACGGAAATTGATTTTAATTTTGAAAATCGTCCTTATCGATTCATTGATATGGAATCCGGTGATGAAATCAAAATGAATCCGAACGATATTAAAGAAAAATATTTGGAAAGCATTAATAAATATACGACTGATTTAAAAATTAAATGTTCTCAGTTCGGGATTGATTTTGTCGAAGCGGATATTTCCGGCGGTTATTATCCAATTCTTTTTTCATATTTAATTCGTAGACAGGCCATTTTGTAAAGTTGTTATGCCAAAATTTTTTAAATTTTAAGTATCTAATATGAGTCACCTTATCGCTCCTTCAATTCTTAGTGCTGATTTTGGAAACCTGCAGCGCGATTGCGAAATGATAAACAAAAGTGAGGCGGATTGGTTTCACGTTGATATTATGGATGGTGTGTTCGTTCCCAACATTTCTTTTGGTTTACCTGTGGTAAAAGCCATTCGCCGGCATGCTAAAAAACCGTTAGATGTGCATTTAATGATTGTAGACCCCGATCGCTACATCGGAGCATTTAAAGAGGCAGGGGCAGATATTCTAACGGTGCATATTGAGGCCTGTGTTCACCTTCATCGAACAATTCAATCCATTCACGCCGCAGGAATGCAGGCGGGCGTTGCTTTGAATCCCCATACTTCTGTTTCATTGCTGGCCGATATCATTGGTGATATTGACCTCGTTTGTCTCATGAGTGTAAATCCGGGCTTCGGTGGTCAGAAATTTATTGAAAACACATACCACAAAATTTATCAGACACATGAATTAATTGTTTCCAGAAAAAGCAATGCTAAAATTGAAATTGACGGTGGAGTGGATTTAATTAACTATAAGCAATTATTAAATTCAGGCGCAGATGTACTTGTTGCCGGAAATACTGTGTTTTCTTCGGCAGAGCCATTGCATACTATCAAAGAGTTAAAGAATTAATTTTTAAAAAATCAGTTCTTCAGCAAAAGCCGCGCACTCTTCAGCGCATTTACGGCATTTTTCGGCACATTCAGCACAATGTTTAAAGTTGCTGTGTTCCTCACATGCTTTAGAACAGTCCCTGCAAATTTTCCCGCATAATTCTGTTAATTCCAGATAATAGGGTGTGTCACTTGCCAGCATTTTTGCGGTCATCGTACAAACGGTTGCGCAATCGCTGTTGAGACGTATGCAGTGAACTAAATCTTTTACATTACTTTCATTTAAACAAGCGTTGCTGCATTGTTTGCATTCATCTGCGCATGCATGGCAGGCTTCGATACAATTTTTAAATTTTTCAGGAATCATTAAATAGTATTTAAATGCAAAATTTAATTTCTTAGTAAGCAGTAACAACTATATTTTCGATAAACACCTTGGGACAAATGATAAAAATCCGGAATTAGCGGTGGATTTTTTACATTATAAAAAAAACCCGGACTGAACCGGGTTATTCATAAATCGATTGAATTGAAGTTTATTTTACAGTGCCAACCTTTATTAATTCAACGTCGAATACAAGCCAGGCTCTTGGCGGAATTACGCCGGGATATCCACGCTCACCGTATCCTAATTGGTGCGGAATTATAAATTTCGTTTTACCGCCTTCTTTCATTGTTTGCAAGCCTTCTGTCCAACCCGGTATAACCTGATTCAATGTAAATGTTGCGGGTTGACCACGATCAACTGAACTGTCGAACTTTTTGCCATCGGCTAAAAGTGTTCCGGTATAATGTACAGTAACACTGTCACGTGCGCTGGTCGGACTGTTTCCTGTTCCTTCCTTTTCAACAATGTACCGCAAACCTGTTGGTGTGGTGATAATATTTTGCCCAGCGAATTTTTCGGAAAACATTTTTTCCATTTCTGCTGCCTCCGCTTTCTTTTTTTCCTCAATTTTCTTGGTAACCTGCAATTGTTCATCAATGAATACCTTGGCTGCATCAAAATTCGCAGCCTTATTGCCTTTGCGAAGAATAACTACCTGTTTCATCGTATCGTTCTGAACAATTTTATTTACTACGTCCTGGCCTTGTAGTACATGACCAAAAACGGTATGTATTCCGTCAAGCCAATCAGTTTTTACGTGTGTAATAAAAAACTGACTTCCGTTTGTTCCGGGACCTGCATTTGCCATAGAAAGAATTCCGGGACCCGTATGTTTTAAACTCGTGTCTATTTCGTCAGGAAATTTGTATCCTGGATCGCCTGTTCCGTTTCCAAGTGGACACCCTGTTTGAATCATGAAATTTGGAATTACACGATGAAATTTAATTCCATCATAATAAGGCACACCTTCACCTTTCGATGTGTTCTTAATTTTTCCTTCAGCTAGTCCGACAAAATTTGCTACCGTCATTGGCGTTTTGTCCATTTCCAACTGTAAATAAATTTCACCTTTGTTGGTGATAATTTTAGCGTAAAGTCCATCCGCCTGCTTGGCTAGCCATTCATTGTCCATTTTGTTTATGTTGTTTTTTGATTGTGATTTTTCATTTTTCTTTTGCCCGAAAGCGGTTAAGATAATGGTGCTTAATAAGATAACTAGTGTTTTTTTCATACAGCTTTTAATTTTTTTTGGTGAGTGGACAGAAACCATGCCAACATCATTCTCCCAGACCTTCGGGTTTTAAAGCAGTACCGGGAGTACTTGATTTTAGTTCAATTTCAAAAACAAGATTGGAAAAGGGAGGAATACCGGGAACACCGCGGGCACCATAAGCAATTTGGTAAGGACAAATTAATTTTGCTTTACCTCCAGCTTTCATTAAAGCAACTCCTTCAGTCCATGCAGGAATGACTTGCTGTAGATTAAAGGATATGGGTTGCGGATCGTTGGTGTTTTCATCGAATACGGTTCCGTCTAAAAAAGTACCCTTGTAATAAACACTAACATTATCTGTTTTATTTATGGTAAAACCGGAACCTTTTTTTAATTCAATGTAGTACAAACCTGAAGCTGTTGGTTTCTCCTTTATTTTGTTATCTACGATATATTTTTCAAGATCCGTTCGTGATTGAAATTCCATCTGCTGATACATTTTTACTTGCTCTTCCTGCCGCTTCTTTAGGATGGTTTCCATTCGATTGGCGTCAACAATTTTCAGCATTTTAATTTCCGCCACAAGTTTATCGTTAGGTTTCATGAAGCGCGGAAGTTGTTTTTTCTTGGTCGTATGCACAAAAAATGAGTCAGCATTTACAATAAAGCTGGCACTGTCTCCTACTGCCATCATACATAATGCTTCATCAAGGGAACCTTTAAAAGTTGAAGGAGGAATCATATAATAGTCCATTCCATTATCCGGTGGAACAATTCTGGAATCGGTTAAAATGGAATCAGTTGATTTAATTTTTATCAAAAATTTCATATAAACGCCGTCACCCGGTTTTGGATGTTTTTCGCTTTTACTTTTTGGTTCATGAAACCTAAAATATAAGCCATTTTCATTTTTATTAAATCCATCAATATCAGATGTTGAGCACGAGAATGTTAAAAGAATAACAATTGGAATAAAAATCAAAAATCGTTTATTTTTCATTTTCTTTATATTGATTTATCGTAAGTTTATAAGTTATTGGGATGTTGGGGGGCACTGATCCATTTAAACTTCCGCGCTCTCCAAAACCTTGCCACGAAGGTAGGATTATTTTTGCACTTTCTCCCTCGTTTAATTGTCCGATCACAATTTCTAACCCTCGCAGCAACTGACTTTCTTTGCCATAATTAATGATAAATGAATCAGTCGGTAAAATTTGCTCAAACCGGGTTCCATCTAAAAAAAATCCTTCATATATAATGAATACACTGCCTTCTGTGATTTTTTTTCCGTTTGTACACCTTGTTTTTTCATAAAAAAGTAAACTATCTACCTCAACGGGTTGGGTCATGTTTTTTTTGACCCATTCCCGAATAATTTCTTTTTGCTGATATTTTCTTGCTTCCTGTTTAAATTGAACTTCATTCAGAAACACATTAAAATTATCCGGACTTACACTTCGTTCAATTTTTATTTTGAGTACTATGCTGTCGTTGTTTTTAAGAATATTTTGTTCTTCGGTATTGAAAATATCATGAAAAAAAGATTCTTTTTTCATTCTGAAATGAATGGAATCGCCAACTGAATAATTTGTAAATAGTAAATTAAAAAAATCGAATTTCATTAACGAATCGGAAAGCTGATAATAAAACCCTTTATCTTGGGTTAGTTTAGATGTCCAGAAAATTGAATCGCGGGTTGTGGTGAAGATGGCGTTTAAAAAAATATAATCACCCATCTTTAATTTTTCCTGATTTTCTTCGAATGAAATTAGTTGATGCTGAATTCCTTTTTCAATCACTGCATAATTTGATTTTTTTTCCCTGTCTGAACAGGAAATTACAAGGATGGAAATGAAAAAATAAATAAATAAAACCTGTATGTGCTTAACAAATTTACTGAACATCAATAACTTTTACTTCGTAAATCAATTCAGATTTCGGAGGAACTTTGTTTTGGTCGCCCAGCAAGCCGTATGCCAGGTACGAGGGAAAAATAAATGTGGCTTCTTCGCCTTTGCGAAGCATTTTCAACGCATCGTGCATTCCGGGAATTTCATTGCCGTTACTGATAGTCAGGATCATTTCATCATTGTAAAGTTCTTGCGCGTTACATAAACTTACCACACGTGCGTACCGAACCATACTCATATCCTTTATTTCTTTTCCGTTCGGATTCTTTTTGGTAACCACATACCAAAATCCTCTTTCCGATTTTTGCATTGGAATATGACGAGAAATGTAATCTGTGATTCGGTCTTCCTCCATCTGATTGTATTTGGTTTCCATTTCAACCGTCAATGAGTCCATTTGTTTTTTTGTTATTCGGACAGGAGGTTTTTCGATTGGTTCACCTCCGCACCCTGTAATAATAGCCAGATGAAGGAAAGAAAGAAGAAAAACTGAGTAATACTTCATTTTACTTTTTTAGAAAACAAATTAGGCACTTCATTTAAGAATTTTTCCTCACAGGAATTCATGCTTCCGGAAAACTGACCTCCTGCCGCATTTTTATGTCCTCCGCCATTCCAGAATTCGCGAGCAAAAGAATTTACATCTATGTTTCCTTTGGAACGAAAGGAGGTTTTAATCATTCCGTCTTTTTCCATGAAAAATGCAGAAAATTTAATACAGCGTATACTCAATGCGTAATTGACTAAACCTTCAGTATCTCCTTTTTCAAAACCGAATTTATCTAATTCTTCTTTGGTTAAACACATGTAGGAAGTGGAATAATCAGCAAGTATTTTCATTTTTTGTGATAGGCAATATCCTACCAGTCGCATGCGTGATTCTGAATAATCATCCTGAACTGACGAATAAATGGCTGAATTGTCGGCTCCTTTTTCAATTAATTCAGCTACAATTTTGTGTGTGGCAGCTGTAACCGAAGGAAATCTGAAATTTCCTGTATCCGTCATTATTCCGGTATAAAGACAAGTGGCTATGTTTTTATTGACTGCTTTTAATCCGCTGGTTGAGCGAATGAGCAGGAAAATTAATTCGCAGGTGGAGCATGCGTTTACGTCATGAAAATATAAGTCAGCGTAATGATCCGGTTCGCGGTGATGATCAACCATGATTTTTTTTGCTGCTGTATTTTTTGAAATAAAATCTCCTAACTTATCGATTCGTTTCAGCGTATTAAAATCAAGAGTGAAAATTACATCTGATTTGCCGATGAATTGTTCTGCCTTTTTTTGGTTAAACTGAAAATTAATAACGGATTTATTGCCCGGCAGCCACTGCAAAAATCCAGGGTATTCGTTCGGAACAATAACTTTTACATTTTTATTTAAATTTTTCAAGTGATGATAAAGTCCTAAGGAAGATCCCATTGCATCTCCATCCGGCGACCAATGCGTGACTATGGAAATAGTTTTTGCTTTGCTAATTACCTTCTTGAATTTAGCGATGGGGTCTTTTCTCATTTGACTTTAATGTATTTTTCAGGTGTTTGTTCATTTTTTACCGATGTAAAATTTCCGTATCCGTTTAATTGGTCCGCCGCAGAAATTTTCGTGGCAAACAACACAAGAAGTGATTATGTTATTAAACTGATTCCTCTGATTTGCTTTTTCAACATTATATAATTTCTCAAGGTTGCGCATGTAGTTTAGGGCATGTGAATTGAAAATTGATGTATCTAATGATTCATCTGTTTTTTTAGCGGTGATGATTCGTTTGAAATTTTCAGGTAACGGAGGAATCATTGTTTGTTGTTCAACAGCTTCTTTACTTTTCTGTGTAAATACAAACATTTCACGCATTAATATGGCCAGTTCACTATCTCCGTTCGGGTTTAAACTACTTCCGTCTGCGTTTTCTTCTTTAGCGGATGAGGAACAAGAAATCAGAATGAAAAATAATGGGAAAAGTAGTAAAATTTTAATCATAATTTTACTTTAATATAACTCCTCGAGCCTCAAAACTTGTATTGACTTCCGGACTAGTTATGGCATCAATTTCAGCTTTCGATTTGTTGGCATCTTCAGCATAGTGTTTTAATTGGGAAATGCTGGTGGTATCTGTGTAGGCATATCCTTCAATAACTGCGGTTTTGCCGGCCGCATCCTTCGGCACAAAAAAAGCATAATCTTTAAAGGTTACACGCATGGTTTTTCCGTTTCCGATATCCATCATCATCCAGCAACCTTTTTTTTGACATACATCAGTTATTTTCCCACTAATCTTTAATGCAATCGAATCTTTGTTTTTCAGCTGCATTTCAACCTCATTTGAAGATATAGCTCCATTTTCGGAAATGGAATCACCAAAGCATAACTTTTTTTCTGCTGCATCATTTGTTTTTTGATTATTGCAGTTGTAAAAAACAATAACTATTAAAAGGAGGTAAAATATATTTTTCATTATTTAGTAATTCATTCAAAATTACGAATGTTTATTACATCAAGATGTTAGTCAATACTCAATATTATGTAATTTTGCGGAAACAGGTTGTTCCATCGCCTCCGGATTTCCGGGGGAGGAAAGTCCGGGCAACACAGGACATCCGGCCGTCTGAAAGGGCGGGTATTTCAATCGTAAGGTTGGAATAACAGATAGTGCCACAGAAAAAAAACTACCCGCAAGAAGAAATTTTTGCAGGTAAAGGTGAAAACGCGGGGTAAGAGCCCACGGCTTTTTGCAGTGATGCAAATTGCGGAAAACCTCCGGAGTTGAAAGGCCAAATAAGTTACGTTGTGCGGCTGTCCGCCGCCTTCGATGAAAATCGATACGTAACGGGTAGGCCGATTGACCTTTTCTTCGGAAAAGGCAGCAGATAAATGATGGAAGCCTTTCGTTTTACGAAAGGAACAGAACCCGGCTTATAAACCTGTTTTTCTTTTCTTCATTTTTTGATTGAGTTTCCGATATGTATCTTTGAGAAAAGTATTTTGATTATGGACATTGATTTTAATCGTAATGAAGATAAAATGCGATTAGCCATTTCGGCTATGGAGCAGAAGCTTGCAAAAATTTACCAGGGTGGCGGTAAGTCCCGAATCGAAAAATTGCACGAGCAAGGTAAATTGACTGCACGTGAACGGATCGATTATTTATTAGATAAAGATAGTTCCCGATTTGAAGTTGGCGCCTTTGCGGGTGAAGATATGTATAAGGAGCATGGTGGTTGTCCATCCGGTGGTGTGGTGGTTATGGTCGGATACGTTCAGGGCAAGCAGGTTATTTTGGTAGCAAACGACGCAACAGTTAAAGCAGGAGCCTGGTTTCCGATTACAGGCAAGAAAAATTTGCGTGCGCAGGAAATTGCCATGGAGAATAAATTACCGATTATTTATTTAGTTGACAGCGCGGGAGTTTACTTACCAATGCAGGATGAAATTTTTCC
>OMJH01000185.1 GCA_900299295.1 Bacteroidota bacterium
AAAAGGACAATACAACAAAGCCCTGGAGTTTTATTAAAAAAGTCTGAACATCAGATTAAAAACCTTTGGAGAAGTGCATCCAGATGTTTCTACTTCCTATAATAATATTGCAGTAGTTTGGCATAACAAAGGTGAATACGACAAAGCCCTGGAGTTTTACAACAAAAGTCTGAACATCAGATTAAAAAACTTAGGAGAAGAGCATCCTTCTGTTGCAACTTCCTATAATAATATTGGCCGAGTTTGGAATAACAAAGGTGAATACGTCAAAGCACTGGAGTTTTATCAAAAAAGTCTGAACATCAGATTAAAAACCTTAGGTGAAGAACATCCTGATGTTGCAAATACCTATAATAATTTAGGCCAAGTTTGGAACAAAAAAGGTGAATACAACAAAGCTCTGGAGTTTTATCAAAAATGTCTTCAAATTGAATTAAAAACCTTAGGCGAAGAGCATTCGGATGTTGCGACATCATATTTTACTATCGGAACGGTTTTAAAAAACAAAACCGATTACCAACAGGCAATTGAAACTTTTAAAAAGGGTTACAAAATACGAAGATCGGGTAGTTTTCCGTTTCAAATCGCGCAATGTTACGAGGCCTACGGCAATAAGAAGGAAGCGCTGAATTTTTATATAGAATCAGCAGAAATCCGAAAATCGGATTCAACAGAGGGTATAAAAGCAAAATCAACAACAGAAGCCATCGTAAATGCCATCCGGTTAGCAAAAGAAGTAAACAAAGAAGATGAATTGCCGGATTGGATGAAAAACGAAAAACAATGATTTCAGATCAAAAAAACAGTAAACCGATTTAAAAGAAATTTTAATTTTAATCAAAGAAAATTTTACACCTGAAATGAGTACCTATCCGCAAGCCTCCACTTACCTGATGATTTTTACCGGCGTATTTGAATTCAACGATAAAATAATTGCCACCTTAAAAAAATCCGGTTACCGAAAAGAAGACGCTGAACCGAGCACTAAAATTTTTTTCAAAGATTCTTACTACCCGGAATTCAGAAAAATAATGTTCTTACCCGAAAACGATGACGTTGACGCACGCATTTACAAAAAACCTTTTCAACTGCCCATCAGTTTAGGTAAAGAAGTCAAGGGAGAAATTAAATTTTTTCAAAATACACTTCATGAATGTGAATTATTTCTTTTCCCCAACGGAATCGGCATGTTCGCCTTGCATTTTTTTTCTACCGAACCTTGCAGTATGGAGTCTATATCTGATTTCAGCTTCTTGGGAAAAAACTTTAATACACCCTACAAGATCAATGATGAAACAGGTCAGTGGATTCAATACATCGAAGATGAAATTCTCGCCGGAATAAAAATCAGAGGAAATCATATCAAAGTTGATGATTACTCCGGCTCGAAACTCAAAACCTATCTGGTCGTCGAAACGGAAAAAGAGATTTCTCAACAGGAAAAAGAGCACCTACTGTACGACTTAGGCTGCAGTGTTCCGATTGGTTCGGGCGCAGGAAAAACATCGTTCACCCCCAGTGCGGATTATTATCAAACTATTCTTCAAAATAAAATTTCCGCGTTCAATAACTGGGAAGGACTCGCACTGTTCGATTCACTAACCTTCATTGGAAATAATATCCTTAACAAAGAACAAACTTCATTCAAAAACGCCACCTATAAACAAACCTATTTCCGTATTTTCATTTTTAATCTGTTTCTGAAATTCAGTCTTTATCGCTACAATTCAGAATTTCAGGAAGATTCAGTAAGCATTCAAACACGACTTGAAAAATTCATCAACAACTACAACATCAGTTACATGTCGTTTAACTTTCTGCCCAATCTGATTTTCCACAAACACCGACAGGCGCTGGATACGGAAGCGGAAATTGCCAAATTCCGAGACCGGCTTGCACGCATCGCTACTTCCGTTCAGGAGGAACAACAAAAACGATCCAACATTCTCCTTACTACGGTCAGTTTCATTACTACATTGGGCTCTGCGCCTGTCTTTTTTTCCTATGCCGAAAAAATCAACAACTTTTTAGGCCTTCCTCCAATTTTATTCTACATCTTGCTGGCAATCCTTTTACTCTTGCTTGGAATTCCCGTGCTTATTTTTCTGTTTCCCGAAAAATGGAAACAGCTGAAAAAAAAGTTACAACCCATTATCGAAAAAAAACGAGAATTTAAGCTGAGTCCTGAACGAGGGTTTCATCTCCTGCGTCATTTTGAACGGATTGACGATACCGCCCGAAATCAATTCCGGGATTTTGGTTACATGGAAAAAGAAATTGACGAACAACTGAACATGGTGGGCTCAAAATTTTCTCCGGAATTTTCCGCAAATCCATTTACCCTGATAAATACGCTTTCAAAAACAAAAGCTACTGAAGTATTTTCACAGGATGAAAATACCTACGTGTCTGTTTTTGATTTTACACAAAGCCACAAGACAATTGGAAAGGATGCTATCATAAGTATAAATTCCCTTTCGCCGGAGGAGAAAAATTTGCTTGAAATTGAAATACGTTCGGGCTATGAAGTGAAAGTTTTAGCCCGGCATCAACCTTTACCGCCAACCACGCGTATCATCTTGTGCAGTAATCCTGATACAGGAGAAATCAGCACATGTTTTCCGGGCACCTATGCTCCGCCATTTCCAAAAGCAACTATGAGCGGAAAAAAATACAAACACGCGAAAGAATTCTGGGAAAATCACGCCTTCATTCGCGCAGATAAAAAAAGCAACTAAGCGCGGGATTTCTTTAATACGGCAAAATATCTTCGATATCGTTCTTGTCATTGCCGCGCGCAATGTCTTTGTTCTCCGGCATTGACTGATTGTCCCAATTCTTAGAGGGCATGGTGATGGAAGCAGATCCCTGCGATAGAAAATCACTTTGCGGCTCCAGCGCATTGCCTGAATTGCCGTAAAACTGCGAATTAGTTTCCATGTAATCCAAATCGGCAAACTTCGCAAACTGCCCGATAAAGCGAAGCGGCACGTCAGAAAGCGAACCGTTACGGTGCTTGGCTATAATGACTTCTGCACGACCTTGCGTAGGATTTCCTTTTTCATCTTCCGTCATTCCGTAATACTCCGGACGATAAATAAACATTACCATGTCAGCATCCTGTTCAATCGCGCCGGACTCACGCAAATCCGAAAGCATAGGGCGCTTGCTGGCCGTAGTTCTTTTTTCAACCTCACGACTTAACTGCGATAAAGCAATAATCGGAATGTTCAACTCCTTCGCAAGCGCTTTCAACGAGCGCGAAATCATGGAGATTTCCTGTTCACGGTTTCCTTTTGCCTCACTTCCTGCGCTCATCAACTGAAGATAATCGATGATGATGAGTTCAATATTATTCTGCTCCTTTAATCGACGTGCTTTGGCGCGCAATTCAAAAATGCTCAGTGCCGGTGTATCATCAATAAAAAGAGGTGCCTTGGATAATTTTTTAATTCGCTCGTTCAACTGAACGTATTCGAAATCGGCAAGCTGTCCTTTACGTAATTTCTCCTGACTCAGTTCGGCTTCACTTGAGATCAAACGATTGACTAATTGCAAGGCTCCCATTTCAAGCGAAAAAACTGCAACCGGTCGGTTAAACTCAACCGCAGCGTTACGCGCGACTGTTAAAACAAAAGCTGTTTTCCCCATACCGGGACGTGCAGCCAAAATCAACAGATCCGTTTTTTGCCAACCCCCTGTAATTCGGTCAAGACCTGTAAAACCGCTTGGAATTCCGGTGACTCCATCTTGTTGTTCCGATGCTTTATGAATCTGTTTAACCGCCTCGGAAATCAAGGTACTCATCTTGTCATATTGCTTCCGAACGTTACTATCAACAATTTCAAAAATATTCTTCGTGGTTGTATCGAGCAGATTAAACACATCCGCATCCGACTCGTAGGACTTTGTGATGGTTTCAGTACTCACGCGGATAAGTTCACGCTGAATGAATTTCTCGGAAATAACACGAGCATGAAATTCAACATTGGCTGCGGAAGCCACACGATTGGTAAGTGATGTAATGTAAAACGCTCCGCCAATCATTTCAAGCTCTCCTGTTTTTTTTAACTGATTGGTTACGGTAAGAATATCAACGGGCTCTGACGCATTGAAGAGATCGCGTATGGCCTGAAATATTTTCTGATGTGCATCCTTGTAAAAACTGCGCGGTTGCAAAATATCAATAACGGTTGTCAAAGCCTCACGTTCCAGCATGATTGCTCCCAGCACCGCTTCCTCCAATTCAATTGCCTGTGGCTGCAATTTACCATCCAACAAAGGCTGTGCGGTTTGTGCTAATCGCGTAAATGTTTTTTTCTTTCCTTCCTGGGTACTCATTTAAACTAACGATAACTAAATTTTATTTATTTCTTAATCCTGAACAAAAATAGATTTTCTTCGGGCACTGCAAGTGCCAAATTTTCTTTTGAAGAGTAATTGACATCAAATTAACATCGCCTGAGGAACCCATTCACACTTAAAAGCGTGATAATCAAACAACACAACATTTTTCACCTGTAAACAAATGATCAATTTTGTGAGTAAAATTTTGAGAAGCTCCGGATGAAAAAACAAATCATTTCAAAGGAAAAATCAAAGTTTAATTCATTATATTCTCTGAAACTACTTACTTCAATTTTTTACCCATCAAAAATCTTTTTTTTCCATAGATATCGTTTAATATTTTGGAGTCATAACCGGAATTGTTGCATAGGTCTTCCAAAACTTCTGCGAAATCGGGATTCAGTTCAAAGAAAATAAATTCGTTTTTTACCTGAGATGCGAATGCAAGAATTGTACGGTAAAAGTTTATTGGATCATGATCGGAAGAAAAAAGTGCAAGATTGGGTTCGTGATTCAGTACGCGGGGATGTAACGTATTTTTCTCCTGAATTGAAATATAAGGCGGATTGGAAACAATCACGGGAAAAGCTCCGAATGAAAATAACTTCTTCGGATGAAGTATGTTGTCTTCAATAAACTTAACTGAGATTCCAAGTTGCGTCGCGTTTTTTTTTGCCACTTCGAGCGCTGATGATGAAACATCAACAGCATATACATCCGATTTTGGTAAAAAATGCTTCAACGCAATCCCAATACATCCCGAACCGGTCCCGATGTCTAAAATACGCTGACCGTTTAAATATGGATTTTCACTTCTAAAAAAATCACGAATGAGATAAACCAATTCTTCGGTTTCCGGACGTGGAATCAAAACCGATTCATTCACTAGAAAAGTCAATCCACAAAATTCAGTTTCCCCTAAAACATATTGAATAGGTCTGCCGGATCGTAAATCCTTACAAATAAAATTAAGCTTAAGCAACTCACTTTGATGAATGCGTTCCTTTTTGCGGTTCTGCATTTCCGCGCGGGAAAAATTCAACACCTTAAAAAATGCTAGCCAGGTAATTTCCTTCAACTCATCCTTATCATACAGACCCGAAAGTTCACTTTCAAAAAATGAAATAACATCACTGACGGAGTTGGAAGGAATACGCATCAGCTTAAATTAGATAGTCCAGGTAGTAAGACCCTGCGAAGTAAACTTAAATGGTTGTACTTTTCCTCCGAACCGCTCAATAGATTTGGCAACAGAAATTTTGGTGACACCCGGACAAAAGAAAAACATAAATCCTCCTCCACCCGCACCAGAAATTTTTCCGCCGCTCGCACCGGCGTTTAACGCCGCTTCATAAATTTCATCAATCGTTAAATTGGAAATCGATTGGGCCATGCGCTTTTTATTTTCCCATCCAAAACGTAAAATCTCCCCCATTTTCGCCAGTTCACCTCGAATCAAATGATCTTTCATTTGCAAGGCCTGTGCTTTCAGATTGTGCATCGCCTCGATTGCCTGCGTATTTTTTTGCTCCACATTCTTCACCTGATCCGTAATGATTCGTGCGCTCTCGCGCTGAGTAGCCGTGAAATACAACAATAAATTCAACTCCAGTTCATTTACAATTTTACTTTTCAGGTTCAGCGGATTCACAATGACTTTGTCATTGCCAAGAAATTCAAGAAAATTTATTCCGCCAAATGTTGCGGCATATTGATCCTGTTTCCCGCCGGCAAGATTCAAATCAATACGTTCAATTTCATAAGCCAGATGAGCAATATCGTATTTACCCAGCGGTAAATTCAACCATTCCACAAAAGCACCCAACAAGGAAACAACAATGGTGCTGCTGGTGCCAAGACCTGAACCTTGCGGCGCTTCAATGTAGGATGTCAGGCGAAAAGACAATGGCGATAAACCGAATTGTTTAACCACGCGGTTGTAAACACCAATGAATAATTCATAATCTTGCTGCAAAGGAATTTCTTGCACACTATCCATCATCAAACATCGGTCAGTCCCATCAATACAAAATTCAATCTTGCCGTTGTTCAAGGGTTCCAAAGTGGCGTAAGCATACAAATCAATTGTAGCGTTCAGAATAGCACCTCCAAATAAATCCGAATAGGGAGAAACATCGGTCCCGCCGCCGGCCAATCCAATACGAAGTGGTGCTTTACTGCGAATCAGCATATAAAATTTTTAATGGATAAAGATAAAAAATGGATTTGATGAGAAGAAAATAATCATCAATTACAAGCGGGAGTACAAATTGAGCAGACCGGATACAAATACAGGCCACTCGTATTTTTTCTTCTCCTCTGCCATGGCCAGAGAAAATTCAACCTCCTTTTTTTCGGAATAAAAATCAAGAATTCTATTCGCGATTGATAGTGCATCCGGTGTTACAACATAACCGCATTTTCCATCAGGAATAATTTCGGAAAGGCCTCCCACATCGGTAACAATCACCGGTTTTTCAAAGTGAAATGCAACCTGAGTTACACCGCTTTGCGTGGCATTTCGATAGGTTAATGTTAACAGGTCTGCAGCAGAAAAATAATAACGCACTTCCTCATTTGGAATAAAACGTGAGTGAAGAATAACGGCATCTTCGAGCTGATGTTTGCGCATCAACTCTTCATAAATTGTTTTATCCTCATAAAATTCGCCGGCAACCAGCAATTTTATATTTTGATTTTTGATGCGTTCATCGGCCATAGCCTCGAGCAACAAATCCAGTCCTTTGTAATGACGGATCAACCCAAAAAATAAAATTATTTTATCTTCCTTAGGCAGACCAAGAAATTCTCGGGATTTACCTTTATCCATTCTTGGACCAAATGAAGTATACAGTGGATGCAATAGGAATTTCTTTTTATTCGTATTGACAAAAACATCCAAATCCTGCATCACAGCTTTGCTCATGGTCACGTAACCATGACAGGATTTTAAAAAGTACGACGTAAATTGCCTGTCCCCTACTCTTTTCTCATGCGGAATAACATTATCACAAATGGCAATGATTTTCGCACCACATTTTTTAGAATGACGCAGTACAGTTCCCAACGAGGGGCCCATAAACGGAATCCAAAAGCGTACAACAATTAAATCAGGTTTGAAACCTCGAATAAATTTTGCAACACGGAACCAGTTAAGCGGATTAATGGAATTTAGAATTGTATGAATCGTTATGCCTTCCGGCGGCTTGCCGTTCACCTCGTACTGACTGCTTCCCGGAAACAAAAATGAAGGATATTGCAGCGAATAAGAAATAATTTCTGTTTGATGTCCATCCGTCAAAAATGCCCTGCACAATAGCTCATCAAATGTTGCAAGGCCTCCGCGCAAAGGATACGCCGGCCCAATTATCAAAACTTTTAATTTATTGAAATCAGTCTTCACGTTTCGGCTATTCAGATGTTGATGTACCGGAAGCTAAACTTTTTGCAAGTTGTTCCTTCATATGATGAAACCGTTGTACCACTTCCTGCTGAAATTGTTGCGTGATTTTATTTTTGACATCCTGCACTCCTATAACTTGATCCGAACGAAACTTAAACACCTGTTCCATCGGTCCTGCTTCAAACTTCACGATGTATTTATCGTTCATCTGAAAAATACTGATGTTCATCAGCGGGTGCGGAATAGAATCTACGATTCTCATTGCAACAAAGATACACAGCCCTGCAACACGAAACTATTATGGAAAAAAAATTGTAAAGGGTTAAAAACTAACTAATAATTCAAGAAAAAATTTCATTTACTTTGACAACCTAATACAAAAACCATGAAATTTTTTATCGATACAGCCAACCTTGCACAAATTAAAGAAGCGCAGGATTTAGGCGTTCTGGACGGCGTTACCACCAACCCTACTTTGATGGCTAAGGAAGGAATAAAAGGAAAAGAAAATATTATTAATCATTACCGAGCAATTTGTGACATCGTTGACGGGGATGTGAGTGCAGAGGTTATTTCAACAGATTTTAACGGAATGGTAAAAGAAGGTGAAGAATTAGCAGCTCTGCACCCGCAAATTGTGGTGAAAGTTCCGATGATTAAAGAAGGCGTAAAAGCCATCCGTTATTTTTCAGGAAAAGGAATCCGTACGAATTGTACGCTTGTATTTTCGGCAGGACAAGCCTTACTCGCCGCAAAGGCCGGTGCGAGTTATGTTTCCCCTTTTATTGGACGTTTAGATGATGTTTCTGTTGATGGCATGGAGTTAATCAGTGATATTCGGCTGATTTACGATAATTACGGTTTTGAAACCGAAATTCTTGCCGCCTCCATTCGTCATCCGATGCACATCATACAATCTGCGAAATTAGGTGCCGATGTCGCTACCTGTCCATTAAGTGCCATTACCGCCTTACTGAACCACCCGTTGACGGATAAAGGACTTGCTCAATTCTTAGCTGACGCCGCGAAATAAATGCAAAATATCAATTCGAATGAACCACTTTAAGTGTGGTTTGTCTATTAATGTGAATAAAGTAAATTCCGGAGGGCAAATCACCTAAATCTACACGAACCTCAGTTTTATTGGAGTAGTTTGATCTTCCAACAACCTCGGCTAAGATATTACTGATTTCAATTTCGGTAATCGTACTTCCATTTAATCCATAAAGCAATAATTCGTTTTGCGCCGGATTAGGATACAGTTGAAAAGTTGATGTGGAATTTTCTTTTATGCCGACACTACAATTTGAGGCCTCAAAGGTTGGATTTGTAAACGCAACAAAACTTCCGCTTCCATCAGGACAACGACCGTAGGAAACATCTGCTATCGGTGGCCCAAACGAAATTGAATCTAGTATATTGCCGGATGCATCACTTAAAAAAATTCCTTCACCAAGTGAAGACAGTTTAAAATTGCAATGTAAATATCCTGCATTTACTGTTTCATCTGCCCAAATGGCAACGAACCCGTTGGAGGGAATAATTGAATTTGGTGGAAACGGATATTTAAAAGGGTTTGAAATATCATCACTAAGATAAAGTCCAAATAACTCCAGAGGAGCCGAGGTTACATTATACAATTCAATCCAATCCTCGCGGTTCCCAAGTTCATTCATTACTCCGGTGGAATTTATTGCAACAAATTCATTAATCCGCACCTGCCCTGCGGAAGCCGCAGGTAACGAGGAAACAATGGTATAAAATTCATGTTCTGCACGCTCAGGAGAAAACATTCCCGCGCCGGAGTTCTCGGCGTAAATGTAATATTGCGCCTGGGCTGAACTTAAAGCAAACGAAGCTCCATAGACCAAATCACCGGCCAGGCTATCATTGTGCAGTCCGTCGTCATACATCGGAATCCGTACAAACTTTTGATCAAAATCGGTACGGTATCCAAGGTAAACAACATTAGCATTTGTAACCTTCGTTCGAATGGTTACGTTGCTGTTTAGTGATGGTGAAGCACTGTCAGGTGCAACAAAAATTATTGCAGGCGGCTGAGCCGTAAATTCAGCAGTTGATTGTAAATACGTTTGCCTGGAATTCATTAAAGTTGAAATTCCGGGAACAGTATAGCTTCCAAAAACAACATTTTGTGTAATTGCATTTTGAAATTGCGAATAGGAAAAAAACAAATTGCTGTCGGCAGCTGCAAACGGAGTAATTAAATTTTGAACCTGTTGTGCCCTGGTAAGGTAATTACCGGAAACAAATGCCTCATTGAGAAGGGTACGCATGTGTGCAATATACATTCTCTTGTATTGAAGGTTCGAAAGCGTATTTTTTATCAATGGCCAATAGGGATCAGTCGCGTGCGCTAATGAAGGAAGCTGCTGCATTCCGCTGATCGTTAATCCGCCCATGCTTGTTTGACCGCTTCCGACGTATGGAAATGCACCAAATGACATATTTAGGTCCCATACAATTGGGTTGAAGTGCATTGTGTTATCCTGATACAAATAATAATTCTGTGCAAAAACGCCACTGTAACTGTCCAGATTCACCAATACATTATTAAATGCGAGCATCCACAATGCGCGGTCTACATCAATCACGTTAGGAATTGAACTGCTGAAATTTGTAACCGTATCGCAAAGTACAACAAGTGAATTCCAACCTGCGTTCGATTTTAATTCGTAAAAATTAAAATAGGCAGAACTATCTCCGGATAAATATTTCAGATTACTTTTCGTTAACGGAGTTGGAATGGTAATGGGATTACATTTGAAAAATGAATTTTCGGAAGAATTAAAATGGGAAGAACAAAACTGCTTGTTTATGTTTTCAGAGCTGGAATAAATCCCAATGTAATTTCCGTTTATATAAAGCCGAGCAAAATTGGATTTAGGGCAATGCATATAATTTTTAAGAATATCATAGGCTAAAACTTCCCGAATTAAGGAAGGATCACCGTAACCATTACCGAGTTTTATATCAGTGTACCCTTGGTAGGACTGATTGATGAGATAATCCAATTCAATATGAAGTGGATTTTTTAATTGCGTGGAATCATAGGAACTGTTTCCTTTATATTTTACACCCACAAAATAAAATACGTAACCATTTATAATTGCAGTGTCTGCCATAATATACCCGCCGGCTCCGTATTTCGCCGTATCCATTTGATAATCCCAATTGGGTTGAGAAAAAAATAATTCGATTTTCTGAACGGAATCAACAGCGTAAAAATCGGACTG
>OMJH01000186.1 GCA_900299295.1 Bacteroidota bacterium
AGTCGTTCTTTTTTTCGTGAGACTACCATCATCAAATTACTTACAAAAGCTGTTTTAATTGCACTCAGTTTATTTTGCCTTAATGATAAAATTTGCTGTGAACGGATGATGGTGGTTTGGCGCAGTTTAAGAACAGTTTCCTCGAAATTACGATTATGTACAATTATAAATTCAGCGGCCTTTGTAGGAGCATTTGTACTTACATGTGCCATCAGGTCGGTTACACTTACGTCCCGAAAATGACCGATACCCGTAATAACAGGGATGGGAAACCTTGCCACTGCCAAGGAAATACCATAAGTATCAAAAGCTAAAAAATCTGTCTTTGCTCCTCCACCTCTGATTATCACCACACAATCATATTGAATTCCTGATTCATAAATACGGATCATTGTGCGCTTCAACTCATTTTCTGCCACGGCTCCCTGTACTGAACTTTGATAGTGATCTATTTGAAAAGTATAACCGAATTTGTTATGCCGAATATTGTTCATGAAGTCATGCAGACCTTCGGAATTTGCAGATGCCACGAGTGCGATTTTTTGAAGCACGCTTTTCAGTACGCATGCTTTATTTGGTGTATGATAGACTCCATTTTCGTAACGTATTTTGCCTTGACTTTCATCCACAAGTTTTTTCAGTGTCAGCAGACGCTGTCGCTGAAGATTTCCCATCGTAAAGGAGTGATCAATTTCTTCAATAAAAAGTGACAATCCATACACGATATGGAATTCAACACGTACCATAACGAGTACCTGCAGTCCGTCCTTAAATTGTTGACCAGTTTGCTCTTCAAAATTTCGGATCTTAGCCGCAGACTCACTCCAAACGGTTGTCCTAATTTTGGCGGTTTCAGAATTTTGTCCGGATAATTTCTCCACGAGATCCAGATAATGGCGATTAGATTCCTTATAAAATTTATGCCCTGAGATCTCTGCTACTACCCAAAAATGTTTTCCCGAAAAGGAGTCCGAAATGACTCCTCTTATTTTTGAGGCGAGCTCAGAGAGACTGAGGTGCCCGGACCGAAGTTCATCCGAATTATCGATAGACATATTCTAAAAATACAATTTATTTGAGCAGCCGTTCAATTTTTCACTAAAAAATTGGACTGGAACAAAGCAAAAAACCTAATCCATTTTTTGATGTGAATTTGTTACTTTTGTAATTCAAAATTGTTTCGAATGAAAACTGTTGAATTTCGTGAAGCTCTGCGCGAAGCCATGAGCGAAGAAATGCGCCGCGACGAGCGCGTGTATTTAATGGGTGAAGAGGTTGCCGAATACAATGGTGCTTACAAGGTTAGTAAAGGTATGCTGGCTGAATTTGGACCCAAGCGTGTAATTGACACTCCTATCGCAGAACTAGGGTTTGCGGGAATTGGAGTAGGCTCTGCAATGAACGGCCTTCGCCCGATCGTAGAATTTATGACCTTTAACTTTTCTCTCGTAGCAATTGATCAGGTAATTAATTCTGCCGCAAAAATGATGAGCATGAGCGGCGGCCAGAATACGGCTCCGATTGTATTTCGCGGTCCCACAGCTTCAGCCGGGATGTTGAGTTCACAACATTCACAAGCATTTGAAAACTGGTTCGCCAACTGTCCGGGTTTAAAAGTCATTGTTCCTTCCACCCCATACGATGCAAAAGGATTATTGAAATCTGCCATACGGGACGATGATCCTGTAATTTTTATGGAGAGCGAACAAATGTATGGTGACAAAGGTGAAATTCCGGAAGGAGAATACATTTTACCAATTGGCGTTGCAGACATCAAAAAGGAAGGAAGTGATGTTACAGTAGTTACTTTCGGAAAAATCAGTAAGGTAGCAATGGCAGCCGCGAGGGAATTGGAAAAAGAAAACATATCGGCAGAGGTGATTGATTTACGAACCGTACGACCAATTGATTACGCTACAGTTATCGAATCAGTAAAAAAAACAAATCGACTTGTAATTGTTGAAGAAGCCTGGCCACTTGCATCCATTTCGTCTGAGATCGCTTATATGGTACAACGTAACGCGTTCGATTATCTGGATGCACCGATTAAACGCGTCACAACCGCAGACGTTCCCTTGCCATACGCACCAACACTAATCGACGCTTCCTTACCCAACCTGACAAGAACTGTAAAAGCGATAAAGGAAGTGCTTTATCGAGATTGAGAAACCTCCATCTGAATCGGAATCTCAATTAAAAAAGTCGTTCCTCCATCCAACTGCGATTTGAAAGTTACCCTACCGTTCATGGATTAAATGATGTTTTTTACCATCACTAAACCTAAACCCATTCCTTCCGTTTTGGTAGAAAAATTTGGCGCGAAAATTTTTTCATGAATATCATCTGCTATTCCAGAACCATTATCACTAATTTTTAATTCCATTATACCAGGACCTTCATTTAAAAACAATTGTATGATGCCTTTTCGGTTTTCCGGTACAGATTGTATTGCATTTTTGATCAAATTGTTTAAGGCGCGCCGAAACTGATCTTTGTCTGCTAAAATTTGTAATTCTCCTGAAGTTGAATCATGGAAAGAAATTGAATACAAAACATTTCCCTCAAATAAATGCATACAACTATTTATTGTTTGCGAAACATTGAGCAGCTCAGGATTTGTTTTTGGCATTTGAGCAAAAACAGAAAACTCCGAAGCAATATTTGACAATGTATCAATTTGCTCTATCAACATTGCTGAAAGATTTTGTATTTTTTTTGGTAATTCTTCAGCAGATGTAAGAATAAGTGTCCGTTGTAACTGCTGAATATTTAATTTCATTGGAGTTAGCGGGTTTTTTATTTCATGCGCAACCTGCCTTGCCATTTCACGCCAGGCGCCCTCTCGTTCGCTTTTTGCAAGCCGCTGGGCGCTTTCTTCCAGTTTAATAACCATCCGGTTGTATTCGTCAACAAGCGAACCAATTTCATCTTTTGCATTCCATGTTATAAGTTCATTTCTACTGCCAAAGCGAATGTTACTGAAGCGCTGCTGAAGCAATCGAAGTGGCTTTGTTACAAGGTTTGCAATCAGCAAGGAAGCTAACACTGAAACAGTAAACAAAAGCACATAAATGTTTACAAGCGGACTAACAGCCAGCGTAATTTCCTTTACCTGTTGCTCGCGGCGGGCAAAAAAAGGCAAATTGATGAAACCGATATGTTGTCCCTGGTTATTATAAAAAGGTTGATACGAAGATTTGAAGCGTAGAGTTCCGATATTTTCATCATAAATTACAGGTAGGCTGGAAAAGGAATCGCGTAAAAAAACAAACGCACGTGGGTTCATTTTACGAGACAAAATTCCTTCATCAAACAGACGTGGTTGTGATGACGCAATAAGGTTTCCCTTTAAATCAAAAATGCTGATATCGGACAAGAAAATTCCTGCAGCTTTTTTTAACTGATATGTTGCAAATTCGCGATAATTGTCATCCAAGCGAGGAGCGTTCCCTAATTTAATCTCTATATCTGCGCGTACGGACTTAGATAATTTCTCCAATGCATTTGTGTTTTGATTTTCGTATTGCGAGCGCATCACAGAATATGTTCCGTAACCAAAAGAGAATAATGAGATTAAAAGTATAGCGACCAACAGAAGCTGAATACGGGAACTAATGGAACTACCTGAAATTTTCTTTCTAAAAAACATAGCAATAAAAACCAGAACGAGAAGCAAGAGCAAACTTAAAAACGTGAAAAAGAAAGTGAAAAAGGCAATTAGTTCGCGTTGAATATCATTTTGCCGTGAAAGAACAACCTGAGTTGTACCCGATCCGAGAATTAAATGACTGAATCCCCCGCTTTGGCTGAGCGTTGTTTCATTCCCCATCTTCCAAACCGAAACTGCAGAATAATCAAACTTTCCCTCCCGCCCTATTAACTTCGAGTTTTTATAAATACCAATTGAATACTCACTCAATTTAGTATTCGTTTTCACTTTTTTATCCAACAACAATTCGGGGAATCCGGTTAAATCATCAGTTAATTTTGGTTCCAGCTGAACATATAATACAGAGGGCTTTTTTAAAGTATCAGTTATTAATTTAATTTTAATACGCGCAACATACCGAGGCCGCTCAGTCGAACTTTCAATATAAAATAACTCGTCATTTATTGTTTGACTTCCGGATTTTTCTATTTGTTCGTCAAAGTACGTATGATTTCCATGAATAGGATTATCAGTGATTAAGACCGGAACGCAAGCGCTGTCAACCAAAGAAAGTAAAATATCAAATTTTTCCCAGTAACCGCTAAAATACTCCTGCCGTAAGCGCTGCTCGATGTCGAGTGAATTGGCAGCACCTAACGAAACCATCCGGTTCAATTTATTATCCGTCTTAATTTTTCTAGCTATATCAACAAATAAATGTTCTGCAACATCATCCTGACGATTACTTAAATCCTGTGCATAAATTTTTCGCATTTCAATTTCTTTGTTATGCTCTTCCCTGAAAAACAAATAACCAAAAACCAAGGAAAAGAAAATCACAAACGGAATTCCGTACGAAAAAGAATAATTTGTGGTTTTAGATTTCAAAAAACATAATAGTAAAAAGAAAGGCCAGAACCAGGTTTCCGGGAAAAGGGTAAGATCATTAAGCAAATAAATTATAAAGCCATGTAACAACCAGGCGATTATCGCAGAAAAATAAATGGTTTTGAAATGCAATTTTCTCGATTGAAAAATATATACCCCCAACTCTGCCAAAAAATAAACGGTTAGCATCAAAAGACCCACCGAGAAAAACCCTATCCAGCTGTGAAACGACAAAGAAAATACCTCATGAATCCTAAATGAAATATGCGAATTTTGTACAAGGTCTGTTACCAGCCAATTCAGGAGAAGTGAAACAAGAAAAGCAGCAAACAGTAATGCTATAGGAAAAAAGACAAAAACCGAGGTCAGATTTAACTTTTTAATGTTAGACGACAAGAACGCTGAAATAAAAAACAGCAAACTGGCATTGAGAACCACATCACCCAAATGAGAAAAAAAGAACGAAGAAACATTGCCATAAATCCTGGAATCATATAAGGAACTTTTATGCCAAACTTCGGGAAAATTGAAAAGTATCATCAAATAACGGAGAACGAGAAGCGCGGCAATAAAAGTTAGTGACTTAAAGTAACTGTTCCTGGTAGAAAAATAAAATAATGCGAGTTTATTTGAAATAAAAATCAACAATAAAACAAGAAACAAATAAAGTATCGCTATTGTACCGACCCTCGCGGGATTTGTTTTTTGATTATTCGTGAATACAAGTTGAAATAGTGGGATTCCATTCGCGTTGTAAATTGTATTCGGTGTTTTATTTAGATTATCTTCCATCAAACTGACATTATCAGGAAGCCCGAATCTTGCCGGAAATTCACATATCAGATACTTATTTTGATAGCTATACTCATGCTTTAAAAGCAGCAATGCCAGGTAGGTTCTTGTTTCAAACTTATTTACCGGATGTGAAAGCACCTCAAACCACCCATTTCTCAACCGAGCAAGGGAATTATCCAGGCAAACCTGTTTGCGGTAATTCTCTACTGCGGGTGCATGATCCGTCCAGAATATTAAACTGTCTTTCTCGTAAATTAAGAAAACAATTCCCTTTTCATTAAAAAAATTGGAGTGCGATTGCTGCCAATTGCTTCGCAAAGTTTCAATCTGTTCAGACCTACTTTCCACAACCAAACTATCAAGCCCGGATTGAGCCTCCATTTCCAAACCCGTCAGGCGCGATTGAAATGTCTTTATGAATTCGGTTTCACTCGGCTCGTTTTGAATGCTTAATAAAAAAATAAGGGAAATAACGCAAAAAAAAGCCACAAACAATCCATTTTGCCTAAGGAACCGCGAAAGATAGTTCATTTAAAAAGATGCAATTATCAACATCCGAATTTCGCGAATTTGAACCAATTGACAACCATTTAAATCACAATAATTGAAAACAAATTGATAGTTGGATTTTATCTCCATTGTGATTTAAAATCGTTTTAAATAACTTCGCAATTCATTTTGATAAATGTCTAAAAACAAAAAATACAATTCCCCAAAGGAAAAAAAAGCCGAAAGGAATAATTCCACTTTTTCAAATCAGCTTGAAACCGGCCTCTTAAATGAAAGCGCAACCCGCTTCCGTTTTTTTCCCTTCCCGCACAAAATTGTTGCGTATGTGGTTCTTGCCATCCTTAGTTTTGGTATTTACTACAATTCCATTTGGAATGAAAATGCACTTGATGATGGAATTATTATTCAAAAAAACGAATTCGTTCTGCAGGGCACAAAAGGAATCAAAAATATTCTTTCACACGATTCCTATTACAGTTTTTACCGGCAAATGAATGCAGAGGACCAGTTGGCCGGTGGCCGTTACCGCCCCTTGAGTGTTGTAAGTTTTGCACTTGAGCAAGAATACATCGGCACCTATCCAAGTGGAGTTTTTGCCCGCACCCGCGACATCAATAAAAATGGAATTATCGAACCCGATTCGGGCGAAGTAAATTACTGGAGAGACCTGAATAAAAACGCAGAAGTGGAAGAAATTGAATGCGCGGAATGCTGGGATAAATTTGGCGGTAAACCAAATTACAAACGCGATACTGTGATGATTAAGGATTTAAAAACCGGAAAAATGCGCCCAATGTATCAAATTGATACAATCGATGTTTCTCAAGTAAAAGACACAAGTGCTAAAGGCGCTGCCATTTTTGAAGAAGACATAAACAAAGACGGAAATGTGAATGACAGAGACTGTGAGGTTGAGGGCTCATCCTTGAGACACCTCAACAACGTATTGTTTTATTCTATTCTTGTTTTATTAATTTTCGGTCTTCTTTCCCAGCACCTTTTCACTCAGCAGCAAGACCTTGCATTTTTAGGCGCATTACTTTTCGCTATCCATCCCATACATACTGAAGTTGTTGCCAACATAAAAAGCCGCGATGAAATTTTTTCGATGATTTTTATTTGTCTCACTTTTATTTTTTCCTTTCGATTTGCAGAAGGAAAAAAAACATCCTTCTGGGTTTTGCTTCCTGCATTAATTCTTTTTTTGTTTCTTACCCTTTCTACCTTGGGAAAGGCCTTAGCCTTTAACGTAGCATTTGTTTCATGCCTGGCAGCGATCGGGTCATCAGTTTATTTTTCATTTATTAAAAAACAAGAAATAAAAAACAGCCTGCTGATGGCCGGAATCATGTTTTTTTATGCCTTGCTATCAAAAGAATACGCAATCTCACTTTTATTAGTAGTTCCAATGGCCATATGGCTTTTCAAGCGAGATATAAAAAACAGTGCATTAATAAATGTAGCCGGTATTTTATTTTTTGCAATGATTGTCTATATTGCCATGCGCATCAGTTCAGTAACACTAAAACCAGGCGTGCCGGATACTGAGCTTCTTAATAATCCTTACCTGTTAGCTACAGACACCGAACGCGCTGCCACAAAAACCTTTGTACTTCTCAAATATCTGGGTTTACAATTTTTTCCTCATCCCCTCAGCTCGGATTATTCCTTCAACACAATTGAGTATCGCCAGTTAAAAGATCCGGAAGTATGGCTGTCGGCATTACTAAACCTCGGTTTACTGGTTTGGGGAACCTGGCTTTTTGTTAAGCGCAAAACTATTTCATTCGCATTTATTTTTTATTTCTCGAATTTGTTTTGGATTTGTAATTTGTTTTTTGACATTGGTGCAACCATGGGTGAGCGACTTGTTTTTCACTCCTCGCTCGGTGTAACCATCGGAATTGCCTGGTTGATTACCGAGGGAATTCCGAATCAAATAAAAAATCTTTTTACCTCCAGAATTTTAATCATCGTTCTTTCGCTTGATTTAGTTACACTTGGTTCGTGGAAAACCTGGAATCGAAATTTCGACTGGAAAAATGATATCACTTTGTTTTGTAACGATGTCAATACCGTCCCGAACTCTGTTTTGGTTCTCGGCAATGCAGGAGCTCGCTGGATAGATCAGGCCGACTGGCCTAGCAACCGTGGCAAACGCGCCGAATATCTTAGAAAGGCAAAAGGTTATCTGCGCCACGCACTGGAGTTGCATCCCGGCTACGTAAATGGCTATCTTAACCTTGGATTAGCCTACTATAATCTACATGAATACGATACCACACAGCGCTTTCTTGACAGTGCAACGATTACATGGAAAAAAGCAGAGAACCTTTATCCAAATAATCCCTTTTTAAAAAGCTATTATAATGTGCTAATTCCTCGCTTGAATGAAGAAGCAAGATTAAAAGGACAAAATCAAAAAGATTTCAGCGCTGCCACACGATTATTGCGGCTTGCGTATTGGACCGACCCAAGCAACCCGGAAACCTCCTATAATTTGGGCGGAGCATTCTTCAGTCAAAATCAAATGGATTCTGCAATCGTTTATTTTAGCCGCTGTATTCAAATTAACGATAACACGCGCATACAAAATCCTAAATTTCAATACACCGCTAATTATGAACAGGCAAAAAGCGGTTTAAACGCTGCCTACCAGGCCAAACAAGCGCAACAGCAGGCGCAACAAATACAACAGGTAATAATTCCGAAGCCTTAAGGTAATTTCGGCTTATGAGTAGTATAGATTGGTGCCTATTACTTGCCGCAGCGTTTTCCGCAGGGTTTGTGGATGCAATCGTTGGCGGTGGGGGACTGATACAACTTCCGGCGTTAATGCTAAGTTTTCCAAACAAAGAACTGCCGGAAATCTTCGGTACAAATAAATTTGCAGGGTTTACCGGAACACTGGTTGCCACCTTTCGCTACCTGAAAAATACAACCATTATTTCCGCTGCAATCGTACCCGCAATTTTAACTGCAATTCCATCCGCATTTGCCGGAGCTTACGCCGTAAAAGGAATTGACAAGGAAATTCTTAAACCCATTATTCTCGCCCTTTTTTCCATTGTGGCAGTTTATACGTTCATCAAAAAAGATTTTGGTTTGAGGCCTCCAAAAACAATCAGCAAAAAACGCAAAATTATTTTGAGCCTTCTTACCGGTTTGATTATTGGTTTCTATGATGGATTTTTTGGCCCGGGAACCGGAAGCTTCCTGATGTTCATTTACATTGTGTTATTTGGATTTGAGTTCGTGCAGGCATCAGCCCACGCCAAACTCCTGAATTGTTTCTGTAACGCCTCTGCACTATTGCTTTTTATTTGGAAAAACGACGTGAACTACATGATTGCTCTACCAATTGCAGCATTCAATATTTCAGGATCCTTGCTCGGAAGCCGACTAGCAATTAAAAAAGGAAGTGGTTTTATCCGCGTGTTTTTTATCCTTGCCGTAAGCGGTTTTATTTTCAAAATGGCTTACGATCTTATCGTTTCCTGATTTACTTTTAATCCTTATATATTTTAGCTGCGCGTTTATGTAAATCAGCAATCTCCCTCGCCAAAGATGAGGGTGACAATACCTTTACTTCATTGGCGTATGATAAAATGATGCTTTTCCATTCCGGATTTATGGACAAAAAATAACGAAAGTTTACGCCTTTTTCATTTGTGTCAAGTCGGGTTTGTGAATTGTGTAAAGGAAGCTGATCAACATACTTCGCCATTTTAGCCGAAAAACGCAATACGATCTCCTTTGGAGGATCACCCGTAAAATAAATTCCGACAGTATCAGCAAACACTTTTTCAGGATTTACCTTTTTATCGCGTTCAAATTTTTTTGAGGTAACTGACAGCTTTACAATTCTATCAAGTCCAAAAGTTCGAAATTCTTTTTTGCCCTCAACTTTTCCCCAAACATACCAACGGCCACGGTATTCTTTCAGTAAATAGGGTTCTAATTGGTAAGCCTTTTCTTCACGGGATTCAAAGGATCGGTGCGATAAGTTTATCCGCTTTTGTTTCTTTATTGATTCTAATATACTTTTAAAATATTCTACTCCCCCAAAACTTCCTGAACTTTCCATCTGAACAAAACTCAGGGTAGTTCGACCGGTCTTGATGCTGTCCATCAAAACCCCCGCCGTGTCATTGATAGAAAGTAAGCGAAGAAATAAATCCATGTCAGGACCCGAAACCTCGCTGACAGTATAACCTTTGGTAGCAGAATTATAACGAATATCGATTGAAAATTCGTTTCGTATTTGTTCTATATAACGCTGAAGGGTTCGATAGGAAATTTCAAACCCTTCATCGTGAAGAAATTCTTCTAATTCGCGAAAGGTAATTCCGGGTCGACGAACAATTTTATCAATGATTAACTGATAGGATTTAAAAATTCCCTGTTTTGACATGTTGATAATTTTTCGACATCTAAAATAAAAATTTTGAATCAGTTAATACTCAACAAAAACATCAAATCACATATAAAAAATCAGATAAATACTTCCTTTAACCTTTTCCACCCATTTTTCATCTGGCGCTGAAATAGAATACGGGAATTTTGGCCTATCGTTTTATTCAATCTCTCACGGAATTTAAACATGCGTTTTTTTATCAGATTCCGCCTATTATTTATTTTTTGAGTCGTTACTATTTTTTGTTCTTCTGCCCTGAGATTTAAATCTTTATTTTGATTTTGAGTTTTTGAATTTTAGCATCAATTTCATTTAAAATTTCATTATCAGCATTATTAATTTTTAATAATCTCCTGAGTCTTCGCAATCCGTTAAGCAATGATCCACCTATGTTTGCATTTTCTTCCTTTTCAAGTTTTTCCATCGTACGTTTGATGGCTAAACTTATAGATTCTTTAGCCTTTGCAGATAACGATTTTGCATGTTGTAATTTATTTGAAACCGCATTTAAATACGCACGGTAATTTTTTTTTGCTCTCTGATAAAAGGAGGCTACCTCCATTCGGCCAAGATTATACTTTAAGGCAAACTGCTCAAGTTCATCCGCCGCGTTGCGCAATCCGCTGGCCGTCTTTTCACTCCAATTTTTATTTTCCATCCTATACTTTTAAACGTAAAATAATGAAGATTGAATGCTGTAAACTATGATTCGTATTCGCCGTCAAATGATTGTATTCATTTTAATGGGTTTGCATATCAGTACCTTTGGTTTTGAAATTGCCGGACTGAAAACGACTGAAAAAAATAATACTACTGAGGTAAAAACACCGACACTTCGTGAAGCCACCATTTCAGTTTGGATTGATAATTTTGACGATATATTCTCAGACTTCGATCCACGTACCTATTCGGAGCGAACAATTTCAGATGACTTTCTTAACGAATTGAGAAAACGAACAACTGAAAACAATCATCCCATAAATGAAATCCGCTTACTTCTTCCTGGTACTTAAAGAAAGGCCGAATTTGAACGCTTGATATCAAAACGCGTTCATCAGATAATAAAGATTGGTTTGCGACATCAAATGAATCACTTGAAAAAACGTAGAACAATAGGATTATTATTCTTAATCATCGGAATATTGCTGATGGTTTTCACAATGTTTTCAGAAAACTACTCTAAAATAGGTTGGTTGAAAAATTTAATTTATATAATAGCTGAACCATCATGTTGGTTTTTTACCTGGAATGGCCTTGATAAATTATTTTCATCATCAGAAAAGAAATTACCGGAACTCATTTTCTTTCAAAAAATCAGTAAAGCAAAAGTCAATTTCACAACTATTTAACCTATTATTCTGATCATGACAAAATCAAATCAACTATTAGTTACAACAGATTTCAAATCAAGAGTGGAAAAAGCCTAAGTTTGGCGAATAACCTTGCTTTAAGGTGCAATAGTCGTATAGTTTTATTTCATGCAAGTTATTTTACTGATTTAAAAAAATCAGCTGAATTACCTTACGCAGATGCGATTAAAACATCCTTACAACAGTCGCAGCGTCTCCTACAGGAAAAAATAAAAAAATTTACTTCACGGGTCAAAGGAAATAAAAACAGAATTTTATTTGAAGCGCATACTCATTTTGGACCATCTCCGGAAAAGGAAATCATTAATGCCGCGAAACGGAAAAAATGCATTTTAATTATAATATCAAAAAGTGATAAAAAAGGAATCGGAAAATTAATAAGGGGTAGTGTCACCTCCTTGCTGATTCAACAAAGTGGCATCCCCCTACTAATTGTTCCGGCATTTTACCGGTTTAAAGCTCCACAAAAAGTAATTTACTTTACAGACCTTCAACGAACAAAACACGAACTGGCAATTGTGAAACATTTTGCCGTGCAATTTCAGATGAAAATAGAAATCGTATTCATTGATTTCGGTTGGTCGGAAACCTTTAAGGAAATGAAAAATTTAAGTCTCGCATTTCGATCTGAATTTCCGTTTCATCATCTTCGCAAGAGAATTGAAACACCTGTTGAGGATCATATCGCTGCATATGTAAAACATCATCCTGGTTCAATTGCTTGTTTGTTTCATCATAAAAAAAACTGGCTCGCTTCTTTATTCGAAAAAAACATCAGTAACCGTGTTGCTAACCAATTACACGCGCCCTTACTTGTTTTTACTGAAAACTATAAAGGATAATGGCATTCTGAAAAATCTTTGATTATTTTTGCGCTCACTATGAGCAACGCAGAAGACCATTTTAAAAACGTTATTTCCCACAGTAAGGAATACGGTTTCATTTTTCAGAGCAGCGAAATTTATGACGGACTTAGCGCCGTATATGATTACGGGCAAAACGGGGCCGAGCTTAAAAAAAATCTTCGTGATTATTGGTGGAAAGCAATGGTTCAATTACATGATAATATTGTGGGGATTGATGCTGCCATTTTCATGCATCCAACTACCTGGAAGGCCTCCGGACATGTTGATGCCTTCAACGACCCGTTAATCGATAATAAAGATTCGAAAAAGCGTTATCGTGCCGATGTATTAATTGAGGAACATGTTGCGAAAATTGAGGATAAAATCCGAAAAGAAGTTGAAAAAGCAGCAAAACGTTTCGAAAATTTTGATCAAAAACTTTTCCTTCAGACCAACCCTCGCGTGGTAGAATACGCTGAAAAAATAAATTCTATCAATAGCCGGTTTAAAAAAGCAATGGAGGACGGGAATTTGGATGAAGTCAAACAAATCATTCTGGATCTTGAGATTGTTTGCCCGATAAGCGGCACACGCAACTGGACTGACGTACGGCAATTTAATCTGATGTTTGCCACGCAACTTGGTTCAGTTAGCGATGAATCATCCACAATTTATCTAAGACCCGAAACCGCGCAAGGAATTTTTGTGAATTTTCTGAATGTTCAGAAAACAGGAAGAATGAAAATCCCTTTCGGGATAGCGCAAACAGGAAAGGCATTTCGCAACGAAATAGTTGCACGTCAGTTTATTTTCAGGATGCGCGAATTTGAGCAAATGGAAATGCAGTATTTCGTTAAGCCCGGAACAGAAATGGAATCGTATGAGTACTGGAAAAATGCCCGCATGCGCTGGCATCAGTCGCTTGGTTTCGGCGAAAACAGGTATAGGTTCCATAACCACTTGAAACTCGCACATTACGCGAACGCGGCATGTGACATCGAATTTGAATTTCCGTTTGGGTTTAAAGAACTGGAAGGAATTCATTCCCGTACAGATTTTGATTTAAAAAATCACGAAGAATTCAGCGGGAAAAAATTACGATTCTTTGATCCGGAAACAAAGGAAAGTTATATCCCCTATGTGGTTGAAACATCTGTCGGGCTCGACAGATTATTCCTTGCCACACTCGCTACAGCCTTAAAAACTGAAAAAATTGAGGATGGTTCTGAAAGAACAGTGCTGAACTTACCTCACGCATTAGCTCCTGTAAAAGTTGCCGTTTTACCGCTGGTAAACAAAGACGGACTTCCTGAACTCGCGCAGAAAATAGTTGATGAACTTAAATTCGACTATCAGGTTCAATGCGAAGAAAAAGATACAATTGGAAAACGTTATCGAAGACAGGATGCTATTGGAACGCCTTTATGCATTACCATCGATCATCAAGCTATTGAAGACGGTACGGTTACTATACGCGAACGAGATTCCATGACTCAGGAGCGTGTTCCGTTAAATGCAATTAAAAAAATAGTAGATGAACGAGTTTCGTTGTCTTCTTTGTTGAAAAAGCTTTAAGCCAACTTTTCGTAAAGTGCATGGATAATCCCGTCTGATAAACCAATTTGAGGCACAAGGATTTTTTCAATTCCTGCATGTTTCATTGCAGTAAGAAAAATTTTGGTAGCTGGTACAATTACATCCGCCCTGTCCGGATTTAACTCCAGCAACTCAACTCGCTCTTTATACGTATGAGAATTCAGCATGTCAGACATCTCTTTAATTTTCTCATAGGATAAAAATTTTGAATCTTTTTTGCCTGCCATTTTAAAGAGCTTGTTAATATTTCCACCACTACCTATTCCGATAAGAGGCTTGTAATCATTTGAAGTATGACGGATCCATCGTTTGTATTCGTCCCACTCTTCTGCTCTTATGGTTTGATGAAGCATACGTAGTGTACCTACATTAAAAGAACGTGAATCCACTACTTTTTTTTGTGAAATGAAGGTGAGTTCCGCACTTCCCCCTCCAACATCTATGTAAAGATAATTTGCCTTTTGATCAAGTGAATCTTCGATATGATTTTGAAAAATGAGCGAAGCCTCCTCTTTACCATTAATTATTTCAATTTTTATTCCGCTCTTTTCCTTTACACGATTTATCACATCCTTCCCGTTGGCAGCGTCACGCATTGCGCTTGTGGCACAGGCACGATATGCTTTCACATCAAACACATTCAACAATTGTGAGTAGGCACACATTGCAGCAACCAATCGTTCTTCCTGGCGCTTGGAAATTTTACCTTGCAAAAACGAATCCTCACCCAAACGAATCGGCAACCGAACTAATTCACGCTTTTTGAAAATAGGAGGTTTTCCTTTCTGTGGAATAACTTCACCAAATAACATCCTAACGGCATTACTGCCAATATCAACTGCTGAAAGTATCATATTTCTGAATTCAAATCGCTATTTATTGATTGTTTTAGCCCGATGTTCTACAGACTTGTTCATCCTGCCTTTATTACTCCTTGTTTTTTTTAAAAAGTAATTATGTAATTCCTCCTGAGCTCTTCGTAATTTTTCGCCAGATTTTGGTAGCTTGTAATTTATTTGCACCTTTTTTTCCAACAACCTTGCCTTTACGTTGGAAGAAAGCTGGATATTCAACATTTCTAGAATTTCTCGCTTAATTTTCGGGTCTAATACAGGACAAGCAACTTCAATACGATGATCAAGGTTCCTCGTCATCCAATCGGCAGAAGAAATAAATATACGTTCTTCACCGCCATGGCAAAAAACAAAAACACGAGCGTGTTCCAGGTACTTATCAATAATGCTTATTCCTGAAATTTTTTCACTAAGCCCGTTAACCTCTGTACACAAGGAACAAATTCCTCTTACAATCAACTGAATTTTCACTCCGGCATTGGAAGCTTTATAAAGCGCGCGAATCATCTCTCGATCAACGAGGTTATTTAATTTAATAATTATCCATGCCGGTTTTTTCTTTCTCGCGTTGCTGATTTCCTTGTGAATTAAATTGAGAAATTTATTGCGCATGCGAAATGGCGCCACCACCAATTGCTTAAAAGTAGTTCCTGAGTAATTATTTTCGAAATAATCAAAAATACGTTTCACGTCTGAGACGATTTCGGAATGGCAGGTCAGCAGAGAATAATCCGCATAAATCTTTGCAGTGTTTTCATTGAAGTTTCCTGTACCCACATGTGCATAATACACTTCCTTACCCTTGAGTACAGATGAAATAAGAAATACCTTTGCATGTACTTTCATCGAAGGAACACCGTAAATCACACGAACCCCTTCTTCCTGAAAACGTGAACTCCAATTTATATTATTCTCCTCATCAAATCGTGCGCGCAACTCCATAAGTACTGTAACACTTTTTCCATTTCTAACCGCGTTAATCAATGCATTGGCGATTTTTGAATTAGCGGCAATACGGTATAATGCAATTTTTATTGATTGCACGGAAGGATCAATTGAGGCTTCGCGAAGTACAGTAATAATGTGATCAAAAGTTTGGTAAGGGAACGACAAAAGAATATCTCGTTCACGAATAGCACTCAGTATACTTTTACTCGGCTGTAGAAGTTGTGGGTGACTTAAAGCATGCGGATGTTGGTATACCCATTCATTCTTTCCAATTTTTGGAAAATTTATATAATCCCTGAAATTATGATAACGCCCTCCCGGGATAGGACTGTCTTTCTTAGATAACTTGATACGCTTCATCAAATACTTCAGCATATCCTTTGGAATGTTTTCATCAAAAACCAAACGGACCGGCTGACCCTTTTGGCGCTTTTTTAATCCACGTGAAATTTTATCCAATATATTTTCGTTATAATCGCCGTCTATATCAATTTCAGCGTCCCTTGTTAGCTTAATACAATATGCATCTGATGGTGTATACCCAAAAACTAAAAAAACATCTTTTAGACAAAACCGTATTACATCATCAAGCAGCATGAGAAATTTTTTACCGTCTTCTTCAGGCAACACAATGAAGCGAGGCAGCGGTGGAACAGGAATCTCAATTAGGCCGTAACGTGGAATATCCTCCTGCTTTTTGCTTTTCAGTCTTAAAAACAGATAGCTGCTCCTGTCGCGCAAATAAGGGAACTGCTTGGTATCATCAATTACAATGGGGAAAATGGCCGACAGAATCTCATCCAAAAAATAATTTCTGACCCAAAGTTTCTGGTTAGAATTCAACTGCCTTTCATTCAAGATGAACACATTATTTGCGCGTAGTTGATTTAGTATTTCACCATATAACTGATCAAAGCGGTATTGTTGATCAATTACCTTGTGTTGTATCTGATCGAGAAGATAGGCCGGTTCCATGCCTAACAGGGGCACCGCTTTTTTTCGCAAGGGTAGCATGCGCATTACGGTTGCCACACGAATACGAAAAAATTCATCCCGGTTATTTGAGAAAATCCCTAAAAAACGCAGACGCTCAATTAACGGAGTGGCAGGATCAGATGCCTCTTGTAAAACACGTTCATTAAAAGAAAGCCAACTGATTTCCCTGTTTATATATTGTGATTGTACTTTACTCATTTTGCGAAATAACAGCTTGAATGTTACTAATTGGTTAACTTATTATTTCCTTTGGAAAAACATGACTGTGCATTTTACCAAAGTCATCAAAAGTCTTTTTCCAGCTTTCTGCATTGAAGTGAATTTCAAGAACCCCGCATGTAGGCAGGTTATCAATTTTTGAATTCGTAACCTCATTAAAAAAATCAGTTAACCCCGGATTATGACCAAAAAGCATAGCGGTATTTACCTCATCAGGAAACTGGCGAACTACTTCCTGTAGGGTCGAAAAATCCGAAAGGTAAACGGAAGAAAAAATATCAACATTTTTTTCCGGATAATTAAGCTCACGTGCGAAAATAAGGCAGGTAGAAATTGCACGCGTTGCTGGAGAACTTACCATTAAATCCGGAGAAATACCTTTTTGCTTTAAATATAACGAAACAGAATAAGCGGCATTATAGCCGCGCTGATTCAACGGCCTATCAACATCCTTCAACGTGCCGTTTTCCCAATCCGATTTTGCGTGACGCACAATAAATAGTTTTTTCATCCGCATTATTTTTCAATCCACATAAAAACCTTGCCGTTATCGCTGAACCGCTGAATATCCGAATCAAGTACAAGCACGCAAAAATCGATAAAGGGTAATATTCCAAACACACCGCCAATTGTACCAATGTATGCTACGGGCACATGGGGCTGAGTCCCAAGATAAATACGATGCAAAGCCAGTACGCCAAATGGCAGAGGGAACGCAAGTGCTGCAGCCATGCCACGCCGTGTATGATCGAGGCGTTTTCGGATTAATCGAATTAAATGGTTTGGGCGATGTTTGTACCCGGAAAGTTGAGTTACCTCTACCAGTGCGCTCGATTGCCTTTCCGAAATATTGAATCGGCATGAATTGTTTGCAATTAATAAATGAAATGATAGAAGATAAAAAAACAATGGCAAAAGAACCCTCATACAAACACGAAATTAATCCGTTAGAATTATTTGGTGAATTTCAGTTTTCAGCGTTTTTGAACAAGATTAAATTACTTTAAAATTTTTAACTGCCTGAAATAACAAAAAAGTAAAGATTCAGGAATTTAAACTAAAATATGTAGAATTTTAAAGGCAACATATATCGCTGTAGTATCCATACACAACATTAAAGCACCAAATAATAACTAGGATTACGGTGAACGAAGCCGTGCAATACGGACTAAGTTTTAAAAAATATTTTTCTGCCTTAAGCAGCAGGTTCAGGCCATACGCTTTGATTGGCGCGGGGATTACAAGGGAAAGTACAAGCGAGTCCTCAGGCTATTACAGCTTATTTCACATGCAAGGAAGGCTTGGATTTGATTTATATCTTTTAAATTCTTTGGGTTTAATCTTGAAACCGGTGTTGGAGCCAATAATGCACTTTCAATGGGTATTATCTACAGGATTAACCATCGGTAATCTTAGTAATCCAGTCAAAATAAAAGGGCCTATTAGCCCTTTTTTTATTTGTATATTTACTTTATGCTTCGCCTAGTTATTTTACTTTTACTATTATCATCACACACTTATTTTTCTCAGACAAATCCGCAATTAATTATTGATACAAAGGGCCATGCCGCTCCTGTCACCGGTCTTTTTTTTATAAATAGTGGGCAAAACCTGTTAAGTGTATCACAGGATAAAACCATTCGGATTTGGGAAACCGGTTCACAATTATTAAAAAGAACGCTGCGCATTAATATTGGTAGTGATATTATCGGCTCCATCTATTGTGCTTCCTACAACGCCGAAAACGATTTACTCGCTGTAGGTGGATACCTTGCACAAAAATCGAAAAGTGAAGAATTGGGAAAAATTATTCTGATCAGAATATCAACAGCAGAGATTATCGACGAACTTCATTTTCATAAAAACACAATTAACGCGTTGCATTTTTCCCCTAATGGTAATTTTCTCATTAGTGGTGACAGTGACGGAAAATTGGCCTGCTGGACACGCTCCGGTTCAACCTATAAATTCAAAAATGCAGCAGAAGCACATTACCAGGGAGTGACCTGTGTTTCCTCTGCAAAAAACACAGTAGTCAGCGGAGGTGAAGATGGATCTGTCAAACTATGGAAAATTACTGAAACCGGCTTGTCTACTGCAGAAACTTCCACATTACATACTGCAAGAATTTCTTCTGTATCGATTACTGCAGACGGATCCTATATTGCCACTGTTGGTGAGGCTTTCCGTTCCCGCTTTTTCAAACCGGAATTGATTTTCAACTTATTGAAAAATCCTGACTTTCATGTAGAAATTTCAACAACCGTAGTCAGCAACCAAAACACAGCGGCAAATGCTATTGATGTCGAACAAAAAAATTCCTCCTCAATTTTAAATGCGTTACCTCCAAAAATAACTTTTATCTCACCGACTGAATACAAAAGCGCAACCGACAAGCAGCTTGTTAAGGTTAAGGTAAAAATTCAATCGGATAAGAAAGTGAACGAAGTTAAACTGTTTGTAAATGGTGTAAAATACACTACAGGAAAGAAGCCGAAAACAATTGGTAGCGAAATTATTTTCCGTTCTGTGAACGAAAAATCAAGTGACTCGCTCTATCTTTTCGATATTCAGCTAAGTGAAAAAGAAAATTCAATGGTTGTTTACGCCTCCAATGAAAACGGCAACAGTGTTTCTGAAGAGAAAATAATTGAACTAAAAAAAGCGAAAAGTGAAAATTCAGAGGAGTTGCTGATAAAACCAAACATGTACATGGTGAGTGTTGGTGTTTCCAAGTTTATTGATGCCAATAACAATCTTGATTTTGCAGATGATGACGCCCGTGAGATGACGAAATTATTTAAAGGTCAGCAGTGCCTTTTGTACAACGATGTACAAGTGAAAGAACTTACAGACGAGCAGGCCAACCGGTTAAATATACTAGACGCCTTTTCCTGGCTAGAAAGAAGCGTTACCAATAAAGACATTGCAATAATTTTTATTGCCACCCTTGGATTTAACCAAAAAGAAAAATTTTATATTTTACCGTACGATGGAGAATACGATAAGTACAGAGCAACCTGCGTAGACTGGTCTGATTTTGGAGAAATCCTTAAAAACCTTCCGTGTCGAACTGTTTTATTCCTTGATGCCTGTCACAGTGGCCAACTCGGAAAAAATTTATATGCTACCCGCGGTACAGCAGAAAGCAACACGGAAGCCATCCGCGAATTAGCAACTGAGGAATCAGGAATTGTAATCTTATCGGCTTCAACGGATGCAGAAAAGTCGTTGGAAAGCAAAGCGTGGGGGCATGGCGCATTTACATATTCAATACTGAATGCGGTTAACACCAAAGAAGGAGACCTGAATAAAAACAACATTATTTATCTCAACGAACTCGAATATTATATTGCAGAAAATGTAAAAAAACTCACCGAAGGCCAACAGTACCCAACCACTCAGAAGCCAAGTACTATCATTGTTTCAACTTAAAAAATAAAACCAATATATCATGCGTATCAAATTAAATCCTTCGCCTTTTCTGTTCCTCTTTTTATTAGTTTTCATTTTTTTCGCTAATTCTGGAATAGCTAAAGATTTTAAATATAAACTCAATATCAATTTACGCGGTGCGAAAAGTGGTCAGCCTATTTTCCTTCACCACAAATACGATGATAAACTAATAACTGATTCGGCGGTTTTTACAGACGAAAAAACATTTTTTAAGGGAGAATCAAAGGAAGCAAATATGTTTTGGCTTACACTTGAAAAAAACAATAATCCCGAATTGATTTTTTTTCTCGATAATGGAAGTGCAGAAATTAATGGCGAAATCGGGATGCTGTCCGCTGCAATGATAAATGCCGGTCAAACACAGATTCAGTATGAACAAACGCAACGATTGACTAATGAATATAAAAACACCAGAAATCAACTGCTTTCCCGTTTTCAGGCGTGCAACAATATAGGTAATGTAGAATGTGCTCAGGCTGTTTTAGACTCTGCTCAACTCAATGAAAAAAATTACAAGAAAGACATTTTAAATTTCATAAGGAAAAACCCAAGCTCCAATGTCGGAGGCTTTCTCATTTTCGCCTCGGCATTTGACTGGCCTTCCATTCCTGAATACGATGAAATGTACGATGCGCTAGGCGAAACCGTAAAGAAAGGAAAATTTGGAAAACTTGCTTTCAACAAAATTAATTCGATGAAAGGCACGACAATCGGCTACACCGCGCTTGATTTTTCGCAAGCCGATGTAAATGGTAAAATGATTTCTCTTTCCTCCTTGCGCGGCAAATATGTTTTGGTTGATTTCTGGGCAAGCTGGTGTGGCCCTTGCCGAAAGGAAAACCCAAACGTTGTGAACAGCTATAAAAAATATAAGGATAAAGGGTTTGACGTATTTGGTGTTTCCTTTGATGAAAATCGGGACAAGTGGATTCAGGCAATTGAAAAAGACGGACTGGCCTGGCAACAGGTAAGTGACCTCAAAGGCTGGCAAAACGAAGCTGGAAAACTTTACGGAGTAACTTCAATTCCATTCAATCTCCTCTTAGATCCTCAGGGAAAAATTCTTGCCAAAGGATTGCGCGGCCCGGATCTTGATGCCAAACTCGCTGAAATTTTTGGCAATTAAAAAGAGAACTTATTTCTGTATCAGGATTTTCTTTACTGTACTTTTTCTTTCGGAGCCGGTAAGGTAAACGAAATAAATTCCTGAACGAAGAGTTTCAACGTTTAATTCAAAATCGCTTTTTTCAATCATTCCCGAAAAAATTTTATTGCCAACAGCATCCGTCAAAAAAATTGTTTTAAAATCCGCATCAATGTTTTGGATTATGAATTTGTTTTCAGCCGGATTTGGAAAAATCAAAATATTTTCATCATACATTACTACATCTGTACTTGTTGTACCATTGCAATTGTAATTCAACGGATTCAATTCAATCGGAATTCCAGGCGTTAATGTTTTTCCGGAAAATCCTGCAAATGAAGGTTCATAAAATTGTGCTTTAAAAACTCCTGTTCCTGGAATGACAGACCCTTGAGGGTTTGGCCCACTTTGATTCACCGGATTCTGATATTTCCAGATTGTATTTTTTAGCGAATCAATTTCAAAAAATAATCCACCTGAACCATCAGTAATGAATGTATTGCCATTACTTAAACGATAGGCGCCGGAAACTATTCCCGAATAAAAATTTGCCGTATCTGCGTATGACCAATAGGTTGAAAGTGGTCCGAATGGCTGACCTGCACCTATGTAATAATTTCCACTTGAGTCAAGCGGCAAATCAATCACATCTACACTGGAAAAATTCCCGCCGGGTCGATTTGTTCCGTTATTGAACACCATCATTTTTCCTCCTCCCGGATATGTTGATGGTATCCAAACCGGACAATGCTGAAAATAAAATTGGCGGTCAGTAGCAGTTCCCCTATTGTAAGCCTCCGGATTTCCCCATCGGTATAAAATATCACCTCCCTTTCCAGAATTTCCTCCTGTGTGAGATAAAGCTTCAGCGGTGGTAGAGCTGTGATCGATTATGAAAATCTCGCTGAACAAACGGGATGAAAAAACAATTTGATCCAAGTCCGAATTATAAGCTATTCCATTTACATGCATCCAGTCTGCTTGAATGGCTGGAACATAATTCAAATTAAATAGTTCAGGGTGATCCGCAACAACTCCATAATTCGCTTTCGTGCTATCATAATCCTGAATTAAATGATCCCACACTGACCACTCCCAAACTACATTAGCGCCACTTAATCCGGCCGGCTGCAATTCCATAATACGGTCCACCCACAAAGTTGTTGCAAGAAGTGCAGGGTCTCTTCCTTCAGCTGTTGCCTGAGTGATTGTTTTTTTTTCCCAAACCGTAACAAGCACATTCCCGTTGGGCAGAACACATATATCGTGGTGTTGTAACTGGGTGGTTGATGAAATGGAATAGGTCCAGTCAATCAATCCGCTTGACCAGTTAAAACGTTCAATTCTCCCACCCTTTCCGCCGGTGTTGAAAGAAGGATTGTTAATGTTGGCTGCCCTTACCAAATTGCCGTTATCATCAAGATAAACACCCTGTCCTGGATTATAAGACGAAAGCCATTCTTTCACTTCGTATCCACATTTATCAATCAGATAGGTTGAATTTGAAGCTGTAGGAGAAAAAAGTATGTAGCCGGGTAAATCACCGTTTCCGAATTGTAATAGCCCAAGCGTAGCTTGAGGAAATAATTTATTCAAGACGAGAAACAAAATAAAAACAACGGATTTTTTCATGTCGTTTGAAGTTTTTGAATTGCTAATTCAATGGCTTTTGGGTAGTAAATATGTTCGAGTTGCTGAATTTTTTGCGCAAGTGATTCAGCAGTATCTTCATTTTCAATGTCACACGATTGCTGTAATATAAGCTCGCCCTTATCGTATTCCTCATTCACATAATGAACAGAGATGCCGGATTTTTTTTCCATGTTGTCAATTACCGCGCGATGCACCTTCATTCCATACATTCCCTTTCCTCCGTAAGCAGGTAGCAAAGAAGGGTGTAAATTCAAAATTCTATTAGGAAAAGCGGCAACTAACTCGGGCGGAATTTTCAATAAAAATCCTGCGAGCACAATCAAATCAGTTTTTTCACACTTCAAAAAATCAATAAATGAATTTGGCATTTCATGTAAGGTTCCCGTTGAAATAAACTGAATTCCTTTTTTAAATTTTCGTGCCCTATGAACAACCCCTGCCTCCTCACGATTCGAAACAACCCAGGTTATGCGCGCCATTGTTCCGGGCGCAAAATGCTCCATGATTCTTTCTGCATTACTACCTTCTCCACTTGCGAAAATTACCACATTCATTACACCTCAAAGTTAATGAATCTATTGTTCCTGATTTTTATAATTGCAAAAACAAACGCTGAAACTTTTTTTATCTTTGTTTTTATGGAAAAATATCCGGGCTTTGTTAATGATTCGCCATTTGTTGATTGGAACCCAGACCCGGTAATTTTTTTTATTCCGGGGACCGAACGTCCAATTGTATGGTACGGTTTGCTTTTTGCACTTGCGTTTGTAGGCAGCTTTTATCTGATGAATAAGATTTTCAGAAAAGAAAACCGCTCACAAAAGGATCTGGACTTACTAACGTTGTATGTAATTGCCGGAACAGTTCTTGGTGCACGCCTTGGCCATTGCCTTTTTTACGGGCCGTGGTTTGGGGAGGATGGATATTTAAGTCATCCGTTAAACATGCTGAAAATTTGGGAAGGAGGTTTAGCAAGTCATGGAGGAGCCATCGGTATTCTTATTGCACTTTTCCTCTATACCCGGAAAACAAAAGAAAATATCTGGTGGATATTGGACCGCATTGTAATTGCGGTATCTTTCAGCGGAATGTGTATTCGTATCGGTAATCTGATGAACTCAGAAATTATCGGAAGAGAAACTAACCTGCCATGGGGGTTTCGATTTATTCAAGACGGGATTGAGCGTTCATTCGGAAGTATTCACTATTTCAATTCCATTCCTTACGATGATCAGGTGAAATTTGTGGAATCCATTCCGGCACGACATCCGTCTCAATTGTATGAATCGATTTTTTTTCTTTTTTTACTCGTAGGCTGTTATTTTTTGTGGCAAAAGAAAAAATACAAATGGCCGGCCGGATTTATGTTCGGATTATTTATTTCAATTCTTTTCACCTTCCGTTTTTGTATTGAATTCGTAAAAGAAGTTCAGGTTTCTTTTGAAAGCAGTTTACCCATTGACATGGGGCAGTTATTATCGTTACCTTTTATTGCCGCTGGAATTTTCATCATGATTCTTGCGCGGAAAAAAAATAAATTTCACGCAGTACCCAAAGAAGTTGGAAAAAAATAAACCCCTTGTCCTTTATTTTTATGATGCGATGTGCGGTTGGTGTTACGGATTTTCTCCTGTTATCACTAAAATTGCTCAAGTTTTTGAAAATGACTTTAATTTCGTAGCCGTTAGTGGGGGAATGATAACGGGCGATTCCATACGTAACATTGGTGAAATGGCAGACTTTATCCTGAAAGCCTATCCGCGGGTTGAAACAACAAGTGGAATTCAATTCGGGGAAGCCTATTTGAATTTGGTAAAAAAAGGCGAATTCACGGTGAACTCTGTAAAGCCCGCAATCGCAATGTCAGTATTCAAATCGTTTTTTCCGTTTCGTAGTGTCGAGTTTGCCGCAGATATTCAAAAGGCCCACATGTTCAACGGCCGAGATCTTAATTCGCGTGAAGTTTATCTTGAAGTCATAAAAAAATATGACATCGATGAAAACGAATTCATCGAACGCGTTAATCATTTAAAATTTCGGGAGCAAACACAGCAGGAATTTGAAGAGGTTAAGAGAATTGGAATAAACGGTTTTCCGGCCGTAGTTTTACAACATGACACTAATTTATACATGGTTTGTAATGGCTATACATCATATGATGAAGTCGCGAAACGACTACTTGTAGCTGAAGACAATCTGAAATGAGGAAACAGCGATCCAAGTAATTAACAAAATTAGTTACAGGCTCATTTTTATTGGAATTAATTTTTTCGCTGAATAAAATTAATTTTTAAAAAATATTCTAGTTCAGTTTATCACCCCGCAGTTTTCGGTAATGCCGCCTCGCTTCAGTTGTGTATATGCTACCGGCGTAATTCAACATAATCTCTTCAAAAAACTTTTTTGCCTTTTCTGGATTTTTTAACTGCACTTCGTTTAACATAGCCAAATAAAACAGAGCATCGTCGCCGAATAGTTCATCTCCATATCCATTTACAATTTTCTCGTAATAATCTGCCGCTTCCTGAAATTTTCCGACACGGGTCGCTATTTTTGCTTTCTGCATTAGAATATCATCAGAAAGCGAATGATTCGTGAAAATTAAATTAATGGAATCCATTCGCGAAATCGCCTGCTGAAATTTATTCTGACGTATCAAAAGCTCAGCGGAAGCAAACCACTGCAATGGAACCGCATTGGTGTCAATACCTATTGCGTCACTGATGACTAAGGACAAATCCATCGCATCATTTGCAATTAATTTTGAAGTTGCTCCTTTCAAAATATCTAGTTGGGCTTTTGCCCATTTAAAATCTCCGGTGTAATAGGAGATTTTTGCGTTTCGAAATTTTGCTTCCTGACCAATGGGTTCATGCTTGAACAATTTATCAACCTGAGAATACAATAGCGATGCTTCCCAAATTTCTCCGCGTAGCAAATAGATATCCCCAAGCTCCAATTTAAGTTCTGCCTGCATAGAACGACTAACAGCATTTGCATCAATTGTTTCCTGCAACAGTCGAACAGCTGAAGTATCTTTACCCATATAATAGGCCTGTAAATGAGAAAGCTTTTTTATAACCGGAAATGCAACGGTTGCGACACGGATTTTCTTCAGTGTAGCTGATAATCTTGTCTCAAGGTCAGAAAGATCTTGCTTAGTAAAATTGCCTGAACGTGTAATTTTTTCATACAAAACATTGACGGATTCTACGATTGCCTGATCATAATAATCTATTGAGCCTTTTTCAATCACATAATCAAAACAACGTTGTGCGATTTCATAATTTTTATCCGCAGCGCAAGCCATTCCTAGCTCCATAAGCCGTTGTCCCCCTTCTTTTTTTCTCTTATCCAATGCTTTGGACTGAATAAAAGCGCCTTCGTAATCCTTTTGTTGAAGTTGTATCCAAACCAGTAATTCAGAAAAAACCGATTTATCGGCGTTCGATTGTATTTTACGTAGCAATTCAGTTTTTAAAATGGGGTGATTTAAACCTCCCTGATCATCGTCATATCCCAATGAGCTGGTTAATCTTGATTGCACAATAAAAAGTTCCGTTTCCCCACGAGACTCAAGGATGTCGAGGTACTGATTCACCATTGATTTTATGTCACCTTTTTTCTGATAAACTTCTGCTATTTCATATTTGAACGGATAGGGATCGCCGTTAAGTTTGCCTGCCTTTTCAAAAGCCTGAACCGCATAATCGAATTGACTCAATTCTTCAAACCTTTGCGAAAGATCATAAACTTGAGAAGGGTCGTGCATTTCTCGGATAGCTTTACCGTACTGCTCCTCTGCCTTTTTCAAATTGTTTCCGTCAGCGAGATAAACCAGTGCAAGATCGATATATGCCGAGAGGTAATCCGGGTTCGACTTCAACTTCCATTTGGCAATTTTCTCGGCCCTTTTATACTCTTTTGTTTGCAATAAACATTTGAAAAAATTCCTGTAATACAGATCAGGATTTTTATCGTATAATTTATCGTAGTATACTACCGCCTTATCATATTCGCGGTTATCAAACGCCTGCTGAGCCAGGCGCTCTTCCACGGATTGCGCGAAAAAAAAACCGGGCATTAGCAGCAAAAATAGTTTAATCGTTTTCTTCAAAGGTCGAAGTTGCGGTGCTGGTTGATGTTGGATTGAAAACGGGAGCTATACCATTATTAATTTTCATTAAAAATTTTTCAGCAAGCGGAAAAAGACTGTCGCATTTATTCAATTTATTGGGAATTATTTGAGCATGCAAACGCATCATGGTTACAAGTTCGCGATTAGCATTAAGTTCCTGGCGAACAAATTTTTTCGCCGTATCGGGTGATGAAATATTCTGATTCCGTAAATCAAAAGATAAATCTTCCAGTTGCTTCAGGTTATAATTGTAATAACGCAAAAGATCTTTGCGCGTACGGTCATATTTTTTAAAAGCTTTTGATGCATTTTTAAAATCAGATAACAAGGATGCCTCCTGTTTAGAAATCGTATCCTTGAGATTTACGTTTACAAAAGCAAAAATTTCATTAATATGCTGCGAACAATATTTAATTTTAACTGAGTCGAGCAGGTTGAATCGTGCCGTTGTTTCAAGCAATTCTTTTTTGAGACTATCGGTTACCCGAATTTCTTCAGTTAAATTTATTTCCCTTGAACAGGAAGAAAATAAAAACAAGAAAATAAATACTCCGACCAACCTAAACAGCGAATTCATATGATTAAAGATACGAAGTATGAAAGCTCGAACAAGAATTAAACGTTAAGATTTTTTAATTGATCTTATCAAATCCTGTATAAGGAACAAGCGCTGCAGGAATTCGAATTCCGTCAGGATGCTGATTGTTTTCGAGCAGGGTAGCTACAATGCGGGGAAGTGCCATCGCGCTGCCGTTCAAGGTGTGAACTAAATAATTTTTTCCGTCTTTTGCTTTGAAACGGCACTTCATCCGGTTGCTCTGAAAGCTTTCGAAATTGGATGTTGAACTCACCTCAAGCCAGCGGTTCTGCGCAGCACAAAAGGTTTCAAAATCATAGGTAAGCGCAGACGCAAAACTCATATCACCGCCACATAAACGAAGAATACGAAATGGCAATTCCAATTTCTTTAATAAACCTTTTACATGCGCTACCATTTCTTCTAAAATCTGATAAGAATTTTCCGGGTGAGCAATCTGAACTATTTCGACCTTATCAAATTGATGCAAACGATTTAATCCGCGCACATGGGCTCCCCAGGCACCCGCCTCGCGACGAAAACATGGGGTGTACCCCGCATTTTTTATGGGCAGTTCTTCTTCTTTTAAAATCACATCACGGTACAAATTCGTAATCGGTACTTCTGCGGTTGGAATCAAATACAAATCGTCAGCAGTGGCATGATACATTTGACCTTCCTTATCCGGAAGTTGTCCTGTTCCAAATCCTGAATCAGCGTTCACTAAATGAGGAGGCATAATTTCTTTGTACCCGGCTTTCACCGCCTCATCCAAAAAGAAATTAATCAATGCACGTTGAAGTCGGGCGCCCTTCCCTTTATATACGGGAAACCCTGCGCCTGTGATTTTTGCCCCTAACTCAAAATCAATTAAGTCATATTTTTTAATCAGATCCCAGTGTGGCAATGCATCTTGGGCTAACAATGGCTTAGATCCCCATTCAAATACAGTTTCATTATCCTCTGCCGTTTTGCCGGAAGCTACGCTGGAATGCGGAAGATTCGGAACCTGAACTAACAAATTGTTCATTTCCTCTTCCTTTTGTACAAGAGAATCCTGTAAAAATTTTTCCTTTTGTTTTAGTTCAGAGGATTTTTGCTTGACAACTTCCGCCTCATCTTTTTTTCCCGCGCGCATCAATTCGCCAACCTGTTTGGCAATCACATTAGCATCACTTTTAATTGCATCGGTTTCTTTCTGAAAATTTCTACGCTCGGCATCCAATTGAATAATCGAAGAAATGATTTCTTCTGCGCGCGTGAAATTTTTAACGAGAAGTTTACGAATCACCTCATCTTTATTGTCGCGCAGGTAACTGATTTGCAGCATGGTAATTTTTATGGTTGAATTGAAAATCTAAAAATAAAAATCTCCCGCCATTCAGAGATGTACGGGAGATTAAAATATTTTTTTTGTTATGCTTTCGCTACAGGAATTACAGAAACGTATGAACGGTCGTTACGCTTTTTTTGAAAGGTAACAGTTCCGTCAACCAACGCATAAAGCGTGTGGTCTTTTCCGATGCCTACATTCAACGATGGATGATGCTTTGTGCCACGCTGACGAACAATTATGTTTCCTGCAATAGCTTTTTGTCCGCCAAATATTTTAATTCCAAGTCGTTTGCTTTCCGACTCGCGGCCGTTTTTTACTTTACCTTCACCTTTTTTATGTGCCATATTCTTTTGTTTTTATTCGCGTAAATATGTCGCGAGTGAATTAGTTAGACTCTTCTGATTCCGCTTTTTTCTTTCTTGGTGCGGATTTTTTCGTTTCAGTTTTCGCGGAAAGCGTTTCACCTTTACCAAGAATTCCCTGAATTAAAATCTGGGAAAACTGTTGGCGGTGGCCGTTCCACTTTTGATAGGTTTTACGACGTTTCTTTTTGAAGACAATTACCTTGTCTCCTTTAAGATGAGAAACGACAGTGGCAGCCACGCGGGCGCCTTCGATGAGTGGAGAACCTACGGAAACGTTTCCGTCTTTTTCAATAAGCATTACCTTATCAAATTCCAGGTCTGCACCCTCGTTTGCCTGCAGGCGGTGAACAAAAATCTTACGACCCTGTTCCACTTTGAATTGTTGCCCGGCAATGTCTACAATTGCGTACATGTGTTGAGGTTTTTAGTTATTCCCGAATTTTTTCGGGGGAGCAAATTTAAATAAAAAACCTTAATCAAAGATCATTTTCCTGATTCTCGAAAAAATAATTAATTTATTAACAATCAAGTAGTTGTCGGTTTTCTTGGGTTAATTAGATAGATTGCCCCCAAAATAACTAACATGGCTGCCAGTTGCTGCCAGGCAATGGGCTCGCCTTCAGTAAATCCCCAGAAGATCGCCACAACCGGAATCAAATAGGTAACAGATGAAGCGAAAACCGCTCCGGCAGATTTAATCAGCGTATTAAATACAATTACTGATAAGGCGGATCCAACAATGCCCAAGACACTCACCGCCAATAAACTGTTCATCGCATCAGGATTATTATTAATCGTTTGCATCACTTCGGTTCTCGTGATTAAATAAATGAATGCAATCGGTCCAATAAAAGCAAATGCAAAAACTGCTGCTGTTATGGAAGATAAATCCGATAAGTATCTGCGAATGATATTGACACTAATGGCATAGCATAAAGTGGCAAGCACAACAAGTCCCGAATAACCCATTGTGGTTGTTGAATTGGTTTGTTCACCGTTAAAATACATCAACATAACCGCACCAACAAAACCTAATGTTACCCCATAAAGTTGTACTCGGCTTGATTTAACGCGAAATATAAAAACAGATATAAGAATGGTGAACAAAGGAGTCAGAGCGTTAAGCATTCCTGCCAGACTGCTGTTGATTTTTGTTTCGGCAGCGGTAAACAAAAACGCAGGAATAAAGTTTCCGAACATGCCCATTCCAAAAACCGGTAAACCGTATTTTTTAAAGTTAAAGGCTTTAAAATGTTTGTATAAAAGCGGTATCAAAAAAACTGAGGCAAAAAAAATTCGCAGGCCCGCAACTTCTTCGGCAGAAAATGTCGGTTTTTCATTCCAGCTCATGCCCCATTTCATAAGCACAAATGACGTCCCCCAAATGATTGACAAAGCAATTAAAATTGAAAAAGAAAACAGGTTTGTTTTCACTTGATTTTTTTTGAAAAATTAATCTCCGGAAGCAAATAAAATAATCTTATTGTTTTACAAACGGAATTATTTTTTTACCCGTCGGTGAAACTAAACAAATAAAATAAACTCCATCGCTAATACCTAACAACGAAGTGTTAATTTTTACCGGCATTGAATCCTGTTTTTTGGAAAGCGATAACTCATACAACTTCGCCCCTCGATAATCCAAGATTTCAATTGTTTGTATTTCTTTACCTTGATTATTACTAAATAAAATATTGAGTTCATCATGAACGGGATTAGGATAAGCCACAGCAAACTCACTCTCTGTTGCGGAAGTGTAGGATGACAGCGATATTAACACCAGGGCTCCATCAGAAATAACCGGATCGGATATTAACCCTGCACCATTTATGGCTCGAATACCCGAATAATAGGTTTGGCCATTTAATAAGACTAAAGAATTATAAGTTGCAGAAAAATTCAAGCCCTGATTTGTCCAGGGCAAAATATCCTGGCTGCCAGGACTTGAACCAATACAAAATTCGTATTGAATAACAGCTGAATTTGTATCGGTAAAATTATTCCAATTTGCAGAAAAGGAAGTTAGTGATGCGCTTGTATCAATGTCAAAAGCTAGACCGTCATTTATCTTTACCCCAAAAGTATCCGCGCTTGTCCAGTCAACATTCCAGTTCGCCTGAAAAATACCCCCGATGTTATTCGCAAAATCTTTAGAGAGTGATCGGATTTGGGCAGCATTTATTCCTGGTGCAGGGTTCTGATACCTTATATCATTGAAGTTGCCGGGCCCGACTGTAACCAATGCGGAGGTAGAGCGACTTTTGTAAGCAGAAAAATTATCTACTGCATAATTACAATTTCCACTTCTAAATGAAATAAAATTTCCTATGCTAAGAGGAAAATTATCTTGCCAACTTCCAATATAATTATCATCAACCCAAACTTGAACTATTCCGCTGAATCGATCAAAAGTGGTTTTAAAGTCATACCACTGCCCGGTATTTAAAACGCAGGGTAAGGTTTGTTCCAGATAAAACACATCGTTGACAACTTTATAAAATTGTAGCTGATCCTGATCTGCTCTGAACCAGACAAAATAAGAGTTTAGCCGGTTGGTAAATTGTGCGCTATCACAAAAAAAATGAAGCCCGGCCCTGCGGTTGGTTCCGGTTCCATCAATTTTACCAAGCCAATGAAATAAATACCTGTCGGCTAAATTTTGATTCAGGGGCGCAAAAATGTTCGTGTTCGAACTCGTTTCGTCTTGTTGTTCCAGGTGGCCGCCAACATTTACCCAAGTGCCTGTAACAATTGTCCACTCAGGGTGAATTGCACTTATAAAATCATCTCTAAAAAATCCATTTTGATTATTTGAGCGCCATTCATTGGTATTTAGTGCTGAGACATTATAAAAAGCCTTATCAACACCGGAACCGTTTGGATTATCAGCATCGTTAAAAGTTGCACTTGTGTTTTGAGTAACCCAATTTGGCGGATTATTTAAAGTTGTTACCGGAGCTATCTGATCCGATAAACAGGTCCAGATTGCTGTAAAACCCGGTTTTACTGTGGCCCCATCTGATTTAAATCGTAAGGTAATTGCCGATTGCGTGGAGGTAACTGTTCCGGGTGAATTGGATCCTGTATACGCCCCGATTAAAGCAGAAGTAGTAGAAGGTCCGTCGTAAATAAAAAGTGTGTCATAATTTAACTCTACATCAAATTGTAAAAAAGCAAGCTGAATAGCAAATGCACCGCTTGGGGCAATGGTAAAAGAATAATTTTCGTTGTCGTAATAATTTCTGTTGGGTCCGCCGGTATCCCAAATTGTGTCGCTGCAAGGCACAATGGAACAGCTTGAGAATTTTTCGTCAAGCAGATTCCATAATTCGGAATATCCATCATCATATCCCAAGGCCCAGATTCCGATACCTCCCAAACCTCTTTGGTTTACAACATCGTATTTATAAGAATAGGCTAAGGCATTATCAATCCAACATTGCCTCCATACGCCTGCAACTTGAAAAGCGTAATAATTTGAAAAACTGTTTGGCTCCCAGCTTGGCGTGTTATAATATCCGTTAGCATTATTTCTTACCGCAGAATAGGTTCTTGTAGTAGTAAAATTTCCTGTGGTTGTAGAAGGCGCGGAGCTTCCTGTGGTTTCCCATTCGCGTCCGTAATAGGGTAATCCTGCAAGAAGCTTTGCCGGCGTTACACCTTGTTTTATGTAATAGGTAATAGTTTTATTGAGAGTGTAATTATACGAAGTTTGAAAATTATAAAGCGGCGACTCAGGACCCGCACTTGTACTCCCGCTCCAATAATAATCATAACCCATAAAAATAAAATAATCAACAAACTGATTAAGCACTGCTAAGTCAAATGTGTTACTCCAATCGACTGCATATAAGGCTACGCTTACTTCACTCCCCGGCACAGCGCTATGCATCTGAGTACATAAATTATTCATAAAGTTTGTAAAGGGAACTTTGTCGGCAGAACCCATCCCTTCAAAGTCAATATTCACTCCTTTGCCACCTCTGCTCTGAACAAGGTTAATTAAGTTAGTGATGAGCGTTTGTTGAGCAGAAGAATTCGCCCAAAAAGTTGCATGTGACGAAAATAATGTGGCACATATATGTGCATTTACTCCGTTATTAATGGCGGCGGTTACTGCTGCACTTGTACTCCATGCAAAGGAAGGGGTTGTGTTAGCTCCGCTGGAGGCATTTACCGAATAATCGAAATAACAAAAATCTGTAAGCCGCGTCCAATCGTAATTTAAATAAGTGCTGCCATTCCAGTAGGGATGCCAACCATATACTCTTTTTTGCATCGGACATATTGCATTGTTTTTATGTACCCCACCCTTCCCATTAATAGTTTTTTTGCCGCTTATTTTTTCCCTTAAACTATCCCATTGTTGATCTGTTGTAAAATTATAGTTTCGGTATAATGCAGACTGTTCATGCATAATTGATGCATGAACGTTTGGTTGTATCATTGTTTGTATGTCTTTTTGAGCCCATGCAGACAAAAAAAATGTCAGCAAAAAAATTAAAACAATTTTTCTCATAAAAATTAAACAGCAAAATTAATTAAAACTAAAAGCGCAAAGAAAAAAAAGTCCTGATTAATTTTTTTGTTTGACAAACGTTTTCAGGTATTTACATTTGCAAATTACTTAATAAAAAAATGAATGTATTAATTTTAGGCTCAGGAGGTAGAGAACATGCTTTCACCTGGAAAATTGCGCAAAGCAAAAAATTGGAAAACCTTTATATCGCCCCCGGTAATGCAGGCACCTCACAGTGTGGAACAAATGTTGCAATTTCTCCAACCGATTTTGAAAGCGTAAAACATTTCGTTTGGGAAAAAAATATTCACCTTGTAGTTGTAGGGCCTGAAGATCCGCTCGTGAAAGGAATTCATGATTTCTTTTTAAACGATGAGGTTTTAAAGGATATCCCGGTTATTGGGCCGGGCAAGGACGGTGCAATGCTCGAAGGAAGTAAGGCTTTTTCCAAACAGTTTATGATTCGACACAAGGTGCCTACCGCTGCCTATAGAAGTTTCACAAAAGAAACTTTAAAGGAGGCGGAGGCGTTTTTAAAAAAATTAAATCCGCCTTATGTTTTAAAAGCTGATGGACTTGCTGCCGGTAAGGGCGTTTTAATTATTGAAAATGAAGAAGAAGCCTTTATGGAATTAAAATCCATGCTCACGGAAGGTAAATTTGGCAGCGCCGGAAATACTGTTGTGATTGAAGAATTCCTTAAGGGAATTGAATGCTCTGTGTTTGTATTGTGTGACGGAAATTCTTATAAAATTTTACCTACCGCAAAAGATTATAAGAGAATCGGTGAAGGCGACACCGGGTTGAATACCGGAGGCATGGGAGCAATAAGCCCGGTGCCTTTTGCAAATAACGAGTTTTTACAAAAAGTAGAACAACGCATTATTATTCCCACCATTGAAGGATTAAAAAAAGATAACATCTCCTATAAGGGATTTATTTTCATCGGACTTATGAATGTGGGCGGAGATCCCTTTGTAATAGAGTATAATTGTCGAATGGGAGATCCTGAAACTGAGGTTGTGATTCCTCGAATTAAAAATGATTTACTTGAACTTTTTGAGCACGTGGCTGCCGGAAAATTATCTGAGCTTACTTTGGAGACAGACGAGCGATTTGCGGCTACTGTGGTATTAGTTAGCGGAGGTTATCCCGGAGAATACCAAAAAGGAAAAACTATTACAGGATTAACACGCGAGACAAATTGCATGGTTTTTCACGCGGGTACCAGAAGCGATGGCGAGGAAATTCAAACTTCAGGAGGGCGGGTATTTGCAATCACTTCTTTCGGAAATAGTATCAACGATGCTACTTCAAAAAGTTTCAGTTGTGCCGAAAAAATCAATTACGAAGGAAAGTATTACCGCAGTGATATTGGTAAAGATTTAATTTAATTCATCAACACGCACCTTCAGGTATTGGTGCTGCCTATAGGCCTCCCGGTTAGTTTCACCGTCCTTTTTGTAATCCGGGCCCGAGACAAAGGACTTGCTTACAAATTTTACATTTTTAATATCAACTCCATTTTTGGTTAAGAAAGCTACAAGTTCTCTTTTAAATTTTGTAGCACGCTGTTGCGCCAACCTTAAATTGCTCCCACCAAATTTTGTGGTTGGCACGCGTGAGGCAGATGATGTGATTGAAATCTTTACCTGGCTTCCTGATTTAATCCTCGCGAGTATATCATCTAAAAATCTTTTTGCTTCATTCTCTTGTTCAAACTCAGTAACGTTGTAATTGAAATTTCTTCCATACTCAATAGGGTCTCTTACTTCCGAAGCTGTAGTTGATTTATTTTCAGTCACAACCTTATCGCCCGTATTATTTGGGTTACCATTCTTCTCATTAATCACAAGATCCTCGCCTGAAAATCTATATGGTTCAAGCGTGATTTCCATTTCCGTATTCGAATACGCTTTTCCAACGGGCACTTCAATGGTATCCGTTCGCAAAACCTTTCCGTCTTGTTCCCAATTTGTGATATAAGTAAAACCTTCCTTCAAAATTGCAACAAATTCACCGCTGATGCCGGGAACATAAATTCCCATTAGTTTACTATCCTTATCCTTTACACGAAGTGATAATTTTTTAGGCAGTGGGGTATTTTTTGCAGGAATAAAAGCCCCGCGCAGCAAAGCACAAACTTCGACACCCTCAATTGAAATCACGTAAATGTCTTTATCGCCCTTTGCCTGAATCGTTTTCTTGTCGGTTGAGTAATAAACCCTTTTTTCGTCATTTGAAACGAAATAAAATACATCATCCTCAGTGGAATTGATAGGATAAGATAATCTAACGGGCGTAGTAAAACTTTCATCTTGATTAAGTTCAGCGAGAAGTATATCAAATCCCCCCATGCTTTTATGACCCTGAGAACTGAAAAAGAAATCCGTGCCATTTGCATGCATAAAAGGGCCCTCTTCATCATCGGGTGTATTGATATGAGGTCCTAAATTTTCAGCCTTGCTCCATTCGCCGTTTGGCAATCTTCTGCACCTGTAAATATCACGGCCACCAACGCCGCCGGGCCGATCGCTCACGAAATAAATCACTGATTTATCCAAAGAAAAACAAGCACTAGGCTCCCAGTAGGAGGAATTTATTTCAGGTCCGAATTTTTGCAAGGGTCCCCAGTTTTTTCCGTTTTTCTCGGAGTAATACAAATTACCATCTCCATTATCATCTTTATATACAATCAATGTTTGACCATCAAAAGAAAGATTTACGGCTGCCTCATGTCCGTTGGTATTAATACCACCGGGTAAAGGCGCAGCGATTGACCAAGTGCCATCCGGTTGCCGCTCGGAAAAGAAAATATCTTCAAAGAATTTCCCTTCCTCTGTTCGGATTCCTTGGGCGGCACCGCTTGTTTTTTCACCGCAATAGGTAAAAATCAACATTTGCTCTTCCCCGTCAACAAGAGGTGAATATTCAGCGCCTGCTGTGTTTATGTTGCCTCCCAGATTTGTTATGGAAATATGACCGGCTGATTCAAGGTCTCTTTTGTCAAACACCAACATGTTTTCATGATTTTCCACATGAATTGAATCAACTCCTGTTAAACCATCCTGAAGATATTCTTCGTACTTATCAAACATTTTGACGGACAAATTCAAATTATGGTTGAAGTGTAAAACCTCAGCATAGTAAAAAAAGGCGTAGTAAGGCGCCATTCGCTGGGTGGCATCCGTCTCCTTGTAATTTTTAGTGACATCTAAAACCGCTTTGGCCAAATATGGCTCGGCTTTTTCCCGAAATTCCGGCAAGATATAATAGGAATATCCTAGTTTAAAATTAATATTTGCACTGAGCGAATCGATAGCATATGCTTTCTTGAAATTTTCAATGGCAAGGGCATACTTTTCATTCAATAAGGCCTTATTTCCCTGATTAAAAAAACGGACATATTCCTTTTGCTGTGCAACTACAAGGCAAAAGACAATCAGATTAAGAATTAAAAACGTATATTTTTTCAATACAAAAGGTAAAGCAATGTAAAAGTAAAGAAAAAACGCTATTAAGCAGCAGTGTAATGAGTGAAAAGTTAAACCAAATTCCAAATCTTAAACTTGGAAAATACTTTTCGCGTATTCTGAAAATAAAAAAATATAAATAAAAAAAGTTGTTTTATTTAAGCAAGATTGCTTAATTGAAAATATAGTTTTACCTTAGATTTAAGTCAGAAATTTGTTTATGAAAAAAATACTTCTTGCGCTTTTTATTCTCCCGATCTGCTTGAATTCTCAAATTTTAATTGGAGATGTAAATTTCCCCGCCCTTATTAAACAAGGCGAAAACAGTTTAATATTTAATGGTGCCGGAGTAAGGGAAAAATATTTCATGGATATGTATATTGGCGCACTTTATTTGAAAAATAAAAGCAAGGATCCCCAAGCTATTATAAAATCAGGTGAGCCAATGGCAATTCGATTGCATATTGTTTCAAGTTTAATAAGCAGTGAAAAAATGACAACTGCAATAAATGAAGGATTTAAAAATTCAACCGGAAACAACACCACTCCACTTGATTCAAAAATTAAACAATTCAAAACCGCATTCAGCGAAAAAATAAAAGTCAATGATGTCTTTGAAATGATTTATGATCCGTCTAAAGGAGTTTGTGTTTACAAGAATGGAAAATCAATTACAATTATTCCCGGAATGGACTTTAAAACCGCACTTTTTGGGATTTGGTTATGCGAAAAGCCCGCCGACCGTGAGTTAAAAGAAAAAATGCTGGGAATATAAATTCTCAAATTCTAAAATTATTTTTAGTTAAAGAATTATTATTGACTTTAACCGGCCTTATTGCCCATTAACTTTTCCTTACTTACTTCTTAAAAACGGATAGGTAAAGCGTAACTGTAAATAATGAATGTCATTGGATATGCTTTCACTTTTTCTCAGGTAAATCGTGCACGCATATGCTATAGAAAAATACCCATATGTGAGCCCGAGTGAGGGACGCAAAAACATCCGCCAGGTATCCGATTCCCATGATTTTTTTATTCCAACTCGAATTGGTTCTACCATTATGAATGAATTTATTCGTGCAGGGGAAAATGAAAACCCTGATAGAAAAGAATTATTCATTTCCGCACTTAAAATCATATTTTCAGTGTATCTGGAAGCTTTGTATTTATTGCCCCCGGGTGTTTTTAATCGATAGTGTGGCTGCACACTTCCCTTCCTGAGTGAAGTCTCGAGGATAAGCCATAAATTTTTATCACTCACCCTTAATCCCGTCGAAAACAGTAATGATGAAAATTTACTTCGATAACCTAATAACTTTAACGTATCCAATTCCCTACCCTCAAACTTTTCATCTATGCCGTATTCATTTAAAATTGATTCATACCGATCAATTCGATAAGATGGATTAGGGAATACGGCAAGTGCAATTTCCCACTGCCTTAGAATAGCTTGAAAAATATAATTACCACTAGTGTCCTCCGATGTTCTGCGTACCCCGGAATACTCATTTTGAAAGAGAAGCGAATCCAGTGTTTCTTTGTGTTTCTCCAGTAACAAACGGGCTTTCATAGCATGCAATTCCGAAATAATTTGCTTGCTTTTGAAGGAGCCTGATGAAAGAAGTGAATCCACAATAAATATCGATTTTTCTGCAGACAAACTGGGCTTAAATACTTTACGGATTTCCAATTTATCCTTCTTGTAATTTTCATCGACTTGAGTTGATGCGCCGATGGTTGCAAACTGAGCATCCAAGATGCCAATCCGTAACAGGGAAAAAAATAGAATTAGCTTCTTCACAGAACAAATTAAGGGAAAAATATTAACTTTACCTTGCGGATTTTAAACCTTTTGTTTCGTTTTATGGCAAGGTATTTTGTTGTTGCTGTTTTATTTTTCTTTTCCTATATGCCAGCACAGGATTTATCGTGGCTTGGAAAAAAACTCGATTATTCCGACACCTTGCGACTTTGCGATATTTACAAGAACATGAATGAGGCGCTAGTTGCTCCTGAAAAAGTGGAAAACCTTGAACTTGTTATTGATAAAAGCGGAAACAACTTTAAAAAATTCAGCGAAAGTTTAAGTTTATTTCAGAACCTCAGAAAACTTGTATTAATCAACTCGCATGGGCTTAAACTCAAACTTCCTGCTGAAATTTGGAACCACACTAAAATGGAATACCTTCTTTTAGATGGGTTTTGGGGCGAATCGCTTGATGGTCTCGAAAAATTATCAAACCTGAAGTTTTTGAGTCTTGATGGGTTCTCATTAAAAAGTTTTCCCTCGCAGGTTCTAGGATTAAAAAAACTCACGGTTCTAGATTTGTCAATGAACTTAATTTCTCAACTGCCTAACGATATTTCTCAAATGACTGCACTGAGAGAACTCGAACTTACCAACAATTGCTTTACCGAAGTGCCTTCAGAAATTGCTTCAATTCAAAATCTTGAATATTTTACCATGAACAACGCTGACTTTGGCGGACCAATTCCTAACGGAGAAAGCAACATTTGTCTCAACTCATTCACAAAATTCCCGGAAGTATTTTCATATATGAAAAAACTAAAACACGCCGGCATTTTTTATAACGAACACATTGACCCTGCCTTCAAAAAGAAAATCAAATCATCCTTTAAATGGATAAAATTCTCTTAACTATGAAAAAATTAGCATCACTACTCTTCCTGAGTATTTATTTTATAAGTGCAAAAGCAGATGATTTTTCTCATCTAGGTTCCACCCTGAACTATTCGGACTCGCTTAAATCTGCAAAAAAAATAACCTCTATCGATAAAGCGTTAAAAGATCCTTCAAAGGTGATTAACCTCGAATTATTTATTGACCAGACGGGTGCTAATTACAAGAAATTTTGCAATAATATTTCAAAGTTTTCTAATCTTAGAAAATTATATATTGTAGATTATTATGCGTTGGAACTGGAACTTCCAGAAGGATTATGGGAGCTGAAAAAACTTGAATACCTTTCATTGGATAATTTCAAAAACAAAAAAGTTGATGGCATATCTAAATTAACTGAGTTAAAATATCTCAATTTAGATGAGTTTAATTTTGCTTCCATTCCGGAAGAAATTTTTCAGTTGAAAAACCTTGTTGTTTTGGATTTAAGTATGAACCTTTTAAAAGAGCTACCACTATCAATATCCTCGTTAACTAATCTCCGTGAACTTGAGTTAACTAACAACTGTTTTACCGAAATACCAACCAACATTACGATTTTACCAAAACTGGAGTATTTAACAATAAATAATGCCGATTTCAGCGGGTTTCTAAAACCTGACATGAATACCTGTGAAAACACGATAGCGCGGTTTCCTGATGTGCTAGCTCAAATGTCCAACATGAAACATGTTGCGTGTTTTTATGGTGTTAAATGTGACAAGGCGATGAAGAAGCAAATCCACGAGAAATACGCGAATATAACCTTCGACAAGTAAAAATTCCCCGCACATTATTTGGCCGGTTTCAATAGCGAGTTTTACTAATCATCGTGTCTAATTATTGTAGCAAAGGGATTCGAAAGGAATTGAGTACTTTTGCGAAATTCCAATATGGGAAAATCTACTGATTTCAACCGAACACTTGTTACCGCAGCACTTCCGTACGCGAATGGACCTGTGCATATTGGTCACCTCGCAGGCTGTTACCTGCCTTCGGATATATACGTTCGTTATTTGCGCAGTACCGGAAGTGACGTGAAATTTGTTTGCGGTTCGGACGAACACGGCGTCCCCATAACCATTAAGGCGAAAAACGAGGGCGTGACTCCACAAGAAGTGGTTGACAAGTATCATGAACTAATGCGTGACACTTTCAAGGAATTCGGGATTTCATTTGATATTTATTCTCGAACATCGTCCGAATTACACCATAAAACAGCAGCGGAATTTTTCAAAAAACTTTATGACAAAGGCTCATTTGAAGAGCAAATTACCGAACAATATTTTGATGAAAGCGCAAATCAGTTTCTTGCTGATCGCTACATAGTTGGCACATGTCCAAAATGCAGGAATGAAAATGCTTATGGTGATCAGTGTGAAAGTTGCGGAATTTCCCTGAATCCAACCGATCTGATAAATCCAAAAAGTAAATTGTCAGGCCAACCACCCGTTTTACGGAAAACAAAAAACTGGTTTTTGCCCCTCGACAAACTTCAACCCGATATTCAAACATATATCAACAAGCACAGCGATTGGAAAACAAATGTGTTTGGTCAATGCAAAAGCTGGCTTGAGTCCGGCGACGGGCTTCAACCCCGAGCGATGACCCGAGACTTGAACTGGGGAGTAAAAGTTCCGTTAAAAGATGCTGAAGGAAAAGTATTGTATGTTTGGTTTGATGCGCCAATCGGCTATATATCTGCCACCAAAGAACTTTTGCCAAACGACTGGGAAAAATACTGGAAACAGAAAGACTCCCGATTAATTCATTTTATCGGAAAAGATAACATTGTTTTTCATTGCATTATTTTTCCGGCCATGCTGATGCAACATGGCGAATTTATTTTACCGGACAATGTTCCTGCCAATGAATTTTTAAATCTTGAACACGACAAACTTTCTACTTCCCGAAACTGGGCCGTTTGGTTACACGAATACCTTAACGACTTTAAGGATAAGCAGGACGTCTTGCGCTACGTGTTATGTGCAAATGCTCCGGAGTCTCGCGACAATGATTTTACCTGGAAGGATTTTCAAGCGAGAAACAACAGTGAGTTGCTTGCCATTTTTGGCAATTTTGTAAACCGAACACTTGTGCTAACGCATAAGTTCTTTGACGGAAAAGTCCCTGAAGTTAGTGAATACACAAAAGAGGATCTATCTACTCTTGAAGAGATTTCAAAATTTCCTGAAAAAATTTCCCATTCACTGGAAGAATTTCGTTTTCGTGAAGCGCTTGCTGAATTGATGAACTTAGCACGTTTAGGTAATAAATATCTCGCCGATAATGAACCATGGAAGCTCATAAAAACAAATGAAATACGGGTTAAGGCCATCATCAACATATCCCTTCAAATCACAACAAATCTTGCAATTCTTTGTGAACCATTTCTTCCTTTTACCTCCGTAAGAATTTTTTCCTTTTTGAAAATACAACCGTTAAACTGGATGCACGCAAAACGCACTGACAACCTGACTTCCGGTCATACAATAGGTAAAGAAGAATTATTATTTGAGCCAATAGAAGATGAAGCTATTCTTTTCCAAACAGAAAAACTTGCAGCCACAAAAAAAACTAACGTTTCCATCAACAAAAGTCTTATGATTCAAAAGCCAGAAACCAGTTTCGATGATTTCGGAAAAATGGACATACGAGTTGCTACAATTTTAGAAGCAGAAAAGGTTCCTAAAACAGATAAATTGTTGAAACTGAAAATAGATACAGGTATAGATGTAAGAACAATTGTTAGCGGTATTGCCACATGGTATAAATCTGAAGAGATAATTGGGCGTAAAATAGTTATGCTGGCTAATCTGGCTCCCCGAAAAATAAAAGGCATTGAATCGCAAGGAATGATTTTGATGGCTGAAAATCCGGATGGAGAATTGAGTTTTGTTTCACCGGAGAAAATGAGCGCGTTGAATGGAGCAATTGTAAAATAATATAATCAACTAACGGATAATTACCGGAAAAAATTACCAACTATGAAAAAACTGGGAGGCAAAGAGCGATCACGAAAAAATAATTCTGATAGCCTGGGCAGAGGAAGTGAAAGAAAATTTTCCGGAGGAAAATCGTTTGGCGACAAACCTTATCGGAGAAAAAATGATGGCGAAGGTGAATCCAAGAGGCCATTTCGTGAAAAACGAGAATATGATGGTGGAGAACGTAAAAGTTCATTCGGAAAAAAATCGTTCGGCGACAAACCTTATCGGAGAAGAGATGGGAGCGAAGGTGAA
>OMJH01000187.1 GCA_900299295.1 Bacteroidota bacterium
AAAACCTGACAAAAAGAATTCAGGCATTGATTTCAAAATATCCATGTGAATCTGACCAAATCTGCCGGCGCCAAGCACACCAATTTTTAAAATTTCTGACATATAATTCGTTTTATATTTTCAAATCTATTTTTAATTAAAATCAAAATGTTAGTAAATGAAAATACATATGAAAAGAAGATTGTTGATTACCGGTAAATTTGTTTTCTATGTTAAATCGAGAAGATACGTACCGCCATCTGGGTATGAGAAAAAAACTTGTCGCTGAACTACGCGCCAAAGGAATTCAGGATGAAAAGGTTTTAGGAGCAATCGGAAAAATACCAAGACATTTATTCATTGAAGAAAGTCAATTTACAGCTTTCGTTGAAAAAGCCTATTCGGATATTGCATTCCCCATTGGAAACGACCAAACAATTTCACATCCTTTTACTGTAGCGTTTCAAACGCAAATGCTGGAAGTTAATCGCGGAGATGTTGTGCTTGAAATTGGAACCGGTTGTGGTTATCAAACAGCAGTACTTTATGAAATAGGTGCAAAAATATTTTCTATTGAACGTATCCGGGCACTGCACGATCGTTCAAAAACTTTGCTATCAAAACTTGGATACCGTGCACGATTTTTTCATGGTGACGGATATAAGGGATTGCCTTTGCATGCTCCATTTGATAAAATAGTTGTCACAGCCGGAGCCCCCCTTGTCCCGAAGGATTTATTGCAACAATTAAAAATTAATGGTAAACTAATTATTCCGATAGGTGAGGGTAAAACACAGATTATGAATTTGTTCATAAGAAAAAATGAAACACAGTTTAGCAGACAGGAGTTGGGAAGTTTTCGTTTTGTCCCAATGCTGATTAATAAGGCCTAACCAAACACATTAACATTTCTGGGTTAATAACTTTAATTTTTTAAAATTTTTCTTACCGCCTTATCATGTATTTTGGCAGCAATTTAAAACCATAAAAAATGAAAAAAACACTTGCGATTGCACTTGCCTTTGGTGTTGCCTCGGCATTTGCACAAGATTTAACTTCAAAAAAGGGTGAGCCTATTTTGCCGGAAGCCGGAGATTGGGCTATTGGCGTTGACGCAGCTCCATTTTTGAATTATGCTGGTAACATGTTGAATGGTAATACATCTAACGCTGCACCAGAGATGAATTTTTTGGCCGGTAATAGCGCTATCCTTGGAAAGATGTTTAAGGATGAGAAAACTGCTTATCGTGCCGGAATACGTTTAGGATTTGGCTCTATGAAAACGCAAGGTTTACCTGATCAGGATGGTTATACCGGAGCTCCTCCAACACCTACTGTTACTGATGTGATGAAAGTATCACAACGTAATATCGCTTTGACTGCCGGTATGGAGATGCGTCGTGGTAAAACTCGTTTGCAGGGGTATTATGGTGCTGAGGCTGGTCTTGCTCTGGGTGGTTCAAAAACTACATATACCTATGGTAATGCTTATTCATCAACAAATCCTGCACCTACAATTTGGGATTTTAATACAGGAACACAAGGAGCAGCTGCTTCAAGGACTACTGAATCTAAAGCTGGTGGTACCTTCGGTATTGGAATACGTGGATTTATCGGTGCAGAATATTTCATTCTGCCTAAAATGTCTATCGGTGGTGAATTTGGATGGGGCCTTGTGTTTCAATCAATGGGTGAAGGTTCAACAACCACTGAATATTGGGATGGCAGTAAAGTAGCAACTACTACTTCTAAAATCGGAAAAGCTTCCGCTTTTGGATTGGATGTAGACAATAACAATTCAGTTTTTGGTCCAGCTGCCAGTTTACGTTTAAACTTACACTTCTAATATTGTTTATACAATTGTTGCGAAAAGCCCTCTTACTAGAGGGCTTTTCTATTTTACAGCATTATGTTCAATTATTTTTTCGCAGGCTTTCTTTACTAACTGAAATACCTCTTCGAATTCCTTTTCACCACCGTAATATGGATCAGGCACGCTTTTATTTTCATTCGGAAAAACTTCATTCAGTAATAATTTCACTTTCTTTTTTTGTTCATCATTCTTGGCAAGCAGTACTACATCCCTGTAATTGAATTGATCCATTACGTAAATGCAATTGAAGTTATCGAAATCTTCCGGTGTAAATTGACGGGATCTCAGCATACTCAAATCAACTCCGTTTTTCTTTGCATTTTTTTGGGTTCGTATGTCAGGTGCTTCGCCCCGATGATAGCCGGAAGTACCTGCTGAATCCACTTCAATCTCCAGTTCTTTTTCAGTCGCAAGATGTCGTAAAATCCCTTCTGCCACCGGGCTCCGACAGATATTGCCCAGGCAAACCATTAAAATTTTATACTTACCGCTCATGCAATCAATTTTTCAAAATTGCGAAGTAATTATTTCATAAAATTATATTTTTACTGAAATATATTTTAGGTATGCGAAAAACAATTCTACTTTCCTCAATCTGTTTTGCCGTTTTTTCATTGACTGCACAAAATAAAAAATGCGGTACAATGGACAATTATTTTGCAAAACCAAAGAAAAATGGTGTTTCATTTGTTTCGGCCGAGCAAAAAGCACAACAGTGGCGGCAGCAAAATAGTAATCTTACGAAAACTCAAAATACGGTTACAATTCCGGTGGTTTTTCATTGCGTTTACAAAAGTGCAACAGATGTAACTTATATTCCTGACTCTGTTTTTCAGCGGCAGATTAGTGTAATGAATGAAACCTATGGGTTAACCAATTCAAATTTTTCTACTACCCGTCCTATCTTTGATACCCTTGCCGCGAACACGGGGATTCAGTTTTGCCTTGCCGGTTTTGATCCGCAGGGAAATCCAAGCAACGGAATTGTCCGTTATCAGAGCAGTCAGAACTGGTTGTCAAGTATCACTAACGACGCAATAAAAACCACGTATCCGCCCTGGGACCCATCTCGATATTTGAATGTCTGGACCTGTGACATGAGTTTGCTTGGTATTCCCATCGTGTTGGGTTATGCCACGTTTCCGGGTGAACCCGCTGCAACCGACGGAATTGTTTTACAAGCTGAGTTCGTCGGTTTCCAGAGTAACGGAACGCCCAACAATTTAGGCAGAACAATGGTTCATGAAGCCGGACATTATTTTGGTTTACGTCACATCTGGGGTGATGGTCAGCAATCATCTATTCCCTGTGATTCTACTGACCATGTTGATGACACACCGCATGCAGCAGATGCTTCTCAAACCGATTGCGACACCACAAAAAACACCTGTTCTACTGAAAGCGTATTTTGGTCGCAATTCGGAATTGATCCTCCTGACATGGTTGAGAATTATATGGATTATTCCACTGATGGATGTATGACCATGTTTACTAAGGGACAGAGCGAAAGAATGTGGTCATTTATTAACACTACACGCAGCGGATTTTTAACTAACCCTGTTGGCTGTTCGATAATTGGAATCGGTGAAATTTCAACTGATCAGCCAAATCCCTTTTTGATCTACCCAAATCCGGCATCTGCAATTTTGAACATCAATGCAATGAATAATAATAACCAGGAATTAACTGTTTTTATAATGAATGCAGTGGGAGAGGTGGTTTCTAAATTTCAAATGAAAGCATCGCAGTATAAACTCGATATTTCAGATTATTCAAAAGGCATTTACTTGATTCGGATTGCAAATGAAACTACCGATTTTGTTAAAAAAATAATTATAGAATAAAAATAAAATACTGAATGTGAGTTAATTGCAATTTTTTTTTAAACTAAAAAATTAATAACATTGAGTATTGAAAAAAAAAGAAATGCGAATTGACAATTAAAAACCGTCAATTCCGTAAACTTGCATAAGATTTAAAGCATCCAAATGAACCTAATTCACATCACCGGCATCGATTACGTGGAAATGAACCATAATGAAGGGCTGGAGTTTAAGTACAAACCTGAAGTACCAAAATTGCAATTGGTTGGTCATATTTTAATTGAGGAGACTGAAGAAGAAGCCCAGGGCGTTGTTTTTCTGACCCAAAAACAACTCAATCAAGTTCTGGCAAACAAAGAAGTTGATTTGAAGTTAACAGATGATGAGAAATGGCATCCGGTTAAACCTTTGAATAAAGATCAAATTAAAAAAGTTGGATTGGTAACCCTTGAATCAGAATTGGTGGCTACCTCCGGTGAAATAAAGTGTTTTGAAGTTCAGAAAGTGGTTGCTTAATTTTTATCCTTTTGTTTTTACCGGACTTTGTGCCGGTTTTTTTTTGCTTCTTTGCAAATATTCATTTAACTCAATTTCTTAACTTTACTATGATGCGGTTGAAAATCAATATTTTGATTTTTTTGGTTTTCCTATTCTCTGGTAGTGGGAAGTGTCAGATAATTGTTAATGCCTATGCTTCTGTGGTATCAATATCAGGAAATTGGATACAAATTACCAACGTAGATGAACAATTTGATTCATTTGATCCGGGAGACAAAATTGTATTAATTCAGAGTCAGGGTGCAGGTATTTCAGATTCTTCCAATAATCAAACTTTTGGCTTTGTCGATTCAATTCATAATGCTGGTCACTATGAGCTATGTATAATCGATTCAGTGTTTGAGATTTCGGGTCTGCCAGTTTCCTTGAAACTACAAGGCGCACCCCATTGGAATTTTAATCCTTCCGGTATAATTCAAGTCGTGAGCTTTCCTTCATTAGGCTTTAATGGAACGTATATCACAAGCGCTCCTATTACTTGTAAAAGTTTTAATGGAAATACTGGAGGTGTTTTATGCTTTGAAGTTCAGGGTAATTTAATTCTCCAACACGAATTAACGGTATCCGGAAAAGGATTTCGGGGAGGATTAAAAAGTTTATTAGGTAACATGGGTAATTGCGACCCTTCGCTTTACGCCGGAATTCATGACGATTTGCGAGCGGAAAAAGGGGAAGGAATAATTCAATTGCCTGTTTCTTTGAATTCAGGAAGATCGCCAGCGATTAATGGAGGCGGGGGTGGAGTAATTAACAATGGCGGGGGTGGCGGAGGTTCAAATTATACTGCAGGTGGCCGAGGAGGCCCGGGTTACATTCATAAATGCCCAAACAATGATGGTTTTGGTTTAGGTGGACAAGACCTTCAATGGAATATCACCCCCGACAGAGTTTTTATGGGTGGTGGAGGTGGTGGAGGTCATGATAACAACGGGTTTGGCACCAAGGGTGGCAATGGTGGCGGAATAATAATTCTGAAATGCGATACAATTTTTAACCAGGGAAATTGCAATTCAGTTGTTATGCAAGCGAATGGTTACGATGCGGCCAGCGATGCAGATGATGGAAAAGGCGGCGGTGGTGCCGGAGGGACGATTATTTTGGATGTTATGAATATTTTTGGATTTCCAAACTGCACATTTAAAATTTGTGCCAACGGTGGAAAAGGTGGCGACGTAACAGTATCCAAACAATATGCAGGCGGCGGCGGCGGCGGTCAGGGTGCAATTATGCTTTTGTGTGGTGGCAGTGAAGACGGTGTTGAATTTGAAACCAAAAATGGAAAAGGGGGAAGGAATATGACTTCGTTTTCAGCTACCAATGCCGGAGATGGTGGGGGAGTGGATAACGTTGGAATTTTTTTAGGCATACCTGCAGACACGCTACCGGTTCACTTGCAATCATTTTCAGCGCAGCAAGACTCCTTTACTGTGAAAATAAATTGGCAAAGTAATTTTGAAAAAAACATTTCGCATTATGAAATACTGAAGGCCGACAGTCAAAATGCGTGGCAAACTTTGGCATTTGTACAGGCAAATGGTTTCGGGATTTTTACGGGAAACTATAATTATAATTTCGTTGATTACAATCCTTTTGAAGGAGAAAATTATTACCGGTTACGGATTCATGATACCTTGGGTTGCAGTTTTTATTCACCGTTGTGCTCAACCACTTACAAAGATCCCGAATACGCATCCGATGTGGTCGTTTTTCCGAATCCTTCATCAGACCAAATTATTATTCGTAGCAACTTTGATTTTACTGCCTCCCGGTTTAAAATGTGGGACCTTCGCGGTAGAGAAATTTCCGCTCAATTTATTTCAATAAATTCAAAACAATATCAAATAAAAATTCCTCAGGTTGAAGACGGAATTTATTTTGTTCGTTGTGTATCCAATAAACAGGAAAAAATAATTCGGATAATGATAATGCGTTGATTTTAATTATGAAGAATACAGAACAGGAAATATTTGAATTACTCAGCGCAATTCCTGATCCCGAAGTTCCAGTCATCAACATTGATGAGTTGGGGGTTTTGCGTAAGGTTGAATTTGATAATGAAAAGGTAATTGTTACCATCACGCCAACTTACAGTGGTTGTCCGGCAATGAAGCAAATGGAGGATGATATATTACGATTGCTTCATCAAAATGGTTTTGTAAATGTTGAAATAAAAACATCCTATTTGCCGGCCTGGACAACAGATTGGTTGTCCGAATCTGCCAAAATGAAATTAATTGATTACGGCATTTCTCCGCCTGAAAAATCTAGTGTGAATAAGGAATCAATCACCGGAAAAGCATCCGTTGTTATGTGTCCGCGTTGCAAATCCACCGCTACAGTAATGGTTAGTCAATTCGGTAGCACAGCTTGCAAGGCACTCTATAAATGCCTCGATTGCCTTGAACCTTTTGATTATTTTAAATGTCTTTAAATAATCTTGGCTGAATAAACTTAAATCCTTAGACAAAGCCATACTTCAATAAAATTGTTTTTATGCGGCAATTTTATCCTGATGTTTGAAAAGCAAAATTTCATCAACCTTACCTTTTCTCTCTAAAGTTTTTAGCACTTGTTCTTTTGCCCGCATCCAATTCACCGCAATATAATTCTTATCTTTTTTCAGTTTGTGCATTATTTCGGTATTTGATAAATCTTCCTCCCATTTTAATTTCCAGATTTCCAATTGAGTGGAATTTAAACATATATATGCGGTGTTATTTATTTCCAGAATTAAATTGTTGTAATAAATGCGATCAGCAAAGCAATAATATTCGTCCTGTATATCAAACATTCGTTCATTTCCATCTTCGTCCATATTTCTATTGTCTATACTGATTACGGCATATCCTCCTCTTCTTTTTTTCATGCGTTTGAGGTCTAGAAACTTGTTTTTCAGGATTTTTCCTATCCAGGAGCTGTGATTGTATTCATCCTTGAATCGATGTATGTTTAAGATTACGGCTTGGGCTGTTTCTGAAAAAATATCTTCCATTTCAGACGACTCCGCCTTAAATCCTATCTTTTTTGATAATCGCTTACACAGCTCAATTAGATAATTAAACAATTCTCGCGCGGCTTTGTTCTTTTGAAAAACATTGCCATTCATGTATTGGTCGCGTTTGGTGAGGAAATCCTGTTGGTTCATTGCTGTTTTTTTAGTTAAACATTTTTTCATCAGTTGGTTTAAGTCAAGAGATGTTCAGCCGCCTTACCGGGCGGATGGGTTTTTATCCCTGACCAATTGAGGGCTAGAAGACTACGGGATTTGATTGGTTTCCCAGGCAATTCATTTTTTTTGTAATCGACAACTTAAATAGTCTTAAGTTGTTGTTTAGTAGAGGATTAGATTTTAAAATTGACTGCATGGTAATTGTAATGGGGCGAGTAATACGCAGGTCTTATAAAAAGGTTACAAAAAAAATAATTTTTTTTTCAAGAGGTTAAAAACTATTTCGCATTTGGAATTTTTTAAGGCTGTAATTTTTCTTAAATCCCCTCGTAATAGACCTCACAAATAAAGAAATGAACACCAAAAATCCCCCAAAACCAGTTCAACACAATGTGCCGTTGTGTAACATTATTAAACCGGATTCAAATAATTTCATTACCCGCTACTATGTATGGCGTTACAACAGCCTTCCCAACCGGATGGAATTTAGTTTTACGGTTAAAACCAATGAATTGTTTGAACTGTTGGCAAACGACTATGAAATTACCTCCGATTTTTATTATTCACGTGATTTCGCTGAAGGTAATTATTCAGCTGTTTGCGAAGCGGAGCAATGGATTGGTATGTTAAAGGAGGGTTTGTTGATGAGTTTTGATAAATATCGGGTTGTAATTGCTCATCATGATTCCATTACTCATTATGAAATTGAGAATTTAACCAGAATAATTTATTCGATGAGGGACACCGACAAGAAAAGAAAAAACAGGGAGTTTGGAATGGTGGTAAGAAGTGAATACGGAGGATTCGATATTTCCAATTTTGAGGTCTCTGATAGTTTTCCTCCCAGCCTGAATACACATTACAATGATGATTTACCGGAAGTTTCAAATCGTTTGATTGAATTTATCAATGATCCGTCGAGAGGAGGATTGGTGCTCCTTCATGGCACGGCGGGAACCGGGAAAACCTCTTATTTAAGGTATTTGATACAGCAGACAAAAACTGAATTTTTGTATTTGCCTCAGGACGTATTTAACAGCATGAGTGACCCGGCTTTCATTCCATTTATTGCGCGGCAGAAAGGAGCTGTGGTTGTTTTGGAAGATTGTGAAGAGTTGCTGAAGCCGCGCGAAAACAGTCACATGCCGGTTGGTGTTTCCAATCTGTTAAATCTCGCAGACGGACTCTTGGGAGATGCACTTAAATTAAAAATCATCTGCACCTTCAATACAGAATTGAATAATATTGATTCGGCTCTTCTGCGAAAGGGAAGACTTATTCAGCGTTATGAATTTAAACCCTTAAGTTTAGAAAAGACAAACGAATTGCTACGCAAACATGCCGGAGATGTTCAGGCGGTGAACGGAATGACGCTGGCCGAAATTTATAATTACAATTCAGATAATAACTCAGGATACAGTGAAAGCCGTGAAAGAAAATTGGGATTCTGATTTTTTCAGGGAACTACGTTGAATTCAATAATACTAAGGAAATCACCGGGACATGATGTTTTTACAACTTGTCCGGCCTTAAGCCAAATCGGAAAGGAATTTTTTGCCGTTGAGGTATAGTTGGCAACGCCGTTTCCAACTCCTTCTAAATTGTGGTAATAAAAATTGTCAATGTAGTAAGGGCGTGGTCGGGTTAAATCGGTACAGCTTGTGGATGGAAAATTAGTAGATACGGAAACTTGTTGTTGCTGATACGATTCGATTTTCCAAACCTTTCCGGCAGGCACTGTCTGAGGCAGATCGTAAACAATCACCACTTGGTTAAATTGTAAATTTCCCTGAGCTGAAATTATGAAAATAAAAAGTACCGAGAAGAGAATTATAAAACTGATTTTTTTCATGGGAATATTATAATTAGGGTATGACATTGAATTCGATTATACTCACTTTTGCGGTGGCAGATCCTAGGAAGGTAACACTTATTCCGCTGGGTAACCAATACGGAAGATTTGCGTATGGAATTGAATTATTCAGTACGAAATAATTTGTGCCGCTGTATTGCACTTGGAAATATGCATTGTTTGAGGAGAGTGCGACGCTTTCAATTTTCCAAACTTTCCCTACTGGAATAGTGTATGCGGTACCAGTCGTTGAAGCATCAAGATTTAATACCTGGTTAAATTGAAGATTACCTTGCGAATAAATCGCAGAAATCATAAGTGCAAAAACGATAGCAAGAATAGATTTTTTCATAAAAGAAATTTTAAAAACCGTCGGCAGTGTAAATCAAAGTTTGTGAATTTGAACCGGTTCCGGAACCTGAGCCACTATTTAGGTAAACCCAGTTGGTTCCGTCGAAATAATAAAATCCTTTCGTCCCGTCAGTCTGATAAACCAAAAGACCGGTTGCCGGTATTGTTATCGCATTCTTCTGGGTTAATGTCATGCG
>OMJH01000188.1 GCA_900299295.1 Bacteroidota bacterium
ATTGTTAGGATTTTTTTGCTTTGATGGGAGAAGGCAAATCACCCCGCATCATGTTCCCCTGCACAACAACCGGAATTTCCTTCCTTTTTGCTTCTTTTACTTTCAGTTTTTTGTAACCGCCGTCAAAGTCATAATTCAATTTACGCTGCAAGGTTGTGAACGACATATCCTTTGGCTTCTCATCCGACTCAGTTGTATTGCTGAGTGAATTTTTTAAAAAGATATTTTGATCGAGCTGTACCCACAAATAATTCAAAGCGTCCGGTGAATAATTGTAGTACGTAATTTTTTCGCTTCCTGTCAATGAAGGATTCGGCCAGGTTTCATCCAGTTTCACCTGAATCGAATAATCCACCTGTTGCTGCCAGTATTCATGACCGGGACCACCGGCCGCATTTCTGTACGTATTGGGCGTAGGAAGTAACTCATCGATTTGGTGAAACTTATTGGTGTTGTACTGCTGCGCAAAAAAGCAGACAGGAAAAATTAAAATAATAGCGAATTTTTTCATGTTCCAAATATACTTTTTACGAATCAGTTAAAAAATCAAATTTTAAAGATGATTTTACTGATTGAAACTAATACGATGTTAAAAACTAAGGATTTCGCATTCGTCTTATTTCGTAATTTTAAGGCGGTGAATCCAAATTTAGATCCCGATGATGAACAATTAAGCTCTTCTGATAAGGAAGTGGAAAAAATGTTGCGTCCCGCGCAATTCGATGATTTCAGCGGTCAACTTGGCGTAACGGACAACCTCCGCATTTTTGTTCAGGCAGCGAAACAACGTTCAGAAGCACTTGATCACGTTTTACTTCACGGTCCTCCCGGACTCGGTAAAACTACGCTTGCACATATCATCTCTAATGATCTTTCCGTAAATATTAAAATCACTTCCGGTCCGGTTCTGGATAAACCGGGTGATCTTGCAGGACTGCTTACTAATCTTGAGCAAAATGATGTTTTATTCATCGATGAAATTCACCGACTGAGTCCTATTGTTGAAGAATATCTTTACTCTGCAATGGAGGATTACAAGATTGATATCATGATTGATTCGGGGCCCAATGCACGAACTGTTCAGATTAAATTAAATCCATTTACGCTTGTTGGCGCAACTACGCGAAGCGGACTGCTAACAGCCCCGTTGCGTGCTCGATTTGGAATAAACCTACGACTCACCTATTACGATTCAAAAACGTTAACAGGAATTGTCCAGCGATCTGCGGATATTATGAATGTACCAATTACCGAAGAGGCAGCTTTTGAAATTGCACGCAGAAGTCGGGGTACACCACGAATTGCAAATGCCTTGCTACGCCGCGTTCGTGATTTCGCACAAATAAAAGGGGATGGAACCATTCAATTAAAAATTGCACAATACGGATTACAGCAACTAAATGTAGATAAGAACGGACTCGACGAAATGGACCATCGCATTCTAAAAACTATCATTGAAAAATTTAAAGGCGGTCCTGTCGGAATCAATACGATCTCAACAGCAGTAGGAGAAGAGTCCGGAACCATTGAAGAGGTTTATGAACCCTTTTTAATTCAGGAAGGATACCTCATGCGAACGCCTCGCGGACGGGAAGCCACAGAACTGGCCTATAAACACCTTGGCAAATCTATGTTCAATAAAGGTGGAACTGGTTTGTTTGAAGATCTCTGATTAAGCAATTCCCATTTCCTCTAAAGTAAGTTGAGCGGCAAGTTGCTCAGCCCGTCGTTTGGAATGATGCTGAAATGATAATTTGGCTTCATTCTCAATAACCACCTGGATGGTGAAAAGTTTATTATGCGGTGGTCCGCTCTCATCAATTAATTCAAAGCTGACTTTCTTTTTACTTTGTTGTCCCCAATTTAAAAGTCGACTCTTAAAATCAGTATCCGTTTGCTCCAGCTCATCAATATTGATATGATATTTCAGCAAATTCTGGACGATAAATGTTTTTGTCTCAGTAAATCCTTGGTCGAGGTAAATTGCACCAATTAACGCTTCAAGAGCATCACCGTGAATACTTGCAGTTCTTGATCCTTTCACATCGGATACAATCAATTCATTCAAGCCAATTTTCAATGCAATTTCGTTTAACTGATTTCTATTCACAATTCGCGAACGGATTTTTGTAAGGAAACCTTCCCCTTTAAAGGGATACATTTTAAACAAATGTTCTGCAACGATGATTCCCAAAACTGCATCACCCAGAAATTCTAAACGTTCGTTACTGTTTTTTACTCCATCCTTTATTTCAACAGCAGCAGAACTATGGCGTAAAGCGAGATGGTACAAGGAAATATTTGAGGGCTTAACCCCTGTAATAGAATAGATTCTTTTTGCAAGTGTTCTGTCTGCAGGTGTTCGAAAAAAAGTTGAACTGAATCTATTCAGCAAAATAGAGAAATTACCGGTTGAATTTCTTTACAATAACGGATGCGTTGTGACCTCCGAATCCAAAAGTATTACTTAATGCAGCACGTACGGTGCGTTTTTGAGCCGTGTTGAATGTAAAATTGAGGCGATTATCCAAATCAGGATCGTCGGTTGTGTGATTAATAGTTGGAGGGATGATATCATTTTTTACAGCGAGAATGCTGGCAATTCCCTCAATGGCTCCGGCAGCGCCCAAGAGGTGGCCGGTCATGGATTTTGTGGATGAAATATTCAAATTATAAGCATGCTGACCGAAAACTTTCAAAATCGCTTTCGATTCGGCGATATCGCCTAAAGGCGTTGATGTCCCATGAACATTTATATAATCAATATCGTCGGGATTCAAACCGGCATCACGAAGAGCGCTCTTCATTACATTCATTGCGCCTAATCCTTCCGGATGCGGAGCGGTGAGGTGGTGTGCGTCTGCACTCATTCCCCCACCAACTACCTCAGCGTAAATTTTCGCTCCTCGCGCGATTGCATGTTCCATTTCTTCGAGAACAATTCCACCTGCACCTTCTCCCAAAACAAAGCCGTCACGTTCTTTATCAAAAGGACGGGAAGCTGTTTCCGGAGATTCGTTGCGTTCGCTCAGCGCTTTCATGGCGTTAAATCCACCCACGCCGGCTTCATTAACGGCTGCTTCCGAACCACCGGTAATAAATGCCACAGCCTTTCCAAGTCGGATATAATTAAATGCATCTATTAATGCATTGGTAGAACTTGCACAAGCAGCAACGGTGGTGAAATTAGGTCCGCGTAGATTAAAGCGCATGGAGATGTGCCCTGAACAAATGTCGGCAATCATCTTTGGGATGAAGAACGGATTGAAACGTGGTGTGCCATCGCCCTTTGCAAAGTTTACACTTTCATTAAAAAAGGTTTCAAGTCCACCGATTCCTGAACCCCAAATTACACCAATTGTGTCAGGTTCAAAGGCAAACTGGTTAAGCCCGGAATCTTTCCAAGCCTGATCAGCGGCCGCGATACCAAACATGGAAAAAAGATCCAATCGGCGTTGTTCCTTTTTGTCAATGTAATCGTCAGGATTAAACCCTTTCACTTCGCAAGCGAAACGGGTTTTAAACTTTGAAGCATCGAAACGTGTAATAGATTGCGATCCGCTTACACCATTAATCAGATTAATCCAATAATCATGTACAGTGTTGCCAAGAGGTGTTACTGCACCTAGACCTGTAACAACTACACGTTTCAACTGCATAGAAGGCAATTAAATGGAAAGAGGTTATTTCGCGTTTGCTTCAATAAAGGCAACAGCATCCCCAACTGTGGAAATCTTTTCTGCCTGTTCATCAGGAATAGCGATATTGAATTCTTTTTCGAATTCCATAATTAGCTCAACAGTATCCAATGAATCAGCACCAAGATCATTGGTGAAGCTTGCGGTTGGAACTACTTCTTTTTCATCAACGTTTAACTTATCAACGATGATGGCTTTCACTTTGCTGGAGATGTCTGACATTTCAGTATTTATTGGTTTACGTCTGCAAAGATAATTTTATCAGGATAATTACAAAAAAAAAGAATTTCACATTTAACCCATTGAAAATTAAAATTTTGATTCAAAAAAATTGATTCATTAACAATACAAGGTATGAATTTTTACCTTTTTGCCTAAAAGTTGCTTTTAAATTTGTTTTTTCGGTAAAAAAACATTCACAAAAAATTGTGATTGGAAAATTAGCATTATTACAACCTATTTGAAATAATCAATCTGCCGTATAACAGGAATTATCTTAATTCGTAAAAAAATTGATTAATCATACTAAAAACATACCGTTAAGTCTTGAGATTCAGCGAACAAAAAAACCAAAATGTATAAGGCTTAGCCCTCCTTAATTAACTCCTTTATATCGAGTATTATTTTCTTCGCCAGGTTTTCCGCTGTAACCTGCGACTCGCTTTCAGAGTATATTCGGATGATAGGTTCTGTGTTGGATTTTCGCAAATGAACCCACTCCTTATCAAACTCAATTTTTACGCCGTCGATTGTATTGACTGGTTGTTTTTTATATTTTTCCTTTACTTTCTCAAGTACGGAATCTACATCTATCTGCGGGGTCAGTTCAATTTTATTTTTTGAAATGTAATAATCCGGATAGGTTGCCCGTAACATGCTTGTACTCTTACCAAACTTAGCGAGTTGCGTTAAAAAAACAGCGATTCCAACCAAAGCATCTCTTCCATAGTGTAATTCCGGCAAGATTATTCCGCCGTTTCCTTCGCCGCCAATCACAGCATTGGTGCTTTTCATCATTTCAACAACGTTAACCTCGCCTACCGCCGATGCGCTGTATTTTCCGCCGTGCTTTTCTGTAACATCGCGCAAAGCACGCGTTGAAGAAAGATTGGAAACTGTATTTTTTTTCGGGTGCGACTGAAGTACAAAATCAGCCACCGCAACTAGCGTGTACTCTTCTCCAAACATTTCCCCGTCTTCACATACCAAGGCCAAACGATCAACATCCGGATCCACGGCTATTCCAAGATGGGCTCCGCTTTTTTTTACGAGGCGAGAAAGATCAGTTAAGTTTTCCGGCAGTGGTTCAGGGTTATGCGCAAAATTACCATCCGGCTCACAGTTAATTTTTTCAATATGCAATACTCCCAATTTCATGAGTAACTTTGGAACTGCGACTCCGCCGGTGGAGTTAACTGCATCAAGTGCAACTTTAAACTTTGCATTATGAACTGCGTCAGCATCCACATAGGGCAGTTCAAGAATTTTTTCGATATGTAAATCCAGAATGTCTTCACGCATAGTCAAATGCCCAAGCGAGAGAACATCCGCATATTCAAAAGATTCGGATTCCGCAATGGCAAGTATTTTTTTACCATCGGCATCACTGATAAACTCGCCCTTTGCGTTGAGTAATTTCAAAGCATTCCATTGCTTCGGATTGTGACTCGCTGTCAAAATGATTCCTCCATCTGCCTGCATGTGTGGCACCGCAATTTCAACCGTAGGTGTAGTTGAAAGCCCTACGTCAATTACATCAATACCAAGTCCCATTAAGGTTCCGCAAACCAAATGATTAACCATGGCACCGCTAATACGCGCATCTCGACCAACTACTACGGTGATTTTTTTATTTTCTGACAATTGTCGTATAAAAATTCCGTATGCTGTTGTAAACTTAACTACATCGAGCGGACTCAAACCCTCGCCTGATTTTCCGCCGATTGTACCACGAATTCCGGAAATAGATTTAATTAATGTCACAAAAAAATATTTTCTCAAAAATACAATCTCCTAATTTTTTGAACACTTATTTATTGGCCAAATTTCTTAACATAAAATGATTTTTACTGTTTAAAAAAACCTGTCACGTTTTTGATTTTAATCGTTAAATTTGTTTCAGAACCTAAAAGAATTACTATTTTTCATGCTAGAACCTACGGATAATCATAATGATGATGAGTTGAAGGAATTATTAGCCCGATTTGAAGATATGGTCCGCAAGGACACTTTTGTTTTTTTTGACGCCGACGACTTTGACATATTAATCGAACACTACTTTCAGACGCAAAATGCCGAAATGCTCAAACCGGCTATCGAAGGAGCAAGAGTTCAATATCCTTCAAACCCATCCTTTCGCATCAGTGAAGCCCAATTTCTCGCATCCCAGCAAAAACTTAACGAAGCGCTTAGCATTTTAGATGAATTGGAAACACTTAACCCGGATGACAGTGACCTTTTTATGACACGCGGTTACATTTATAGTCAAATGGGGGAAAGTGATAAAGCAATTGAAAATTTTAAACAGGCACTCCGTGTTAGTGAAAATAAAGAAGACGTTTATACTTCACTTGGATCCGAATTCATTAATCAAAATGACTTCGAAAATGCATTAATTTACCTGAAAAAAGGTTTTGAACTGAACCCTGAAAATGAAATGATAATTGCAGAAATAGCTATCTGCCACGAATTATCCGGCAAAAAAGAAGAAGCGCTCGAATTTTTCACCTCCTTTACAGATAATCATCCATTCAATAAATGGGCATGGTTTAACCTTGGAATTTCATTTAGCCGACTCAGTTTACATGAAAAAGCTTTGGATGCCTATGATTATGCCATTACTATAGATCCAACCTTTTCATCAGCTTACTTTAATAAAGGGAATGCATATGCAATTTTAAGTCGTTTCCAGGAAGCAATTGCTGTTTACCGTGAAACTTTCAGTTATGAAGATCCTGATCCTTCCACGTACTATTACATTGGTGAATGTTATGAAAACCTTGAAGATTATTCAAACGCCATCAGCAATTACAACCGTGCTGTTAAATTAGACCCCAATCTGGCAGATGCTTGGATCTCAATTGGTATTGTGTTGGAGAAACAAAACCGATTAACTGAAGGAATTCACTACGTAAAAAAAGCACTGGAACTGCAACCCGAAAATCCGGATTTTTGGTATGTATTTGCAGAAATTCAAGAAAAGCTAGGCTTTAAAGAAGAAGCATTGGGTGCGTACCAAAAAGTAATCGAACTCAATTATGCTGATTACGACGTTTGGTTAGATTATGCCGCCTGCCTAATGGAGGCAGGTTACCTTGAAGATGCATTACATGCAATGAGCGAAGGTATAAAGCATTTCCCTGAAGTGGCCGACTTACATTATCGTATGAGTGCAGTGCTTATAGAATGTGGAAAACGACAAGAAGCGATAACCTATTTGCAAAATGCACTTGTTTTAGACTATGAAAAGCATACTGAATTATTTGAATATGCTCCTGAATTGAAAACCGACCGGAGTTTCTTGGAGGTTATCAACACTTACAGAAAATAAATTTCCGTACATTATTCCATCTTCCTGATTTTATTACCCTACCTTTGAGCTAACACGAATTATGGAATATAATTTTGAATTACCCCATTTACCGAAACGGAGCAAAAAACCCCGGAAGGAAGGGGTTACTATGGTTATGGACAAAGGCCTCAGTTTACGTCAGGCTGAAGACTTTCTAGAAAACGGAAAAATTTATACTGACTTTCTGAAGTTAGGATTTGGTTCCTCAATAATTACCAATAATTTACAGGAAAAAATCAATCTGTATCATAAGCACGGTTTAAGGGTTTATTTTGGCGGAACATTATTTGAGGCATTCATTGCTAGAAACAAATTTGAAGATTACCTGCGACTCCTTGATAAATTTGGGCTGGAAACAGCCGAAGTTTCTGATGGTTCCATTGAAATGGCCCACGACAAAAAACTGGAATATATCAATAAATTATCGTCCTCCCGGTACGTATTGTCTGAGGTGGGTTCAAAAGAAGAAGGGATCATCATTCATCCAAATAAATGGATTAAATTAATGAACTCTGAGCTCGAAGCAGGTTCATCAAACGTAATAGCCGAAGCAAGAGAAAGCGGCAACGTTGGAATTTTTCACCGAAACGGAGCAGCGCATGTGGTTTTAATCAATAAAATAATTGCAAAGGTACCTGTCGAAAAAATAATTTGGGAGACGCCTCAAAAATCGCAACAGGTTTATTTCATAAAATTATTCGGAGCCAATGTGAATTTGGGGAATATTTCTCCGGATGATATAATCCCCCTGGAAACGTTAAGACTAGGTTTACGTGCAGATACCTTCTTCACCGTTTTACCTGAGCCGGTTCAGTAGAATTTTATAATTCAAATCATTCGTTCTTTCCTTTTCAACTCAGCACCTTGCAAAAAAACGACCCCAAAATAATTCGTGCCTGGACCTTTTACGACTGGGCAAACTCAGTTTACCCTTTGGTTATTTCTTCTGCAGTTTTTCCGATTTTTTACGAGAGTAAAACAAGTTTTAAAGAAAATGGCGTTACTATTTACGATCAAATCAGTTTTCTTGGTCTACATTTTAAAAACACTGAATTCTACGCTTACCTCGTTTCGCTTTCATACATCGTTGTAGCCTTGCTCGCACCGGTCCTTTCAGGAATAGCGGATTATTCGGGTAGCAAAAAAAAATTTTTGCAAGTATTCTGTTTAATTGGTGGGATTTCCAGTTCATTGCTTTATTTTTTTCAACCGCTTAAAACATCTGTCGGTATTCCTGTTCAATTGGGAATAACCATTTTGCCCCTATTTTTTGCCAGCATCGGGTACTGGGGCAGCATAGTGTATTACAATGCTTATCTACCGGAAATTGCAGACCCGGAACATCATGACCGAATAAGTGCCCGGGGTTTTGCCATGGGTTATTTTGGCGGAGCTTTATTGTTGATCCTGATTCTCGTATTAACACCTCGAGTCCTTTCTTACAATGCAGGTTTTATTCTGGTTGGCATTTGGTGGATTGGATTTGCCCAACTAACATTCCGTCGACTTCCTAACACGCAACGTAAACACAAAAAAGAGGGACACATTTGGAAAATGGGATTTCTTGAATTCGGGAAAGTTTTGCAGGATATCCGAAAGCGAACAGCATTAAAAAGATACCTTGCCAGTTATTTTATGTTCAATATGGCTGTTCAGACCGTGATGATTATGGCTACTGCCTTTGCAAATAAAGAAGTTCACGGAATCAAAACAGAGGATTTAATTATTAGCATTTTACTGATTCAGTTTTTAGGTATAGCCGGTTCATTTCTTTTCTCCCGACTATCCGAAAAAATTGGCAACATTATCACACTGGGAATTGCCATTTTTATCTGGATACTGCTTTGTATTGGTGTCTACGCCTGGGTATATTTTCCCTGGCAATTTTACATTGCTGCCGCGTTTGTCGGACTCGTGATGGGAGGAATTCAATCAACTGCTCGGTCTACCTATTCAAAAATGTTACCCGAAACCGAAGATCATGCTTCATATTTCAGTTTTTTTGATGTAAGCGAAAAAATTGGATTAGCCATTGGTACCTTTTCATTCGGATTCATTGAAGGCATGTTTAACATCAGAAGTTCCGTGTTGGCACTAATCTTCTTTTTCACGCTTGGCTTCCTATTACTGCTTCGCGTGGGTGCATTAAAAAAAGAATAACGATTGCTTTCAGTTCGGCAGGATGTTTGCCATTTCGCTTCCATTCAAACTTTGTATATTTACCCTATGAAAGTTAAATTAATTTTAGTGGCAACCATGGCAATAGCGATGGTTATTACGATGTGTTCTTTTTCAGGCGGAAAAGATAATCATGGCCTAATTAAGTGGATAAGTTTTGGTGAAGCTGTTGAATTATCTAAAAAGGAACCCCGAATGATTATGATTGATATTTTTACCACATGGTGTGGGCCTTGTAAAATGCTCTCAGCAAATACTTTTGGCAACCAAGCAATTGCAAATTACATGAACCGTAACTTTTACTGCGTTCGTTTTGATGCTGAAACCCATGACACCCTGCGCTTTTACATGGATGTTCCTGACACGATTCGAACCTCTTCCGGTGCTATCAAAAAAATTGAAAAAAAGAAACAACAATACAGTTACACAAATGTTGCAGGCGGCCAACGTGGAACGCATCAGTTTGCAGTTTCAATTTTAGAGGGCTATCGAATTGCTTACCCATCGATGGTTTTTTTATCGAAAAAAATTCAGCGAGTTGACGTGGTACAAGGGTATCTGGAACCCAAACAATTTGAACCTATAATGAAATTTTACGGATCCGGATTCTGGGAAACCGGTAACTATCAGGACTTTCAACGCACTTTTAAATCTGAATTTTAGAATGGATTTAAAAAAACGCCTGACGGAAATTCTTCATGATAAAGGTTATACTTACTCTGATTTATCCCTGCACCTACAGTTATCAGAAAACGAATTGGATGCTGCGCTTGAAGAAGGTAAATTGGAGATTCAGACAATTGAAAAAATTTCGAAAGACCTACAAATTCCTCTTTACAGTTTTTTTCGCATTCCGGAAAATTATAATAGTCAAAACAAACCCTGGTTCACGACCAAATTGTGGGAAGAAAATTGCGAGAGTTTAAAGAAACGTATTGCTGATTTAGAATTACAGGTAGAATTGCTTTCCGACGAATTAAAGAAACGCAAAAGCTCTTGATTTGGCCAGACATAAGGTTTGGCAGGAATGAATAAATTCTTAATTTTGGCGACCAATCGATTTTGATTGTTGGAGAAGTGGGTGAGTGGCTGAAACCAACGGTTTGCTAAACCGTCATACGGGCTTAAACCTGTATCGGGGGTTCGAATCCCCCCTTCTCCGCTGATAAATTAAATGAAGCCCCGCTATTGCGGGGCTTTTTATTTTTCGAAAATGCTGAAAGTTTGCTTTCCACAATTTATAGGAATATGTTTCGATTGAACTGTGTTACAAAATTTGCATTCAAAATTGGAAAGCACAAAGATTTTGCAGGCATTAGTTATCTCCAATTTCCATTGAACCCAAATTTTCATAAACCCCGGTTATTTTTCGACTCAAATTTATTCTTTGAAGTAAGTAAACATTTAAATTTTACCATACATTACGATTTCAATTACGATGAATATAGAGCCTTACCAATTGAAAATTTTTATTATAATCTGAACCTGGGAATTCTGATTAAAAAATAAATTGTGCAGTAAGTTTAATGTGATTTTTATATTTTGCTTTTAGATGTTTTTAATTATTCATTTTTACTTTAAATAAAATCCATCAAAAAAGTAAAAAATACAGCATTTGAAATAAAAAAATTATAATAGTTTACCGAATTTTACAGAATCATGTTAACAGTTATTATTCTGGTTTTTGTCATAGGGTATTTTTTTATTACGCTTGAGCACCTTGTGAAAATAAACAAAACCGCAACAGCCCTGCTTACCGGCGTGCTTTGCTGGTCATTATTTATTGTATCTAATTCAGACCCTCACAGCATTTCTGAAAAACTTGCAGAGCACATAGGTGAAATAGCAGGAATAATATTTTTCTTAATGGGTGCAATGACCATTGTAGAGCTAATTGATGCACACGATGGGTTTGAAGTAATTATAAGTGCGATTTCAACGAATAACAAAAAAAAATTGATTTGGATTATTTGTATTTTCAGTTTTTTCCTTTCCGCAATTTTAGACAATCTTACCACCACCATTGTTATGGTAACATTGCTCAGAAAATTAATCGCGGATAAAAAAGACCGGATGCTTTTCGTTGGAATGGTGGTTATCGCCGCAAATGCAGGCGGCGCATGGTCGCCAATCGGCGACGTAACAACAACCATGCTTTGGATTGGAGGACAGATAACCACAATGAACATAATCCAAAATTTAATTTTACCAAGTTTCATCTGTCTGATCGCACCTTTAACCGTTGTAAGTTTTATGCTGAAAGGTAAAGCTGATAAACCGACAACCACAGATAAAAAAACCAAACCGCTGGCCTCACCAAAAGACAGAAATATTATTTTTTTCTCAGGATTAGGCATTTTGCTTTGCGTTCCCATATTCAAAACCATCACTCACCTACCCCCGTTCATGGGAATGCTTTTAGGACTAGGCTTGGTTTGGATAATTTCAGAGTTCATTCATAAGGATAAAGATCAAGCGGATAAAGACAATTATTCAGTACTTCACGCCTTACAGAAAATAGATATGCCTAGTGTTTTGTTTTTTCTTGGAATCCTTATATCGATTTCGGCACTTCAATCAACCGGGCAACTCGCGCAATTTGCTTCTATGATGAATGAAAAAATCGGTAATTTAAACCTAATTGTTCTTTCTATTGGCTTGCTATCCGCCATTGTTGATAATGTACCACTCGTTGCTGCTTCAATGGGTATGTATGATTTACAAACTTATCCAACCGATCATTACTTCTGGCAATTTCTTGCCTACTGTGCCGGAACAGGTGGAAGCACATTAATTATTGGATCAGCAGCCGGAGTCTCAGCTATGGGACTGGAAAAGATTGATTTTTTCTGGTATCTCAAAAAAATAAGTTGGCTTGCACTCATCGGATACCTGGCGGGGGCGGTTGTTTATATGCTTTTCAGCTGATGAAATAAGTTGTGCAAAATTAATTGAACATTACTTCGCTTTTTATCCATTTTTAGTATTGAATTCAATCTTACCTGTCAGAAACCTGAACTGATATAAAGTTGCTAATTAAGTTAGGCGGCAGGTAATGAAATCCGATAATCGGTTATAAAATCCGATTCTGAAAATCAAGATTTAGAACTCATTTTTTTAAAAATAACACTTCACTATGTAACTGAAATAGCCGCATTCAAAATTAAATCAGTGCAACTGAATTTTTTTAAAAAAAAATTTAACGAACAATAAATTTTTTAACCTCGGTAAACATACCGGTTCGAATTACCGCAAAATACAACCCTGAATTCAATTCAAGATTTATTCCGATTTTTTCATTCCAAACAAAAGAGCCTTCCATCACGCTTTGTCCTTTTACATCTACCACAGAAACAGATATCGTAGTTAATTTATTAATCCCGTCATTCATGGCTATTGTAAATTTTCCGTCATTAACGGAAGGATATAAATTCACCTTCGAAACTGGTAGCTTTTGCTCATATCCTCCAACAAATACATCCAAATCTGCTGCCCATATTCCTCTCCCAAACGATGAAACGTAAACTTTATTCAATGCCAAATTGAATTCAATATCGGTGACAATTACGTTAGGTAAACCTAGGCTTTGGTTCACCCAGTTACTTGTTCCTGAATACAACATCCAAACACCAATGTCGCTTGCAATTATCAGATGATTGGTTCCCGGAATTTGCTTAATGCAATTCACCGGTATGTTTGGTAAATTATATGAAATGTTTACCCACGAGTTTCCACCATCAACGCTTCGAAAAACTTTATTACCTGAACTGAAACCCGCCATTGTCACATAAATTTCGGCAGCATTGCTTTCACTTAACTCAACGCCGGTATAATATAATGAATCAGGCAAACCTGGCGTAATATCATTCCAATTTGCACCACCGTTTTGTGTCACCCATAAACTTCCGCTAATTCCATATTCATATCGAACGCGACGTGCCGCAATTATTGCATCCGCATTGCTTTTCCCTACAGCTAGCGCTGAAATTTCATTTTGATACAGCGGATCAAATGGAAAATTTGAAATTGCGTTCCATGAATTTCCTCCATCAGTTGACTTATTTACATTTCCATATCCAACATACAAAATGCCTTGCTGATTCTTATCTGAAATTATTGGCGTTGTCCATTCTGCATTCTCCCCGCCCACATTAGTACCCAAGTAAAAAAACGATTGTCCGCCATCCATCGTTGCAGCAAAATCACCGAATTGAGAGGAACAAATAAACGATCCTAGTAAAGAGGTATCCATTACATTATCCATTCCGTCGCCGCCGTTAACAGTAGCCCAGGTGTTACCATCAAAATAAAAAGACGCATTATCTTGTGCCCCGACAACAAGTTCCCCTGAACTTGTTTTAGACGATGAAAGCCGATAAAATGATGTTGATTGAATTCCATCATTCAATTGGGTCCACTGTGTTGGCCAGGAGTTTCCTGCATTTGCTGATGACCATGACTGAGAAACAATTGATGAAGTTCGCCAAATCCCTCCATCAGTTGATACGTAATAATACCCAGTCAATGGCTGATAACTGATGTCGTGAATATCGGCATGGATTGAAGGTCCATAACTGGTGGTCCAGTGTCCACAAGGCTCAAATGAATTTGCACCATCGGCGGACTTCCAGATATTTATCCCGCCAACAAAAACAATATCCTTATTGGCCGGATCAACAAGTAAAGCAAGATCGTATGTTCCCTGACCCCCCGTATTATTTCCTTCACCGTATTCAAGCAAATTCAAGGAATTGTATTTTAAGACCCATGTTAATCCGGCATCGTTGGATTTATAAATACCATACATCCCATTTTGAATATCAGTGGCGATTGCATAAATACATGTGTTATCAGTTGGCGCAATGGCCAATCGAATGCGTTGCACAGTTCCTTGAAAAGGAATTCCCGTATTTAGCATTGTCCATGTCAATCCAAAATCCATTGACTTGTATATTGCCGCGCTACCTGTGTTTGAATTTTTCACCCAACCACTAGCCGCATAAAGCGTATTCGGTGAAAGTGGATCTTGTTGTAAATCCCAGAAAAGGGAATCCAGAATTTTATTCCATGATGTCCCTCCATCGATTGAACGATACATTCCGCTTACACCGCAAGCGACAAGTTTATTACTATTTAAAGGATCAACAACAACCCTACGAATTAACGAAGCATCTCCGTTAGTTAATTGAAATGTAAGACCAGTAGCATTCCAGGATAATCCGCCGTCAGTTGATTTGTATACCCCGATTCCGTAATGCGTATTTCTTTTCCTTCCGTTAAGAAACAATCCAAAACCTATGTATTCAAAATCACAAACCGAAACATAAAGCGTATTGGTATTTTGAGGATCAATGCATATGTCACTAATGCGTGTGATTGGCAAATTATCGGTTAACGGAATGAAAGATTGACCATTATTGGTTGTTTTCCACAATCCGCCCTGTGCAACGCCAACATAAAAAGTAGTTGATGAGGAAGGATCGAAGGCCATGCAGTTCACACGACCCATTCCGTTTGTCATATAACCTGTAAGATTTGTTGGCAAAGCGGAAGGCCCTACCGGATACCAACTGCCGGTATTTGTTTTTCCTAAAGAAAAAAATTGCTTTTGATGAGCATTTTCTAAACAAGCAGAAATATATTCAGCAGGATTTCCCGGTTCGCCATTTCCATCGCAATGAAATTGAGTTTCCTGTTCCCAGCGTTTGAAAGATTTCCAGTAGCGTTCGTGTGAAAGATCTCGGTTTTTTTTCCAGCCGTTAAACTCCTTTTGTAAATTTTTGAAGTTTGCATTATTTTTTTCTGGAATGGAAAAGAAAGTCTGTGCCTCAGAAAAAACAAAGGCAATGAAAAAAAAGAGCACGAAAGAAAATTGTTTTTTCATGGTAATCACTTACCCTCAAAAGTAGCGAATTAACAACATAAAAATAAGCGGCCTGCTTTTGATTAAAATTCGCTTTTAAAATAAAACTGTATGTCCGGATTTTTCTCCTGCGTCATTTGCAACAACCAAGCAGATTCAGCCATAAAAACCGGACGTTCTTCTTTATCGTAGGCAATGTAATTCGCTTTATCCTCAATGAAATCTTCCAGTTTTTTCTTGTCATCGCAATCAATCCAACAAGCTTTATGCATATTGTAGGATTCGAAGTTACAACTGGCATTATACTCTCCTTTCAGTCGAAACTGAATAACTTCAAACTGAAGGGCTCCTACAGTGCCCAGAATTTTTCGGCCATCTACTTTTCGTGTAAACAACTGGGCAACGCCTTCATCTGTTAACTGTTCTAAACCTTTCTGCAATTGTTTCGATTTCATGGGGTCAGTGTTAACAACAAACCGGAATAATTCAGGAGAAAAACTTGGAATTCCTTTGAAATTTAATTCTGCACCCTCCGTCATTGTATCACCAATCTTGAAATTACCTGCATCGTACAAACCAACAATATCGCCCGGATAAGCCTCATCAATCACGGATTTATCCTGAGCCATAAAAGCTGTGGGATTGGAAAATCGGAGTTCTTTTTTGTCACGCACATGATGATAGTATTTGTTTCGTTCAAATTTTCCCGAACAAATACGCAAGAAGGCGATTCGATCACGATGCTTTGGATCAAGATTCGCATGAATCTTAAAAACAAACCCGCTAAACTTCTTGTCAAATGGAGAAACATCATTTTGATCGGTTTCACGAGAACGGGGAAATGGAGAAATTCGAACAAAGCAATCCAGTAATTCTTTCACTCCAAAATTATTTACTGCGCTCCCAAAAAACACCGGACAAATAGAACCTTGCTGGTAATCGTTTGCGCTGAACTCAGGATAAACGGATTCAATTATTTCAACTTCCTCCCTTAATTTATCTGCAAAATCTCCACTGATAAAATTTTCAAGAGAACCATCTTTTAAATTTCTTACTTCAATCGTATCCTCAACAATCTGTTTGTTTTCGCCTCTGAACAAATTCAGTTTTTTTTCATATAAATTATAAACGCCCTTAAACGATTTACCGATACCGATAGGCCAGGAAAGCGGCCGAACCTTAATCTTCAATTCTTTTTCAATTTCATCCAGCAAGTCAAAGGCATCGCGCCCTTCGCGATCCATTTTATTGATAAAAACAATCACAGGAGTATTTCGCATACGACAAACCTCAAGCAATTTTCGTGTTTGCGGCTCAACACCCTTCACGCAATCAATCACCATGATGGCGCTGTCAACCGCGGTTAAAGTCCGATATGTATCTTCGGCAAAATCCTCGTGACCGGGAGTATCCAGAATATTTACTTTATATCCCTCGTATTCAAAAGCCATAACGGATGTGGCAACAGAAATTCCGCGCTGACGTTCAATCTCCATAAAATCTGAGGTTGTATGCTTTTTAATTTTATTAGACTTAACAGCTCCTGCAACCTGTATCGCTCCGCCGAACAACAATAATTTTTCTGTTAAGGTTGTTTTTCCTGCATCAGGATGAGCGATAATTCCAAATGTTTTCCTTCGCTTGATTTCGTCCTCGATATTCATGGGGTTTATAAAGTGCTAAAAATAAAAAACCTCCGGAAAATTTATCCGGAGGCTTGAACATACAATTAATTACTCGGTTATTATCACAAGGTATTTACTGGTACTCCAGAAATCTTCTGCATTGATGATTACTAATTTTTCAATCGATTTTTCACCAACTAGCTTATAAGAACTAGAAGGATGCGAAGTTAAAACTTTTGCCTTTTTAGCCGCAATTGTGATTTCTGACAACTGTGAAACATCAACCTTAGTAAAATATTGGCGGTTGAAGTCAGTCTTCAATGCCACGGTTTTTCCCATTCCCAAAACTCCTCCTTCTTTAGTTGTTACACCTTTGTCTTTCAACTCTTTTCCGGTTCCCATACAATAATATGCCGTATTCAATTTCTCAGTTTTTACCTGTGATTCCTCTTCAATTACGGTAATGTTTGCCTGAAGATTCCCCAATTCGATATTCAGGTTTTCAATTTTGTTTTTCAAATCCCCTATCTCCAGATCCTTTTCGTCAATTTGTTTCTGCATGTTTGTTATCATTTGCTCCAAACCCTCAATCTTAAGATTCGACGCTTTGAACTTTTTATTAAGGCTATAAAGACGAGATTTGTTTTTACCAAGTAATTCATAAATTGCCGTGATATCCGCTTTAATCTGATCTTCTTTACTCTTAACGTCACCTTCTGATGTTGCCTTAGTCACTATTTTTTCTTTGATTTTGATCGAATCAAGATTCCCGGAAATTTCATTAAACGCATTCACAAAATCCTGGATTGCCTTTTCCTTTTCTGAGATGATGTTATCGCGGCTTCCAATTTCACCTTTCAGGCTATCCTGAATTGGATCAGTAACCTCTTCGCCACCTCCGCAAGAAGTTATTACCAATGAAAATGTCAGCAAACACAAATAAATAATTTTTTTCATACGGTTAGTTTTTGTTTTAAGGCCACAAAAGTAGAACATCTAGATTGTATTTTAAAACATTAACAAAAATTACATGCCAGTTTCAATTAAAAAGGTTTGTGCAAAATTAGGAATGCAGACCTTGAATGATTAAATTTGAAACAAATAATTTAACAATGAGAAATTTAATCAGTTCATTATTTCTGCTTGTTGCAATCACCTTCGGCTTTTCTCAAAGTATAGAACAACGGTCAACTGCTTTATCCTTAAATTTTCAAAAACATCTTTCTATTTCAGCCGAGCAAACTAAAAAAATTGAAACCGTTATTAAAGCCAAACTGAATTTAATCAGTGAAATTGGAAAATCGGAAGATCAGGAAAAGGCCAAAGTGACCATAATGCTCGAAAAAAGAAAGTATTTTTCTGAAATTAAGGCCGTATTAACCGAGGAACAATTTAATGCATGGCAGGTTCTACGATCTGAGCAGTCTGCTGCGCTCAACAATAATCAACTAGTACAATTTCCGGTAGTTGATGCAGACCTTGATACGATTATCAAAAAATAAAAAGGTTAACCCCTCTATTTTATTAAATATTACGTTTGGCTTTTAGGCTTAGTTATTCCGGTCAGTTCCGCAAATTAGATTATTACTGCAGAATTGCTTTTTTCGTTTCTTGAAGAATTTTTTTTGCACAAAACTCATCCCTACCTTCTGCATACAGCCGTAATACAGGCTCTGTGCCGCTGGCACGAATCATTAACCACTGCTCATCCTGAAAAAAATATTTCCAGCCATCAGTTGTATCCAACTCCTCTACCCTGTAAGTTCCGAAAGCTTTATACTTTTCACCTGCACAATTCGCAACAATTGTTTGCTTTAGTTTTTCATCAAGGTGCAAATCATTGCGCTCGTAAAAAAATGGACCTGTGATACTGTATAAATCTTCGATTAGCTGCTCTAATTTTTTACCGGTTTTCGCCATATATTCCCACAAGGTAAGTCCCATCCAAATTCCATCACGCTCGGGTATGTGTCCTTTTATGGATATCCCCCCAGACTCCTCACCTCCCAATAATACGTTATCTGAAATCATGTATCCGGCAATGTATTTAAATCCAATCTTGGTGGTTACGTTTTCCAATCCAAAATGCTGACATAATTTTTTAATGCGAGGTGTAACAGAAACAGCAGTTATAACTTTTCCATCAAATTTCTTGTGCTCCACCAGGTATTTTACAAGTAACAAAATTATATGATGAGAATCAACAAAATTACCCTTGCTGTCATATAATCCAATCCGATCTGCATCGCCGTCTGTACACAAGCCACAATCAATGTCTCCACGGGTTTTAATCAGATTGGAAAATTCAATCAAATTTTTATGAATTGGCTCAGGGGCCTGTCCATGAAAACCCGGATTGTAATCATCATGTAAATGAACAATATTTGGAAATAGTCGTTTCATTATCCGTTGACCGGCGCCATACATACTGTCGTACGCTAAACATAAGTCCGAGTTTTTAATGGCATTAAGATCAAAGTTCTCCTCTACATGTTTTAAATAAAGTGTTTCCAGATCAACATACTGCAGCAAACCGCCGGCGACAAAAGATTCAGTATTCAAGTGTTGAAAATCCAAAGTACAAACCTCCGGAATTATGTCCTCAATTTCCTGAATTTTTTCAGGTAGTAAGGGTCCCCCGTAATGCCCCTTTAATTTAAATCCATTATAAGAAGGCGGATTATGAGAGGCGGTAATTATAATTCCGAGAGAAGCACTGAATTTTAATGCTCCAAGTGATACCATTGGGGTAGACACGAAATCTTTTGCCAGAAAAACCTTTAAGCCTTGAGCAAGCAAAACACGTGTAACTGTATCAGCAAATAACTCCCCGCCAAAACGGCAATCATGCCCAACAACTACTGAGGGTGATTGAAAATTTTTTTTCAGCCAAACTCCTGTTGCTTCTGTAACACGTGCCACGTTCTCAACAGTAAAATCCTTGGCGATTATAGCACGCCATCCATCAGTTCCGAACTTAATTGTATCCATTTCCAAAATTATTTACAAAGATAAAAAACCCGCGTAAAAAGAAAATCAAACATTAAAATTAATGTGCCATCAGTAATTTTCAGGAGTCTTAAATGAAGGTGAAGTACTTAACAAGCGCTGTTTATAGTCATTTATTTTTACCCAATAAATTATCCAGCAAATTAATCCTGCAATTGAAAAAAGTCCTCCAATCATTGGAATTACTCCCAAAATCTGTAAAACCAAAAACGTAATTCCGATACTATAACCGGGGCGCTCGAGTACCTCCTGATTTCTTTCTGTAAGTTCTTTTTGAATAGTGTCAGCAATTTTGCCTACCAAAATAAAATGCCAAATGGCTCCATAAATGGGAATAAAAACCCGCCAAACCGAACCCGGACTTAGCTCCTGATTATGCACCGCGCATAATTTTATTGTTGAGGATAAGGTAGTGAGATAAAAAATGTAAGGAATTAAAAACAACACTATTAAAATGACAACAATTGCAGTTATCAAATACATCTCTGCTTGGCTAAAATTTGAATGCATCATATCACGAAATTAATATATTTATTTTCTAAGTTTTTATGGATATTTTAAAATAATGGTGAATGCCAAAGCTTATAATTTTTTATTTGATCGGCACTTAAATCCTGAATTTTTGAAATGGAATAGGAAGTAAAAAAACCAGAATTTTGATTTGCTCTGATTTCAATTTTTTGGAAAACACTATTTCGAGCCAATGTAAATGAAATAGGTTTTTGCTCCTGAAATAAATTTTTCAGCACGTCGTCTAAATCAGGCCCGATAGCATTTCCGTTTATTTCAGTAATTTCATCGGAAATACTAAGTCCGCTGAGCTCTGCAGGAGAATCGGGAGCGATCATGGTGATGCGTTTTCCTGATATACCATCAACCGTTTTAAATCCAAAATAATGTTCATGCACCGGCAAAGAAACCTCTGCTAACCTAAAGCCAAGCTGACTAAGACAGGATTCAATTTCAATGAAATAATCATTTTTCCCAAAAAGGTAACGTGAAAACAAATCATTAATTTCTTTCTCAGCGTATTTGTTACACAAACCTATAATATCATCAAGTGTATATCCCCTGCCCTTTTTACCAAATTCATTGTAGAGTTCAACACAAACATTTCGCAGGCTATTTCTTCCCTCACTATTTACCATAATATGTATGTCAAGTATAAAGGCAAGTAAATTACCTTCGTCATAAATAGATACTTTTCGATGTGGAGCACCCTGAACGTATCCATCGAGCCAGGTATCAAAAGATGAATCGGCGAGGGATAAATTAAACCGCCCGAAATTATTAAGGTGTTTATTTATTCGTTCCGCCAAGGTCAACAGATAGTCTCGTTCAGTAAACACTCCGGATCGCCAGAGTAACAAGTCGCCGTAATAGGTGGTGAATCCTTCATAAACGAATCCGGAGCGGGAATAATTTTCACGAGAATAATCATAAGGTAACATCTCCGCAGGGCGGATAAATTTAATATTCCAAACATGAAAAAATTCGTGGCAACTGACACCAAGAATTTCAGCATACAACTTCCATTCCAGCAATTCAGAAGTGGGACCTATAGCAATCACGGTGGATTTTAAATGTTCAACGCCATGATAAAAACGAAAAGGAAGCAACTGGAACAAAAAATGAAAATCAGAAACCGGACAATCACCGAAAAATTTAATGGTGTATTCCATAAATGCGCTGAAATCATTCATCATTTTTTCAGCTAAGAGAGGAATTCCCTCGTTAAGATGGAGTTGAGTTTTTAATAATGGGAGTTGAAAAGAAAAGGTACTGATCTTGTTTCCGGCTAATACAGGTGAATCGGCCAATTCATGAAAATCGGCAGCTGAATATTGGCAAGAACCAATTTTTTCAAGTGAAGTAGAAATAGTAAAATCAGATGGTAATGTAAAATTCAATTCGTGCTGTAGGTTAACTAGCTCTTTAGAATACATAAGGCAATTTACAGGATTAATATACAACTGATGTTCGTCAGCATAAGTGGAACCTGCATTCAATTCAAAAGAAAAATAGGAATAAACAACTTTTATTTGCTTTTTGCCTGCGCACTTTATTCGCCAGGTTGACTTATCGGTTTTTTCAAAATGAAGAGGGTAATCCCGATCATCAAATACCTCTACGCATCTCACGTTTTTTGCAAAATTTCCTAGTTCGTAACGGCCGGGCCGCCACACCGGCAAACACACTTCGAACGCTTCCTTGCCCAATACAGGAAAAAGAATTTCGATATCTATATAATGAGTAGTTGGCTTCTTGCTTTGTATAAAATAACGAATCATGAAATTAATTTTTAAGTATAAAAATACTAAAATGAAAGAAGACGAATTGTACTAAATTTGTAAATCATGAACATTGTAAGAATCCTAAAATTATTTTTTTCTGTCATTCTCTTTCCTGCATTCATTTTTTCACAATCCATTTCCTCAGAGGAAAAATTTTCCCAAATTAAAACCCTGGCAAACGACCAATCAAAATGTTCTGAGTTATATGATCTTGGTTTTTCTATTCGAGCTGAAGAACCTTTACTTGCCTACTCCTGTGCAAAATACCTCAGGGATATTTCTTCGCAATTAACGGATACATTTTATCTTGCCCGTGCATACAACCTATTGGGTATTCTACATTATCGAAATCAGGAATTTGATAAAGCAATTTATTACCACCGGAATGCATTAAAATGGCGTGAGGCACTCAAAAACGAATCGGAAATCGGGGCTTCTTACACCAATTTAGGAAATATGTATTCTGATTTAGAAAATTTTGAAATGGCCGAAAGCTACCATCTCAAAGCCTTTTCTTTGTTTCAGAAACTGAAAAACACAAAACAAATTCTGAATTGCCTTTGTAACCTTGGGATTTTAAAACAAGCTCAAGGTAATTATGTCGAAGCTCAAAATAATTTAGAACAGGCGCTTCAGCTTGCTGAAAACTTAAACGATGCGGAAAGCAGGATAATTTGCTATAATAACCTTGGTTATTTACATCAGTTGAAGCAACAATACGATGAAGCTTTATCATATTTTTTCGAATGCATAAAGCTTAACGAGCAAATGGATGCCATTACCTCGCTTGCCATGTGTTACTATAATGTTGCCACACTTTATAAACTAAAGTCAAACTTAAGTGAAGCAATTCGGTGGTATCAACGCGCCATTGAATTAGCTGATTCCTCTGGGGCGGTCAGGGTGAAAAAAATTGCACTAAACGAAATTGCCGATATTTACTATTTTACTGGTGATTACAAATCCGCATATGAATCGTTGCGACAAAAAGATACACTGACTGATTTAACGTTTGAAAAAGAAGATGAACCTAATTTGATATTTCCGGAAAATGAAATTTCTGATAAAAAAAACAACCAAATTCTAGTGTCTTTGCCGTATTTGTTAATCGTTACGTTATTCACCGTTTTACTGATTTTTTTTGTTGTATGGAAATTGAAAAAAAACAAACAAGATGAATAAAAAAAACAAGAATAAACCCTACGGAATCGTATTTAGTACCGACCCAAAGCAAACGACGGAAAAACCTGAAGAAAACGAAAGTATTTCTACACCGGAAAAACAAGAATTAAAAATTTATCTCGTTCGTTTAGGAGGTAACAAAAGTATGACCTGCGTAACCGGATTTGTAGGAAGTGACCACGAACTTGAAAAATTAGGTAAATCATTGAAGCAAAAATGCGGTACAGGGGGAAGCGTAAAAGACGGGGAAATTCTAATTCAAGGTGACAATAGAGACAAAGTGCTTAAACTTTTGATAGAGGCCGGTCACAATGCGAAAAAAGCGGGAGGTTAGATTTTATTCTAATGAAAGATATTTTAAAAATTCGCTTTTAGTTTTTTCTTCCTGAAATTTTCCGCCATAAAACGAACTCACAGTCGCAGAGTTGATGTCCTTGATTCCGCGCGAGCTGACGCACAAATGTTTGGCATCAATCAGCACAGCCACATCCTCCGTCTGTAGAATCTCCTGCAATTCATTGGCAATCTGAACAGTCAATCGCTCTTGCACCTGTGGCCTGCGCGCAAAATAATCTACAATGCGATTTAATTTCGATAATCCGATCACCTTACCGGAGGAAATATAAGCTACATGCGCTTTTCCATAGATTGGAACGAAGTGGTGCTCGCAGTTACTGTAAAACGTAATGTCTTTCTCCACTAACATCTGATTGTACTGATACTTATTTTCAAATAACGCAACCTTCGGTTTATTTTCAGGATGCAATCCCTGAAAAATTTCTTTCACATACATTTTTGCTACCCGTCCCGGAGTTCCCCTTAAACTATCATCACGTAAATCAAGACCTAATACTTCCATTATCTCCCGAAAGTGATTTTCAATTTTTGAAATTTTCTCTTCATCACTAAGCAGAAAAGCATCAGGACGAAGCGGAGTTTCGATTCCTGTCCCGATGTGCTCGTTTCCAATGTCATCGTCAGAAATGGTTAGAAAACTATTTGTACCCTTAACGAAAGTGCTTAAATCGATGTTTGATGTTTGCATGTTTAAAAAATTGCTTTCCAAATGTAAACATTTTTTGTTTAACTTTGAACAATTAATGTTAAACAATTAAATATCCATAAAACCTAATAAGATGGCAAACAACGAAAAAATCAAAATTGTCTGGTTTCGCAATGACCTTAGGTTACACGATAACGCAGCACTCACAAGCGCCATTGAAACAGCAGATAAAATCATACCGGTTTATATACTTGATCCAAGAAATTTTCATGATAATCAGTTCGGTTTTCAAAAAACCGGAATTTTCAGAACTCGTTTTCTATGGGATTGTGTTCATGATTTAAATAATAATCTTAAACAAATTGGGAGCGATTTAATTATCCGTTCCGGGTATCCCGAACGAATTCTCCCTGAACTTTGTAAACAATTTTCAGTAACATCTGTTTACTACAATAAGGAAGTTGCGCCTGAAGAGATTGCGGTTGAAAAACGACTGGAAAATGAACTGCTTAAAATTGATGTGAATCTCAAAGACACGTGGTGCAGTACACTTTATACAAAAAAAGAACTGGCATTCAGTATTCCACGAATGCCGGATGTCTTCGCAGACTTTCGAAAGAAAACAGAACGTGAGTCAGTTTGTTCTGCTCCTATCCCCGCGCCGGGAAAAATCGTTACACCTGATATTTCTGAACCCGGTGAATTACCTCCTTTAAGTGATATCATTAATGAAGAATTCGTCGCTGATGAAAGAGATTCCAATCATTTTAAAGGAGGAGAAACCAATGCACTGATACATCTTCACAACTATTTTTGGGTCAGCCAGGATGTTCGTCACTACCATGATACTCGGAACGAGCTTGTGGGGAAATCCTATTCCTCTAAATTCTCTCCATGGCTGGCTTTAGGTTGCTTATCGCCAAGAAGAATTTATCAGGAACTTAAAAAATTTGAATTGGAAGTTGAGGAAAACAAATCCACGCAATGGTTGAAGTTGGAGCTCATGTGGCGGGATTTTTTTCGTTTCAGTATGGAAAAACATTTCGATAAGTATTTTACACTTACCGGAATTCGAACTAAAAATTCAATGGAGCTATCCAACGACAAACGGAAATTTCTGCAGTGGGCTGAAGGCAGAACCGGAGTTGAATTTATTGATGCGAGCATGCATGAATTAAATAAAACGGGTTTCATGAGCAATCGTGCGCGCCAGGTTGTTGCCAGTTACCTCGTTCATGACATGGGAATCAATTGGCTGATGGGAGCTGCATACTTTGAGAGTAAACTTATTGATTACGATGTGTGCAGCAACTATTGCAACTGGGCTTACATATCCGGAGTGGGTAATGACCCACGTCCTGAACGCTATTTTGACGTCGCCAGGCAGGCAAGAACGTACGACCCGAAGGGTGAGTTCAGAAAATTATGGTTAAGCGGAGAGGAAAATTATGCTGCATAACCTGAAAGCCACTCAAATTCTGAATTCCGACATCGATACTGTTTGGGAATTCATGAGTAACCCTTCCAATCTCTCGAAAATTACTCCGGAATACATGGGCTTTGAAGTTCATACTGACCTAAAAGGAAGATCAATGTATCAGGGGCAAATCATTGAGTATACAGTTCGACCCCTGCTTGGAATTCCACTGCACTGGGTTACCGAAATCACGCATGTAAAGGAAAAGGAATATTTCGTTGATGAACAACGATTTGGTCCTTATTCGTTTTGGCATCACCAACATTGGATACTGCCGCATAAAAATGGAGTTGAAATGTTTGATGAAGTACATTATCGCCTGCCATTGGGACCCTTGGGAAAAATTGCCAACGCATTATACATTAAAAAACAATTGGAAGGAATTTTCCGTCACCGTTATCAAGTGCTGAATAACATCTTCAATAAACCCTAACTCCTGAACAAAGTTTTAACGTATGGAAAAAAATATTTTAATCGCAGGTGCTTCGTCAGCAATAGCACTTGCCTCATCCGTAATTTTACAAAAGCAAGGGCATCGTACGATTGGATTAAGCACAAAACCTAACATTCCAGGCTATGATAATTTTTTTCACGTCACTAATTACGAATCAGATTCGCTCCCTGAACTAGACGTTGTTATTGATGGACTTGTTTATTTCCCGGGAACAATCAATCTTAAACCTTTTGCAAGAATTACAAACACTGAATTTCTACAAGATTTATCTGTGAATGCGCTCGGCGCGCTGAACGTACTCCAGCGTTATTTACCTCAGTTAAAAAAAGTGGATTCAGCTTCTGTGGTATTTATTTCAACTGTGGCTGTTCAAACCGGAATGCCTTTTCACTCAAGTATTTCATTTGCAAAAGGAGCCTTGGAGGGAATAGTTCCTGCGCTGGCCGCTGAGTTGGCTCCAAAAATCAGAGTAAATGCAATTGCTCCTTCTCTTACCAATACTGCATTAAGTGAACGTTTTTTAAACACGCCTGAAAAAATTGCTGCAGCCCAGCAACGAAATCCGTTAAAAAAAATAGGAACGCCCGAAGACGTTGCAAATGCAATTTGCTTTTTGCTGAGCGAAAATTCATCATGGATTACTGGTCAGATTTTATCCGTTGATGGCGGAATGCGAAACCTGAAACTTTGATGCATGAGATACATAGATGCGCAGGAAATACTTGAATTTGAGCAACGATTTCGTGCCACCTTCATCAATTCTCTCGGCGGTTTCAAAAGCTTATGTCTTATTGGAACGGTGAATGAAAACTCCCTGACTAACTTGGCTGTCTTCAATTCTTTTTTTCATATCGGAGCCAATCCCCCGCTCTTCGGTCTTATCGTGCGACCGGATGCTGTTGAACGGCATACGTTGGAGAACATCCGTAAAAAAAAGTATTTCACGGTGAATCATGTAAACGAGAAAATCGTTAAGCAGGCTCACCAAACCTCCGCACGTTATTCGTTAGAACAATCTGAATTTACTGAAACAGGCCTTACTCCTGAATTCATAAATAACTTTTCTGCTCCGTATGTAAAAGAAAGTTTTATCAAAATTGGAGCGTATTGTATTCGTGAAATTTCCATTGAAGAAAACGGGACTATCCTTTTGATTAACAGATTTGAAAATATTATCTGTCCTGAAAATATAATCGGACGCGATGGTTTTGTAAATCTTGAAATGGCCGGTAGCCTCACCTGCTCAGGACTCGACAGTTACCACACGACGAAACAAATCAGCAGGCTTTCGTATGCAAAGCCTGGAAAACCCGTCGAGCAAATTCCATAATCGCTAAGAAACAATCATCACATTTAACATGCGCAGTAACGGAAGAACCATTTCAAAAATTCACCTTCCGAAAAAAACTTGCCTTACCTGTCAGCGACCATTTTCGTGGAGAAAAAAATGGGAGCGAAATTGGGAGGAAGTGAAATACTGCAGTGATGCATGCCGAACGCAAAAAAAGAAGTATGAAAAATAAAATCCTGAGGCTCATACTAGGGGATCAACTCAACTATCAGCATAGCTGGTTCCGTGAGCAACGCCCTGATGTAACTTATTTAATGATGGAAATGCGCCAGGAGACCGATTATGCAAGGCATCATGCACAAAAGTTAATCGGATTTTTTGCCGCCATGTACAATTTTGTAGCGTTTCTGCGAAAATCCGGTCATCAGGTGATTTACCTGCAACTTCAAGACAAAAAAAACTTGCAATCACTTTCAGAAAATATAAAATCGCTGATTGCCGAAAACGGATTTACCCACTTTGAATACCTTTTACCGGACGAATTCCGAGTTGATGAACAATTGAAAAAATTAAGCAAAGAAATCAATATCGAAGTTTCATCCTCTGACACAGAACATTTTATTACAAAACGTGAAGATTTTCAGGAGATTTTTTCCGGAAAGAAAAAATACCTGATGGAAACCTTTTATCGCAAGTTAAGGCAACGCACCGGTGTTTTGATGGATGGCGATGAACCCGCAGGCGGTCGCTGGAACTACGACCTGGAAAACAGAAAACCATTCAAGAGTCATCAGAAGGCAATTCCACCTTTAGAATTCAATCACGATTACAAGAGCATCTGGAAGGAAATCACAAAAGCAGGTGTCAAATCAATTGGAACTCCGTTGGATTCAAAATTTCCTTGGCCAACAACGCGAAAGGAATCGATTTCAGTACTCAATTATTTTCTGGATGAATTATTAACGCATTTTGGCGAATATCAGGATGCGATGACATCCCGTTCGTGGTCGCTGTTTCATTCACGCATTTCATTTTCATTGAACACAAAAATGATTTCTCCACTGGAAGTTATTAAAAAAGCAGAGGAGAGATTCAGAAATAATCCTGAGCATTATACTTTACCTCAGGTAGAAGGTTTTATTCGTCAAATTTTAGGCTGGAGGGAGTACATGCGCGGAATTTACTGGGCAGAAATGCCGCAATTCTCAAATTTGAATTTTTTCGAGCACAAGCGAAAATTACCCGCATGGTTCTGGACAGGAAAAACAAAAATGGCCTGTTTACATCAAGCGATTACACAAAGCCTGGAACATGCGTATGCGCACCACATTCAGCGTTTGATGGTAACCGGGAACTTCGCATTGCTGGCGGGTATAAACCCGGACGAGGTCGATGAATGGTACCTTGGAATTTACTGCGACGCGATTGAGTGGGTGGAAATAACAAACACAAGAGGGATGAGCCAATTTGCAGACGGCGGTATTGTGGGAACTAAACCCTACATTTCCAGCGCGGCCTATATCAATAAAATGTCAGATCATTGTAAAGGTTGTACCTACGATTATAAAATTAAAACCGGTGAGAAAGCTTGTCCGTTCAACAGTTTGTACTGGAATTTTCTCGATAACCATAGAAAGAAACTTGAAAACAATCCAAGAATGGGAATGATGTATAAGGTTTGGGATAAGATGCAGGCAAATGAAAAGGAAAAAATAATTTTGCAGGCGCAAAAATTCTTTGATGAAATCAAAATTTTATAAAATAAAGAAATGGTTATTTAACCCCGAAATGCAATGCTAGCCACGATGACACATTTGATTTAATAGCTTTACCGTAAAAATCTTTTAAATAAGATAAGACTTCGTCTGTTTTTTGAGAACCACTGGATGCCTTACTTTCTTTTAAAAGAATTTCAATCTCAGATTTCATGGATTCATTTTGAGGTAAAACAAGTACAAATTCACTAATAGCCTGAACCTGGTTGTCCTCATTGATATAACTTAATTTACAATCGAGCGATTCAGCGGAAAAAGGTTTATTGTCAATACTTAAAATTGAGGACCTGTCGAAAACAACTTTATCGCCGTCGATACCCAACTTCTTATTTATCTCTTCACCATTGTGTGTAAAGGTTAAAAAGAAAAAATTGGATTCGTTTAAAGGAAAATTATCCTTACCAACCTCAATTTTTTCTTTTTCAAGAATGACCAGTTTTCCACTAAAAAAAGATTGTAAGTCAACTACGTTTAACAGGGCACCATCTCCGCTGCTGATGTTGCTTGTAGGTTATTTCACCATTCACTTTAATTACCTTATAGGTATCAGCAAACGGGAGCCAGGCAAACGAAAAAATAAGAAACGAAGAAATGGCTAAGAGTAAAAGAAGAAAGGTATTTTTCATAGTATCGGCGATTTACGAAAACCGTACCATTTTCACTAGTTGCGCTCCAGTGAGCTGAAAAAGAAAGACGCCTCTATCGCTGCGTTTTCATCACTATCTGAACCATGAACTGCATTTGCAGCAATACTTTTAGCAAAAAGTTTACGAATGGTCCCTTCATCGGCTTTCGTAGGGTCAGTAGCTCCGATCAGTTTACGAAAATCAGCTACTGCATTTTCTTTCGACAAAACTGCGGCCACAATTGGCCCTGAACTCATATAATCTACAAGCTCGCCGTAAAAAGGACGCTCTTTATGAACGGCATAAAATTTTCCGGCATCTTCACGGGAAAGTTTAAGGTATTTCATGGCATTGATTCTGAATCCTGCCTTATTAATCATGGATAAAATTGGTCCGATGTTATTCGCTTCAACTGCATCGGGCTTAATCATTGTGAAAGTAATTGTTCCTGACATTATGTTTTTTTTGATGTGCAAAAATAAGCATTTAACGTAATTTATCCAGCAGATGATGAACATTCTGCTTTAATGTTTGTTGTTAATAGCTCTACCGATGTATCTTTGTTTCACAATTCGTTCTTTCAAAACGTTTAAATTGAGTACGTTTTAAAATGGGGCCGACCGGTTTTGACAGCGGGCGCAATTTTTCGGTAAGCATGTGGTGCGTTGTGTAGAGTGCACCTTAAAGAAAATGCTCAACCCTTTAAATGGCGAAAATACTTACGCCATGGCTGCTTAAGACTAAGTCTTAGGTAACCGTTGTCTCGTCCGGAGCGAATCCGCTCAGCGCCGGAAGTGAGGCATGGGAAAACAGCGGACGGTTATTGCTTGTTGCGGGCAATAATTTGTATCAGCAACTACGCTTTGGTTTGGATCGTAATTGTTCCTGGCCTTTGCCGACAATCAAACAATTACTCAACATGAAGAAAGCCGTTTAATTCACCGTTTGGACGAGGGTTCAACTCCCTCCGGCTCCACCACATCTAAAGCCCTTGAATTTCAAGGGCCTTTTTTATTGATTGCAAAGGGAAATTGAACTTTCATATAAAAATTTAATCGGAATAATATGGAATCGTATTCCAAATAATTCCTTATATTTGATGTATGATTCAGCGAACAGCTAAAAGTAAACTACAAGACCTTGCTACAAAATTCAAAACTGTGGCAGTTACAGGTGCTCGTCAAACGGGAAAAACGACTTTAGTAAAACAAGTTTTTAAGGGTAAACCTTACCTTTCATTGGAAAATCCTGATACTCGTAGTTTCGCCCTTGAAGATCCTAGGGGTTTTTTGGAAACCTATCGTGATGGCGCAATCCTAGACGAGGTTCAGCGCGCTCCTGCACTTTTTTCTTACCTGCAGGAGGTCCTGGATAATTCAAAAATAAAAGGTTTATTTATTCTCTCAGGATCGAATAATTTTTTATTGCAACAGACAATTTCCCAAACTTTAGCTGGTAGAGTTGGGTACATAAATCTATTACCATTTTCAATAACTGAATTAAAAAAATCCAAACTGTTGCCAAAGAGCGATGATGAACTAATGCTGAAAGGATTTTATCCTCCCATATATGATCAGAAAATCCCACCAGTAGATTGGTGCCCAAATTACATTAGAACATATATAGAAAAAGATGTAAGGCAAAACAAGAATATTACAGATCTTATTGTATTTGAAAAGTTTATTAAGTTGTTGGCTGGCCGTTCAGGTCAGGAATTAAATTATTCAGCTTTATCTGTGGAAATCGGGGTTGATGTTAAAACTGTTCAATCATGGATTGGGATATTGGAAAGCAGTTTTATAGTTTACTTATTAAAACCACATCATAAAAATTTTAATAAAACAATTGTCAAGCGGCCAAAGCTTTACTTTTATGACACTGCTTTGGTTTGCTATTTATTGGGGATACGAAATACTTCACAACTAACTACGCATCCGTTAAGAGGGGCCATTTTTGAAGGGATGGTGGTTACAGAACTTATTAAAAAAAGAACTAATATGGGATTGGAGATAAATTTGTTTTATTGGAGAGATAAAACCGGTCACGAAATTGACATTATTGTTGA
>OMJH01000189.1 GCA_900299295.1 Bacteroidota bacterium
CAACAGAGATTACAGGAGGACTAACAGCTATTGGATTAATGATGGCGAAAGACCATAATGTAACAGGCGGTTCAACTAAACAATAATACAGATGTTCAATACACCATCGCAACTGCTTGTTAAATCAACGCAGCAATTTCTGAATGAAGATTTACTTCATTTTGGAAATAAACCACTTGTTGTTGATGGGATAATTGGCAAAAAAAGTATTGCCGTTATAGAGGCATATACAGAACATATATATCAGATTCAAAAAACAATACCTAATTCAAGGTGGGATGCTATCAATATTATTGGTTTTAGAAAAGGAAATCAATTCACCGATAAATTCTCTGATTATCTCTTATATGTTGGTAATAATAATTTCTGTGCCATTCCAGCTTCAACGAAGGCAGGAAGATATTATGTTCACAATCCTATAACGTATGGAGGAGTAACAGGAACAGCAGTTGTTAAAGAGGGTTACTATAAAGATGTGTGGGTGTTCAAATCAGCCGCAGACTGGAAATCATTGTGGTTAGGAATGCCGTATATGCAACAAATTGGATATTTCGATATTTACCGAGATAGAAATAAAAATGATTTGTTTGATGATACAGCAATAATTCAACACGCCAACGATACTGGAATAAATATGCACCATGCAGGAATAGAAAACATCATCTATAATTGGAGCGCAGGTTGTCAGATAGCCCCAAAAGATTATTATTCAGAAATGTTACAATCTATTCCATTTGTGAATGGAAAGTTATATTCTTATTGGTTAATCAACGTTTGATAATTGTTCTAAATACTATATTTTAACAATTTTAGGATTAGGTTCGTTGAGATAATAATGTGTTAATGCAAGTGAACTCCATATATGCGAAGATACACATTTGAATGTATTTTTTCCGTAATGTTCGATAAGTTGTTTACGGATTTCTTTGTCGGCTTCTGATGATTTTACGCGAGTTGTTCCGAAAAAAAATATTTTTATTGTGTCCCTTCTGATTAAATGTGTCTGCGAATTTCGCATTAAACATTCTTGATAAAAACGCCCAATCCAAACTAATGTATTTAAGTTTTCAAGACCAAATCGCGTTCCAATTATTTTTTTACCTGATTTCGTAGGATTATTCGCGGACAAATCAACCATGTATATATTGAAATGTTCTATAATTGCTACATCGAAATAAAACATTCCAATTAGTTCGATTAACTCATTGTTTGGTGTAATACCTTTTTCATATAGCGTTTGTCCATCGAAAATACTCCAACCACTTTTTTTGCTTCCAGTATCTATTGATAATACTTTCATAAATTTTTTGTATTATACTAAACTTTTTTCAATCTGAATTTGGTAAAGTTTTTTTTTAAGTTCAGGTGTGTCATTGAACTTTTCCAATTTAGCAAGTAATTCAGCGCGTTTTAAGCTGACTTGCAAAAGCTGTCGTTCAACAATTTGTTTTGCTTTGTCAAGGTTTAATTTTATTTGTTTGCGTTTTTTATCCTCGCATGGTGTTACTTGTTTTGGTGTTTGTGCGATTTTTCGGCGAAGATTCGATTCAACCAATATGTGCAACTGCAACCAATCAGCAGCGAATTTTTCATCAGAGGACATTAAATTACCCCAATTATACTTTGTATTAATTACTGTTGAATGGTCTTGTGGTTTTGGAAATAAAGCACCTAATTGTTTTAAGGTTAAAGCAGGTGCGACACAATGCGTAAGTTGAACCGACATCATTCTACATTGAGTAAAAATTCTATCTCGTTTACCTGCAAGAACTATTTTTTTGTCAGCGCGGTAATATGCACAAACAATATCAACAACCTTATCAAAAATTTGTTGTGCAGATAATGATGGTTGATAATTTGAAACTTGAACATTTAATGAAAGATTTGTTTCGGTCATTTTTTGTAACGTTTTTTAGGTTTAATATGATGTGTTTTAATCAGCCAAAATCCTATTGTAATCAAGATTGTGGAAATGCAGATAGTTAATAATAAAAGAATAAAAATCATAGTAAAAAGTTTAAGTGTTAAATATGAAAAATATCTCCTTGCTCATCGTCTAAATCCCTATCTTCTAAGAATCCACGTTCTTTGGCATCTTCATAAGTGAAATCATCATCTTTATCATCGTAATTCATTTTGCATATATTACAATCGCCATCTTTTGTTTCTTTGTCGTGGCTTGCTTGCGAAGTTGCGCGGTCAAGCCCATCGGTGAATTTACTGAAATTATCAGTCCAGTTAGGTTCTGAAATTTTTTCGATTTCATTGTTGATTTCATCTTCAAAGTTGTTCATGGGGTAAAGTTTTTAAAGGTTAAGAAGAATTTTTTTGATTTATTTTTTGGTGTAATACTTTGTAATACGTTTCTCGGTTGTTGTGCATACGCTCCCCTGATTGTATCAATCCTTTTCTTACTTTCTCGGCAATAACGCGGTAAGCAAATTCCAAATCACAACCTTGCATGATAGGTTCATTTTTACGAATATTTGTAATCATCTTGTAAAAGTTTTAAAATAAGTGGTTAAAAGATTTTTTTTTAGGTGTTTTAAAAAGTGTTTTCCATTCCATTTCGCCTGATTGCAATGCGTTTTTGAATCCGATTAATTTTTTCATATCACTATCGCCAATATCGGTTTTTTTCTTTATTTTTAATAATTGTAAAACCTGTTTTTCTGTGCCACCGAATTTCGCAAAAGCATTTAATAATTCATTCACGCGATTGCGTTTGTTTTTTCCATTTACAGCGAAAGCAATAATCTTGTTTAAAATTTCTTCAATTAGCACTTTTGGTATTGCGCGATTTACAGCATTTCGGAAAGCGATTGAGTTGCTGGACTGCATACATATCTTTTTATCGCGTTCACCACATTCAATCCAATACTCCTCTGATAGCGTATAATTAGTTTCATTGTCCGTAATTTCACATACGGAATGACACCAACCATTCTCAACTTTTCCTTTTGTCTGAACATTGATGTTTGTGTAATTTGCCGCGATTAATTCAGCCAATCGAACACCACAACCGATATATATTGATTCATCTTTATTGATTAACACATAGAAACATTGTTCCGCTATTTCCGTTGAAATAGTTGCTTGTTTATATACGTTGTCAATAATTGAATTATGTTCTCGTTTGTTCACACCTTTTTAGTTTATCGGTTAAAATCAAATTGTGGTTCTTCTTGTATTCTATTTATATACCATTCAGGAAGGTTCAATTCGAGTATTCCTTCGGGATTATCTGAATATATTTCATAACCACCCCATAAATTATTTTCAATACAGTCTTTCAATCTTGCCACACCATTTCTCAATTCAATATCGCCAACAATAAATGTTTGTTCCGTAACAAAATTTACAGAGGATAGATAGGGAGGTGATTTTTCTTGTGCAATCAGAAAACAATTAATTGGTTCTTGTTTAAAATGTTTAAAATGTTTTCTTGCAGCATTTAATCCTCTGCGATATAATGCAACTTGCACATGATACTTATAGTCAATAACCGCTTTTCTGAATCCATTAATAGAGGCATTGAGGGTTGATTTTAATTCTGCGAATGTTGGCTTTGTTTTATGCACACCATCAATTTCGCATTTGAAGTAACAGCCCAATTCCGCGTCAAACCAATAAATATTACAATGAGGCAAACAATTATCAATGATTTTTCTTGCTGATTCATTCCCTTTTAATGCAGAATACATTGCCTCAATGGTATCAACTTCTTTCTCATATAAGGTTATCTTTGGGAGATTAGATGCAATAAATTTATCTCGCGCAGAAACATTTTCTTTGTTGCGGTAATCAGAATTTGGGAATGGTTTTAACTTATCCTCGAAGCACACAAATCGGTCTTCAAATTCTTCTCTACCAAACACCAATGAATCAAAGGCACTTCCAATCACTAAATCGCGTGAATCCTTTTCAGATGGATTGTCCAATGAGTATTTCACCATTGCTGGCACATCAATTAAGATATTCTTTATTTCAGATGAGCGTATAAACCCTTTCTCTGCATTATATTCATCATGTGTTTGATTTAGTATGCAGAAACCGAATTTATCAATATCTTTTTTTATTTCGGGGCGAATATTTTGTTGCATTAAAAAAGCGAAGTTTGATTAGTTGGTTGTGGTTTCAAAGTCCAAGTAAATGTTTTCTTTTTGTATAAACCTATTTTTTGTAATTGCGTTTTTTCGAGGACACCATCATTAGTAAGATTGGTTATGGCTCTGCGAACTGATGTGAGTGGTGCATTGTGAAGTTCAATGATTGCCTTGTGAATTTCGTCAGGCGAAAAAGATTTACCTACATTCCGCGTAAAAAATTCTTTAATGTAATCTTCTTGTCGCAACGCATTTTTTTCAGATGTTTCAAGGTCTTTTCCTTCTTCGTTTGTTGTGTTAAAATAATGTTGTGCCATTATCAGATTAAATTTTTTCGCTAATAACTAATTCATGTTTACTTGTGTCCATGACTTCAAAGATTGCTTGTAAATCATTTTCTTTCATAAACTTTTCAATCTCCTTGCGCTTTGCCGAACCAACTGATTCATAGCGTTGAATACACGCTATCTTCAATCCATTAGGATTAATTGCCTGTTGAATAAGAATAGTTGCTTTCATTATTTCAGAAGTTGATTGGTTGAGTTCTGAAAATGGAAGCCCCTTGTAATACAATCCTTCTTCGTGTGAATCATCGGTTGCAATTTGCAATTCAAATCCTTCTGGAAGATTGCTTGATGCGATACGTTTACATTCTTCAATTTTTATTTCATCAAGTTCAGTAGATTTTTTGGTAACGAGTTTTTTAATTTTTTCCAATTCTTCTTTCTTCGATTTCACCGCACCAACACGCTGAACAACCATATTTTGATTACCTGCCTGTTCAATTTGTTCTTCAATGAATGAAGTATCAATAACAGGATTCTTTTGTAGAAAGATAGTTATTTTGGATTTTTCTGAATCAATATTTTCCGAATCTTTTTTTAGTTCGGCAATTTTCTTTTTTGCTCTTTCGATTTCATTTTCACAATTCTCAATCGCTTCATCATTCGTTTCAATTTTGCGTGAAAGATTCTCGAAATCTTTTTGTTTGAGTGCAAGTTTTTGATTGTGTTCGTTGGCTGTTTTGAGTTCCTGCGTTAATTCGCTCACATCAACCAATTCCAAATCCAAATCTTCTTGTTTAATATTTGCAGAAGCAATTTCTGTTTCCAATTTTTTTGCATCGCGGTTCAAATCGCGTCTTTCATCGTAAACTTTTTTGTAAGCAACTTTTATGTCGTTAATATCAATCTTAAACTTCTCTTGCACCCATACAATTTGTTCTTGTGGTTTCATGTCTGATAATTCAAACACATTATAGATTATATCACCAACAATTTCTTGCAGTTTTGTAATTGGCTTAGAGTATTTTGCACCATCTTTTGATGTCAAGGTTAGCGTTTCACCTTTTTCTGTCATTCTTAATTTTACATGATACTCTTGTGCATTATCACCTATTTTTAAATGCACTTCACCTTCTTTCTCACCATTTTTAATAACAGAAGTGGGCAATGAAATCTGTTTTAGGCAACCAAAAATCGCTTGAATGATAGTTGTTTTACCTTTATCATTATCACCAATCAAGTAAATATCGCCACCGCTATCTCTTTCGATTGATAGTTCTGAAAATTGCTTGAAATTTTTTAATTGAATAGAATGAATTTTCATGGGGTTAATTTTTGTTTTTGAAGAAATCGGATAAAATTTTTATTGCGGCATTGTTCATTGTGCGCGAATTTTTCTTCGCATACGATTTTAATTCTTTCTTCACCCAGATTAGTTCCTGCGGAAGTTTTATTGAAATTCTTTGAGATGTCATTTGTCCTACTTTTAACGCCAAAGGTAATACCGCGAATACGCGCAAACCAAATAAAACGAAAAAAAAGATATTAACATTATTTCAATCGTTCCTTAATTTCTTCAAGTTTTTGATAGATATTCATTTTCGGATAACTGATTGCCGATTCTGCTTTGCTGTGGCAACTTTTACAGAGAACACAAATATTTTCAATTTTATACCGAAGATGCTTGTATCTTGATTTTGGTAGAATGTGGTGAAAATAAAAGCGTATTTTTTTATGAAAATCAGTGTCAGATTTTGGGTATTGAGTTAATCTTTTCCCGCAATTTTCGCAAAACAAATTATTATTTTTAACAAGATTATCATATAAAGATTGATAAAATTCCTTGTCTTTTTGTTCGCGTTTTTTATTTTTTTCAATAGATTTTAGCGCGGAATTACGCCGCAACTTCCACCAATAGTAATTGTCTTTTACTTTAACCTTCTTTTGTGGTTTTGGTTGTGGATTAAATTTATGTTGCATTATGTAAA
>OMJH01000190.1 GCA_900299295.1 Bacteroidota bacterium
TGATTGAATGCGCTACCGATAATCCTACACGTACGGTAGCGAACATACGAATGTATTTTAATCGCAGTGAGGGCGAACTGGGGAAAAGTGGCTCCGTAAGTTTTATGTTCGATCGCAAAGGACTTTTTAAAATCAACGCGAAAGGCATGGATAAAGACGAAACAGAACTCGAATTTATCGATTACGGAGCAGAAGAATTTACCTGGGACGATGAAACTTCTGATCTGATAATTCAAACTTCATTTGCTGATTTCGGACAAATGCAAAAAGCACTGGAAGATAAAGGCATTGAAGTGCAAAGCGCTTCAAAAGTTTTTATCCCGAATATTTCAAAAGAGGTAACAGAAGAGCAGGAAAATGAAGTGATGCAGCTCGTGGAGAAAATGGAAGATGATGATGACGTGCTGGCTGTTTATACCAACCTTCAATAATTTTTTTAATTCTAATTCGCTCCACATGATTAAGCAATGGAATATCCATTCCGGCTACGACAAAGACCAGGCTGAATACTTGCAGGTCAATTGCGGAGTAAACCGAATTGTCTCGGCACTCCTTGTTCAACGCGGCATTACTACAACGGATGAGGTACAAGCCTTTTTCAATCCTGAACTTTCGATGCTGCACGATCCTTTTCTCATGAAAGGAATGGACCTCGCCGTTGAACGCATTTCAGAAGCCATCACAAAAAATGAACGGATTCTGGTCTACGGAGATTACGATGTGGATGGAACCACAGCCGTTGCCTTGCTTTACAGTTTTTTACTTCAACAAACCTCCAACATCGGATATTACATCCCCGATCGTTACAAAGAAGGTTACGGAATTTCAACAACCGGTATTGATTACGCCGAACAAACAGGTTGCACACTCATCATCGCGCTGGACTGCGGAATAAAAAGCATTGATAAAATAAATTACGCCAAAGAAAAGGGAATTGATTTCATCATCTGCGATCACCATCTTCCCGGCGAGCATTTACCCGAAGCCCTCGCTGTTTTAGATCCCAAACAACACGATTGCAATTACCCTTACAAGGAACTTTCCGGCTGCGCTATCGGTTTTAAATTGGCACAGGCATTTTGCCAAACGCAACATATTCCGTTTTCAACGCTTGTACCCTTCCTCGATCTTGTTGCCGTTTCCATTGCTGCCGACATCGTTCCCATAACCGGTGAAAACCGCATACTCGCACGCGTGGGACTTGAAGTGCTGAACCGACTCGATCGTCCCGGTATCCGAGCCCTGATCGAAAATGCCCGCCAGGAAAAGGACAAAGCAAAGGCCATCGGCATTCATGAAATAGTTTTTGTGATTGCTCCTCGCATCAATGCCGCGGGAAGAATCGATCACGGATCAAAAGCTGTTCGGTTGCTCGTTTCGACCAATTATGCCGATGCTGTTCAAATCGCAAACGAAGTCAACCAAAACAACAGCGACCGAAGAGATCTGGATACCGATATTACAAGAGAAGCCCTGGAAATGATGCAGCAATCGGAGGAATTTACTTCGCGGAAATCAACCGTGTTGTTTAACGACAAATGGCACAAAGGCGTGGTGGGCATTGTCGCATCACGAATGACCGAACATTACTACCGGCCTACAATAATTTTAACGGAATCAAACGGAATGGTGGTGGGTTCCGCAAGGTCAGTGAAAGATTTTGATGTGTATGCGGCGATTGAGCAATGCGGTGAACTTCTGGAACAGTTCGGCGGACATAAATTTGCAGCGGGCCTGACTCTTAAAAAAGAAAATTTTGAATCGTTCAGTGCGCGATTTGAAAAAGTAGTTTCATCTTCCATAACCGATGATCAATTGATTCCACGCGAAGAAATAGATCTGGAAATCAACTTCAACGAAATCAATTTTTCCTTGCTGGATGCGCTGAAAAAATTTGCGCCGCACGGACCGGGAAACATGACACCCGTATTTTGCACCTCAAACGTATTCGATACCGGATACGCAAAAATCGTGGGCAACAATCACCTTAAACTTGAATTGTATCAGGAAAACAATTACTTCAATAAAATGAATGCCATAGCGTTCGGACAAGGTGATTTTCTTGATTTTTTCCGTCAGCAGCGACCATTAAAAATTTGCTACACCATCAACGAAAATTTTTACAACAACCGCAAAACCATGCAACTGAACATTAGAAATATTCAGTTGATTTGAATTTTTCATATACCCAAAAATTAAACGCAATAACATTTTTACGCTTTAAAAAAGTGCCAAGATTTATTTTTAGACAACCCTAGTAGCGTTCACAACCTTCCCTCCCAATAAAAACCGTAAATTTGCCCACATTCTTTTTGTGATGAGTAAAGTCATAACCGACCGGAAAACAGATATCAATCAATGGTATCAGGATATTGTAGCCAATGCAGGTCTTGCAGAGCATTCTGCGGTAAAGGGTTGTATGGTGATTAAACCTTACGGCTACGCTATTTGGGAAAAAATGCAACGTGCACTTGACGAAAAGTTTAAAGCAACCGGACACGTTAATGCCTATTTCCCCTTGTTCATTCCGAAAAGTTTTCTCGAAAAAGAAGAAGGACACGCTGAAGGTTTTGCGAAAGAATGCGCTGTGGTAACACATTATCGCCTGAAAGTTGATCCTGAAAAAAAAGGCAGTCTGATGGTTGATCCCGAATCCAAACTCACGGAAGAACTGATCATCCGACCTACTTCAGAAACCATCATCTGGAATACCTATAAAAACTGGATTCAATCGTACCGTGATTTGCCGTTGCTGATCAATCAGTGGGCGAATGTGGTGAGATGGGAAATGCGCACAAAACTTTTTTTGCGGACCGCGGAATTTTTATGGCAGGAAGGCCACACCGCCCACGCTACGGCGGAAGAAGCAGTGGATGAAACCGTAAAAATGCTTGGCGTTTATGCTGACTTCGCGGAAAATTTCATGGCTGTCCCTGTTGTTCGCGGTGTAAAAACTCCGAACGAACGATTTGCAGGCGCTTTGGACACGTATTGTATTGAAGCCATGCTTCAGGATGGTAAAGCGCTTCAAGCCGGAACATCTCATTTCCTGGGTCAGAATTTCGCAAAAGCCTTTGATGTAAAGTTCGCTGCAAAAAATGGCGGGATGGAATACGTATGGGCGACTTCGTGGGGCGTATCTACCCGTTTAATGGGTGCACTGATCATGTCGCATTCCGATGATAACGGATTGGTATTACCGCCTAAACTTGCACCCTTGCACGTGGTGATTGTACCAATTTACAAAGGCAGTGAAGGATTGGAAAAAATTTCCGCCGTCGCGTTGCAGATGAAAAAATCACTGGAAGAAAAAGGACTTACCGTGAAATACGACGATGATGATAAATTTCGTCCCGGTCACAAATTCGCGGAATATGAAGTGAAAGGCGTTCCGGTTCGTATTGCCATCGGTGAACGCGATCTCGAAAAAAATTTGGTTGAAATTGCTCGCCGTGATACGCTTTCCAAAGAAACTATTTCGATTGATACAGCCGTGGAACATGTTGTTGCGTTAATGGATAAAATTCAGCAGAATTTATTTTTACGTGCTTCTGAGCGTACTGCACAAATGACAACACAGGTAAATTCTTACGATGAATTTAAAGCGGTGCTGGATGAGAAAGGCGGATTTGTTTCTGCGCATTGGGACGGAACTTCGGAAACCGAAGAGAAAATCAAAACTGAAACAAAAGCAACTATTCGTTGTATTCCTTTAAATAATCCGGAGGAAGAAGGAAAATGTATTTATTCAGGTAAACCAAGCAAACAGCGCGTACTGTTTGCAAGAGCACATTAAACAATGGCACAGGAATTCATCACGGTAAATTCAAAAGTAATCGCTGTCGATTTTGACGGTACTATCGTTGAGCATGCGTATCCGAAAATCGGTAACGAAATGTTATTCGCTTTTGCAACCCTGAAAGCATTGCAAATGAAAGGACATAAATTGATTCTCTGGACATTCCGTGACGGTCAAACGTTGACGGAGGCGGTTGAATATTGCAAAAAAAACGGAGTTGAATTTTATGCGGTAAATAAAAATTATCCCGAAGAACAATTTGATTTATCCATGAGCCGAAAAATCAATGCGGATATTTTTATTGATGACAGAAATATAGGCGGTTTTCATGGCTGGGATAAAATATGGCAGATGCTGCATCCCGAAGGCGGAGACTTTCTACATCAACTAATGAACGCAGAGGCACACCGCAATTACAAAAAACCCCGCGTTTCATTTTTTAAACGCTTATTCGGAAAATGATCTATCTAAAAACACGGGAAGAAATTGAATTGTGTCGCGAAGCCGCGCAAATGGTATCTAAAACCCTGGGTGTTATCGCCGGTGAAATCCGCGAAGGTATCTCATTAAAACACCTCGACACACGCGCAGAACAATTTATCCGAGACAACAAAGGAATCCCCGCATTCAAAGGTTATAGCGGTTTCCCGGCCACGCTATGCATCAGCGTGAATGAAGCCGTAGTACACGGCATTCCCAACGATTACGAAATACGTGACGGCGACATCGTAAGCGTGGACTGTGGCGTGAATCTAAATGGTTTTCACGGGGATCACGCCTATACATTTCGGATTGGCAATGTTGCGCCGGAAGTGGAAAAACTTGTTGAAGTTACTTTGGAATGTCTTAATCTGGGCGTTGAAAATTGCAAAGCGAACGGACATATCGGTGACATCAGTTTTGCCGTTCAGCAGCATGCGGAAAAAAACGGATACGGCGTTGTTCGTGAGCTGGTTGGTCACGGCCTCGGAAAAAATTTACACGAGAAGCCGGACGTTCCGAATTACGGGAGCCGGGGAAGCGGAAAAAAAATAAAAAACGGAATGGTGCTCGCTATTGAGCCCATGATCAATCTTGGAACCAAATCTGTACGCACCTTACCCGACAACTGGACAATCATCACCGCAGACAAAAAACCCAGCGCACATTTTGAACACAACGTTGCAGTCATCGACGGAAAAACAGAAGTACTCTCTACCTTTGATTTCGTAAAAGCTGCTTTAAAAAATTCAGTTCGTTAATTTTTTTTTATTTTACTTCATGCCTGAATCTGTTTTTCGTTTCAAACGTTTCAGTATTGCACAGGACAAATGCGCGATGAAAGTGGGAACCGATTCCGTTTTGCTGGGCGCATGGGTAGAGCCGGCAAATTCAAAACGTATTCTCGATATCGGGACAGGAAGCGGAATTCTCGCCTGCATGATGGCGCAAAAAAGTTCAGCACAAATTGATGCCGTTGAAATTGATGAAGCTTCCGCACAACAGGCAAATGAAAACTGTAATGCCTCGCCATGGTCGGATCGACTTACTGTTTTTCATTCATCAATTCAATCATTTGTTGAAAGCACAAATAATCAATACGATTTGATTGTTTCAAATCCGCCCTTTTTTCGGGATGCCTTGCAGAATCCATCAGCAACAAAAACGCAGGCACGTCATGCCGTCAGTTTATCGTTTGAGGATTTATTGAGTTGCACAAAAAAATTATTGCTCCCGGAAGGAATACTGGCAATTATTCTCCCCGTAAACGAAGCGGAATTTTTTTGCGAGGTAGCGAAATCAACCGGTTTGTTTTTAAATGATGTATTACGCGTAAGGGCGAAAGCGCGTCATGAAATTGAGATTCGAAAAGTAATGAAATTTTCATCCAAACAAATTCAACATTCAGATACAACCGTTGCAATTGAAAACGAGGAACGTCATTCGTTCACTGATGAATACAAAAAATTAACCGCTGATTTCTACCTGAAATTTTAATCATGGTTTATTTCACCGGATCGTAGCCGCCACCGCCCCACGGGTGACAACGGGAAATACGTCGCATTGCCATCCAGCTCCCCTTTAAAACGCCGTTTTTTTGAATTGCTTCAATTGCAAAATTAGAACACGTTGGTGTAAAACGACACGAAGCCGGAAGCCAGGAAGAAATCAAATATTGATAGGCACGGATAAAGAAAATGGGAACTATTTTTAAAAAGCCAAACAAGCGAACTAATTTTTATCCGCTTTAAATGGAATTTTAGTGATGAAAAAGCGGAAAATGGTATAGTACGAAGGTAATTCCATTTTATTCATTTCAGAATCCGTAACAGCAAAATTTTGTTCACCTGTTAAGGTCCGATATTCTTTAGCTGAAGAAAATAAGGAAAATGCTGAAAAAGAAATGACTAGAAAAAAAGCTAGCACCAATGAAGAAATCAGTACAACTTTAAAGGAATCAGTTCTGGCTTTCATTTTAAAATTTCATCAAAAATAGTCGAAATTTTTTGTTTAACAAAATATTAAAAAGATTTAACAATAAATTATATAAAGTTGATTTACAAATATTTGAAAAAATAATTTGTTTAATTTTCCAGCACTTCAATTCTAAAATCTTTAAAAAGAACAGCATTTTTTTCTCCGTTTTCAATATAGCATTTAAGCAGCGCACCCGGTTCAGTAATAAGATTTGGACGAACTTGTAAACTGACCTCATTCCAATCATCATGAGATAGTATCCAAGCTGAAGGATCAAAACGTTGTTCCCATTTAAATTCAGGCTTCATTTCACTGGTTATGCTTACATAAAACAATAATCTTTTTGGAAGTTCATCGGCTTTCAATTTAAATTTAAAACGAAGTGATACATTTGACTTGGCATTAACCAGATTGAAATAATCCGTTTTCAAAGCAGGCCCGAAATGATTTTTTGGCCCGATTTCACAAA
>OMJH01000191.1 GCA_900299295.1 Bacteroidota bacterium
GCCGGCCATACAGCAAACGGAGCTTTTTGGTATGATGGCTCCACCGGTGGCTTCGTCACTTCTTCGCACTACATGAATCAGCTTCCAAAATGGATGAACGATTTTAATGTAACACATCATGCGTCCACCTATCTAAAACAAGGATGGAAACCACTGCTTCCGCTGGAGAATTATACTGAAAGCACCGCAGATAATTCACCTTACGAAAACGCGCCGACACAACCCGGGAAACCATTCTTCCCTTATGATTATAAAGAAGCGCTGGAAACAAAAAAATTTGATGTACTTGCCTACACGCCTTTTGGGAATACAATTACAAAAGACCTGGCAATTGAGTGTCTTCGTTCAGAACAACTGGGCAAAGATGATGTATGCGACTTCCTTTGTGTTAGTTTTTCCTCTACCGATATAATTGCACATGCATACGGTATTCGCGCTGTAGAGGTAGAAGACGTGTATTTACGTTTGGATAAGGACCTGGAAGATTTCATTATGACCCTCGAGAAAGAAATTGGAAAAGAAAATTTTTCTTTGTTTTTGACTGCAGATCATGGAGGCGCCGAAAACTCAAATTTCCTTCGTGATAATAAGATTCCCGCAGGCCTTATCAATGGCCCTCAACTCGAAATGGAAATGAAAACATTCTTTAAGAAAGAATTCAATGACTCTTTAATTCTTAGTTATTCCAATCAGCAAATTTTTTTAAATCATACGGTCATCGAAAAAAATCAAATTAGCCTTGATTATATTTTTGAAAAAATTTCATCATGGTTATTAAAGCAGAATGGAGTGGCGGCTGTTTATGATGGAAGAAAAATCAACGCTGCCCCTCCGGTTCAGGGCTCAATGTATTCGCTGATTCAACGCGGTTACCATGCCCGTTTCAGCGGTGATATCTTGGTGAATTATCTTCCTGCCTGGATGGAATACGAAGAAAAGGGAACAACACACGGAACTCCTTATTCCTACGACACACATGTGCCTTTGCTTTTTTACGGAAAAGGTTTTAATGTAGGGCAAACCACACGGAAAATTGAAATTACCGACATCGCGCCCACCATTTCACAATTACTAAATATTGAATATCCCAACGGCTGTACAGGAATCCCTGTGAGCGAAGCTTTAAAACCTTAATTAAAAACCAAACCCCTATGCAAAAAAAAATTGTTCAAGTCGGAAATATCTCCTGCGGTTCAAACGATCTTTTCCTGATTTCCGGCCCCTGCGTTATTGAAGAAGAAAGCATAATGATGAAAACTGCTGAAACCTTAAAAATAGTTTCAGAAAAACTTAATATTCCTGTCATTTATAAATCCTCGTTTCAAAAAGATAATCGTAGCAGTCTAAAGTATTATGATGGTCCGGGACTAGATAAGGGCGTTAAATTACTCGCGAAAGTGCGCGAGGAATTTGGCTTCCCTGTATTGACAGACATCCACTATCCGGAGCAGGCGAAGGCTGCCGGAGATGTTGTTGATGTGCTACAGATCCCTGCATATCTCTGTATGCAAAGCACCCTTCTGGTTGCAGCTGCAAAAACCGGTAAAGTAGTAAACATCAAGCATGGTCAGTTTCTTGCGCCTGATAATATGAAACATCCTACCCAAAAATGCCTTGAATCCGGAAACGATAAAATTATTTTGACAGAACGCGGTTATACATTTGGATACAATGATCTGATTGTTGATCCCCGCAGTTTTTATCACCTTAACAACATTGGATTTCCGGTGGTGTTCGATGTTACCCATTGCGTCCGCAAATACGGAATTCCAAGCAGTGATGTCAAGGGTGGCGCGCGTGAATTTTTACCGGTGTTGTCAAGAGCAGGCGTTGCAAGCGGTGTTGACGGCGTTTTTATCGAAACACATCCGGAGCCTGAAAAAGCATTATGCGACGCTGCGTCTCAATTGTGTGTTTACGATCTGGAAGAATTTTTGAAACCCTTAATTGAATTACATCAGGTAGAAGCACGTTACAGAAAATCGTAACCCTTCCAATGAGCGAAGCGAAAAAAAATGACCGCGAAAAAAATTACCTCGACTATATCAGGAATTGGTGCGCGCTACAGGAACGCTGTGCGCAGGAAATAAAAGACAAACTCGTTTCGCTTAATTCGAAATTGAATCAGGAGCAGATCAGCGAAATAATTTCTCAACTTGAAAAGGAAAACTATCTTTCAGAGCAACGCTTCGCGATGGCGTACGGAAGCGGAAAATTCAGAATCAAAAAATGGGGTAAAATCAAAATACGCATAATGCTGAAACAAAAACGGATTGCGGATAGCATCATTCGCACTGCACTGGAAAATATAAACGAATCAGAATATACGAGTGTGCTGCGAAAAATACTTGAAGAGAAAAAAAGAAAACTGAAAGCTGAAAAAAATCCCATTCTTCTGAATCACAAACTGATTCGTTTTGCGCAAAGCCGAGGATACGAAACGGACATCATCATGGATTGTCTAAAAACACTGAACGACGATTAATCAATAGTTAGAAAAAAGCAGTAAAACATTCCCCCTCGCGAGAAAAGAGGTGAAGACTTCCCCTTATTGTATTATCTTTGCACCCGCAAAATAAAGCCAGTAACATGTCCGGAATTAGAAACATTGCCATTATCGCTCACGTTGACCACGGAAAAACAACACTCGTTGATAAAATACTTCATAGTTGCAAGTTGTTTCGTGAGAATCAGGAAACAGGCGAACTGATACTGGACAACAACGATCTGGAAAGAGAAAGAGGAATCACTATTCTTGCGAAGAATGTGTCTGTAAATTACAAAGGCACTAAAATTAATATCATTGACACACCCGGTCACGCTGATTTCGGTGGTGAAGTAGAACGTGTAATGAACATGGCGGATGGGGTTCTGTTATTGGTGGATGCCTTCGAGGGACCAATGCCGCAAACACGCTTCGTTACACAAAAGGCAATAAGCGCCGGGAAAAAAGCTATTCTAGTAATCAACAAAGTGGATAAGCCAAATTGCCGCCCGGAAGAAGTTCACGACGCGGTGTTTGATTTGTTTTTCAATTTAGGAGCAACGGAAGAACAACTTGATTTTTCAACTGTATTTGGTTCTTCGAAACAAGGATGGATGGGCGCAGATTACAAAACACCAACCGCTGATATCACTTTCTTACTCGATACAATTCTTGAAAAAATTCCCGAAGCACCAAAACGCGAAGGAACACTGCAATTACAAATTACCGCACTGGATTATTCATCGTTCATCGGTCGTATTGCTATTGGCCGCGTCTACAGAGGAAGCATTAAAGCAGGAATGCCGGTTAGTGTGGTAAAACGTAACGGAACAATTCAAAAGTCACGTGTAAAGGAATTGTTTGTGTTTGATGGTTTGGGAAAAGTTAAAGTGAATGAAGTTATCGCCGGCGATATTTGTGCTTTCACCGGAATTGAAGGATTTGAAATTGGTGACACCGTTGCTGACTTTGAAACCCCGGAGGCACTTCCTACAATTAGTATCGACGAACCTACCATGAGCATGTTATTTACCATCAACAATTCTCCTTTCTTCGGAAAAGACGGTAAATATGTTACTTCGCGTCACCTTCGCGATCGCTTATTTAAAGAACTGGAAAAAAATCTGGCAATGCGTGTTGAAGAAACCGGCTCTCCGGATTCGTATCTGGTTTATGGCAGAGGAATTCTGCATTTATCGGTATTAATTGAAACCATGCGTCGTGAAGGATATGAATTGCAGGTTGGTCAGCCGCAAGTTATCATTAAAGAAATTGATGGCGTAAAACACGAACCTGTTGAAGTGCTAACGATTGACGTGCCGCAGGAGTCCTCAAGTAAAGTCATTGATCTGGTTACCCAGCGAAGGGGTGACATGCTTGTGATGGAACCAAAGGGCGACTTGATACACATCGAATTTGAAATTCCGAGTCGTGGCATTATTGGCTTACGCAATAACATTTTAACTGCTACTGCGGGGGAAGCCATCATGGCACATCGCTTCAAAGCATTTGAACCCTGGAAGGGTTATATTCCGGGGCGTATAGCGGGGGTTTTACTCAGCAAGGAAAAAGGCGTTTCAGTAGCCTATAGTTTAGATAAGTTACAAGACAGAGGAAAATTTTTCATTGATCCGGGAGAGGAAATTTATCCGGGAATGGTGGTTGGAGAACACATTCGCCCTGACGACCTCGTTATCAATTTATGCGGCGAAAAAAAACTCACCAACATGCGCGCCAGTGGATCAGACGAAAAAATGCGCATTGCGCCGAAAATTCGTTTTTCCCTGGAAGAATCCATGGAGTATATTCAAGGTGACGAATATGTGGAAATCACTCCAAACCATATTCGCATGCGAAAAATCATTCTTGACGAAAACGAACGCAAGCGCGTATCCAAAGCAAGCTTGGAAAATTAAATTAACATGGGTTTTATTTCCGAATTCAAACAGTTTGCATTGCGCGGAAATGTTGTTGATCTTGCTGTGGGCGTGGTAATGGGTGCTGCTTTTGGAAATATCATTTCATCGATGGTAAATGATATCATTACTCCTGCTATTTTAACTCCGGTATTACATGCAGCAAAATTAACCGACCTTCACCAATTGGTAATTCCGGGGACGGCCATTAAATACGGGAAATTCATCTCCGAAGTGTTGTCATTTTCCATGATTTCATTCGCCTTGTTTCTGTTTATTAAGGCAGTAAACAAAACACGCAAAAAAGAAAATCCAACAGAAACACAAGCTCCTGATAAAACAGAATATCTTCTCACGGAGATCCGTGATTTATTAAAAAAGTAATTTCGGTTTATCATTACTTACTCAAAACTTTAAAAAGGCCGGCGGATTCGGATATCCAATTTGAAGAAAAGCAAATCAACGAGTTGCTGTTTTTTGATAAGATAAGGTTTTGTAAATTCGATGAATGTTTAGTGAATTCCGAGAAGCGGTATTGATTTTAATTTCTACCCCGATTTATTTGATTGTAATTGGCGCTGAAATTCTTTTTTCAGCATGGCACAAACATAAAAATTATTCTACGCGGGGAACGATTGAAAATTTTTATCTCATGCTCATGAACATGGGTCTTGATATTCTGATGCGGGGTTTTTGCCTGTTGATTCTGAATTATTTTTTTCAATTTCATTTCTTTGAAATTAAAAGTTCGTGGCTCTACTGGATAATCTTATTAATCGGACAAGATTTCCTTTTTTATTTACTTCACACTGTTGATCATTATTGCCGTTTATTCTGGGCGGTTCACGTTACACATCATTCTTCCGAAGAATTTAATCTTACGGTTGGCTTTCGTTCGTCTGTGTTTCAGCCCCTTTATCGCTTTGTTTATTTCATTCCGCTTTCACTGGCAGGATTCGAAGGAAAAGACATTATGTTCATTTACTCTGCAACCCAAATTTACGGCATCCTCATTCACACCCAGTACATCAACAAACTTGGTCCTTTAGAATGGATTCTCTCCACGCCATCGCATCATCGCGTCCATCATGGAAGCAATATCCCCTACCTCGACAGAAACATGGGAATGGTTTTCATCTTCTGGGATAAACTCTTCGGAACATTTACTGAAGAAAAAGAACCGGTGCGCTATGGTTTAACAGAAAATATTAAATCGCACCACCCGGGAAATGTTGTGCTTCACGAATGGAATGCAATTATAAAAGACGTGAAAAAAGCAAAATCATTAAAAGACAAATTCATGTATGTTTTCGGGCCGCCCGGATGGAGCCACGATGGATCGAAAAAAACATCTGTGCAATTAAGAAAAGAATTAAATCCGCAAACCCACCATTAACTGCTTAAGGTTTTTTCGGCAAGGGCATTTGTGAATTGTTTTTCCATGTGAAGGTTTTAATCAAATGAATTGCATCCTCACGTAAAAATTTAACCACGGGCTCAAGTGAGTCCATGTTTGGAGGAACATTAAAATACAGGCTCCCTCTTAAAAAATGCGTCACACTATCCGTTACATAAAACTGAAGATTGCTAGCAGCATTCCCCTTAATGTCGTATAATAAACCAAATACACGAGCCGAATCCCTTACAACCGGATTTTCGTCTAATCCATTTGCTTTCACGGTGTGTTTCTTTGCAAAATTATCACAGTCCTCCAGGTATTTTTCAAGATTATTATCAATGACCTTGTAACTGACATGCATCACGGCGCCAAAGCGCGGATAAATAACATTTATCCAGCAAGACTCCTTGTAGCTGCCTGTATCAGGCATCACCACTGAATATGTGGGTGTTTCAAATGCATATGGACAAAGACTGTCAAATAATTTATAGTGGTGTTCGGGAAAATCAATACGTGGATACAGACGCGGTTTTGGAATAATCAACTGCTCTTCAGGATCAGGATCGCAAGAATATATCAAAGAAAATGCGGTTAACAGAAAAAGACACGGAAGAAGTTTGAATTTCATATTACCGATTAAAGTTAAGAATAATTGAATTTGTTTATTGGTTGCGATCCCCTTTTTTCATTGCATCAAAATCAGGAATACGAATCAATCGTTCGCGGACTTGAAAATCTTCTTGCGTGAATTTTTCCTTTCCAAAAACAAACCAGTAAGTCGCCTTATTCATCCCGACCCAGTGGATGATTGTCGCTTTATATTGGCGAACCATCAATAAATTTAACTGAATACATGCTGTAGCAATGAATATCATAATCAACACAACCGAATACCGTATAAAACGATTTTTTGCGAGAGTAATTGTAAAGTCGACAAAAAACGCAAGAGAAATTAGCAAGGAAGAATAACTTTGAACAAGCGCGCGATTCCCGAGACCTCCGCCAAACCCATAATCCCACCAGCAGGACAATAAATATGAATTGGCAATGAAAAAAATCAATATTGGAAAAAACAAATCGCGGCGGCGATACCATAGCACAAAAAATCCTAAGAGGGCAAAAATCAAAATCGGACTATAGGGAATCAAGCCTTTTCGATATCCGAAAATAAATGAAAGCCACTTTGGCTGAGAAAAGAAAAATCCTTCATCTCCATAAGAGTAGTACAACCACTTTCCAGTTACATATTTCCAGTACATTAATTGCGGTAACAGTATAAGCACGAAAATCAGAACGCCGGCAAATAATTGTTTACGTTTTGATTTAAGGAAAGCCCATCGTTGTCGCAGCGATTCACCATTTTGAATTCCAATAAGCAAGGGAAATAAAAAAATCAAAACCTCTGTAGGACGTGTCAGTACCGAAAAAGCTCCGCAAAAGACAAATCCTAA
>OMJH01000192.1 GCA_900299295.1 Bacteroidota bacterium
TGGAATAAGCACTTTCCATCCCAGATTCATGAGTTGATCGTAGCGGAAGCGCGGCAGTGTCCAGCGTATCCACATAAATACGGAAATAAAAATGCAGATTTTGATAAAGTATACAGCGAAACCGATGGCTGCAATTGCCCAATGTCCATCAACAAGTCCTAGCGCAGTGTAAACTTCTTTTGCATAAGGAAAATTATAACCTCCGAAAAATAATCCGGCCATTACCGCAGAGGAAATAAACATATTGATGTATTCCGCGAATAAATAAAAACCAAGCTTCATTGAAGAGTATTCCGTGTGATAACCACCAATGAGTTCACTTTCACATTCCGGTAAATCAAACGGAGCACGATTTGTTTCAGCAAGTGCGCAAACAAAAAAGATTAAAAATCCAAGTGGATTCAAAGCAGCATAACACAATCCTGCATCCTGATTATCGAGAATCTGACGGAAACTCAAGGTGCCGGACAAAACTACAAGGGAAATGATAGAAAGTCCCATTGCAATTTCGTAACTGATCATTTGCGAAGAAGCGCGAACAGCACCAATAAGCGAGTACTTATTATTGGAAGCCCAGCCGCCAATCATGATACCGTAAACGCCAAAAGAAACAACTCCGAGGATGTATAAAATACCAATGTTCAAATCGGTAATTTGCAACTCAACCACTCTTCCGTTTACAGTAAAATCTTTTCCCCACTGAATTACAGCGCCGGTCATGCAAGCCGTTAACATGGCAAGCGATGGCCCCAGAATAAACAAGAATTTGTTGGACACGTTAGGAATGATTTCTTCTTTCATGAACATCTTCACGCCATCGGCAACCGGTTGTAAAATTCCTAAAGGCCCTGCCCGGTTGGGTCCCTTGCGATCCTGAAGCCAGGCAGCAAATTTCCTCTCCCACCAGGTAGAATACATCGCTACCAGCAAAGCAATGGCAAACACTCCCGTGCAGATAATTAACTTTTCAATGATGTCAGCCCAGTTTAACAGCATACGTTATTTATCATCTAATTTTTTCATTGGTATAAATCCCAGCGCACGCTGATGTTTCAGGGTATCAATTTTCGCCTGATTTAAGGATGTGTAATGATTGGCAGAAATTACAGAGTGATGTGAAATCGGCGAAGGGCCTTCAATCTCCCAGTCTGATTTTTTCTTCTTATCGAAACGACAAGTGTTGCAGATAAAATCCTCCACCTCACCCCACTGATCCTTGCGCGCTGTAACACGCAACACCTGCTCGCCTTTAAACCACAAACGAACTTTACCGCTGCACTTGGAATTTTCACATTTCCTGTGCGCATCCATCGGTTTTGTATACCAAACCCTGCTCTTGAATCGGAATGTTTTATCAGTGAGTGCACCTACCGGACAAACGTCAATTACATTTCCGGAAAAATCATTTTCGATTGCATTTTGAATGTAGGTTGAAATTTCTGCGGCGTCGCCACGATGAACAACACCGTGCACACGATTATCGGTAATTTGTTCGCAGGTTTTTACACAACGATAACACAAAATGCAGCGTGTCATGTGCAACTGCACATATTTTCCAATATCAATTTTCTCAAACTCTCTGCGCTTGAATTCATAACGCGTTTTTTGAGCTCCGTTTTGATAACCCAAATCCTGCAAATGACATTCACCCGCCTGATCACAAACCGGACAATCCAGTGGATGATTGATGAGCAAAAACTCAACAACACCTCGTCTCGCTTCCAGCAAATCAGGAGAGGTATTGTTCTGCACTTCCATTCCATCCATCACCTCTGTTCTGCACGAAGCAACAGGTTTCGGCATCGGATTCGGATTTTGCGCTGAACCTTTAGTAACTTTTACGAGACAAGTACGACAATATCCTCCGCTGGTTTTCAGCTTGGAATAATAACACATGGTTGGCGGAGCAACGTGTGGACCAATCATGCGTGCCGCCTGTAAAATGGTGGTTCCTTTTGGAACTTCAATTTCGTGACCGTCTATCGTTACTTTAGGCATAGGTTAATTTCTTTTTTTAATCAAGCCTCGGCAAGATTATGTAAGCGGTAATAATGATGAACATCTTTAATTGATGCAGGATTCTTCACGTACGCTTCAAATTCGCTTCGGAAATGACGAATGGCTGCCGCAACAGGCCATGCCGCTGCTTCGCCAAGTGGACAAATCGTCTTTCCTTCAATTTTACTTTGAATATCCCACAACAAATCCACATCCTGCAAAGTTCCTTTTCCGGATAATATTTTGTGAAGAATTTTTTCCATCCACCCGGTTCCTTCTCGGCAAGGCGAACACTGTCCGCAACTTTCGTGATGATAGAAGCGTGCGAAGGTGTATAAATTCTTAACGATGGATGTATCCTCATCCATGACGATAAATCCACCTGAGCCTAACATTGTCCCAGTTTGGAACCCGCCATCACTTAAACTTTCGTATGTCATCAGGCGAGGTTCACCTTTCGCAGTTTTTAAAATAAGATCTGTTGGTAAAATCGGGACAGATGAACCTCCGGCCACTACCGCTTTCAGTTTTTTTCCATTGCGAATTCCGCCGCAATATTCATTACTGAAAATAAATTCTTCAACAGGAACACCCAATTCAATTTCATAGACACCGGGATTATTGATGTGTCCTGAAGCAGAAATTAATTTGGTACCTGTGGATTTACCAACGCCGATTTTAGCATAGGCTTCTCCCCCTTCGTTTACAATCGGCACAACGGCAGCGATTGTTTCAACATTATTAACCACGGTAGGACAACCCCACAATCCGGCAACAGCTGGAAACGGTGGTTTGATCCTCGGGTTACCACGTTTTCCTTCCAGCGATTCAAGCAAGGCCGTTTCTTCGCCACAGATGTATGCACCTGCACCCACCTGAACACTTAAATCCAGTGAATAATCAGTGCCTAAAATATTTTTACCTAACCATCCGGCAGCATACGCTTCTTTAATCGCGTTTTCAAGGATACGTGCGACGTAAAAATACTCACCGCGAATGTAAATATAAGATAAACGAGCACCTAAAGCATACGATGAAGTAATCATTCCCTCTATCAAGGCGTGTGGGATTTTTTCCATCAGCCAGCGATCTTTGAAAGTACCGGGTTCTGACTCATCAGCGTTGCAAACAAGATAGCGCGGAACGCCTTCAGGTTTTGCAAGGAAAGACCATTTCATTCCCGTAGGGAAACCCGCTCCTCCTCTTCCACGCAAGCCTGATTTCTTTACCTCTTCAGTAACCTGATCAGGCGTCATTGTTTTCAGGGCTTTTTCAACGGAAGCATATCCTCCATGCGTGCGATAAACTTCCAATGTGTTTATCCCGGGTACGTTTTGATTATGCAATAATAATTTCCTTCCCATTTAAAAAGTATCTTAAAGCGTATTTTGATAATCTTTATCCGTATAAAAACGTGACCTTCCTTCACTCCTGTATTTATCAATCAGCGCATCCACTTTTTCGATGGTCAGGTTTTCGTGATACGAAGCGCCGCATTGCAACATAGGAGCTGTACCGCAAGAGCCAAGGCACTCCACCGTTTTCAAGGTGAACATTCCGTCTTTCGTAGTTTCTCCGTCTTTAATTCCCAGCTTCTTTTCAATATGCCGAACAACATCTTCAGCACCACATAACCAGCATGAACTAGTACGGCAAACTTCAAGCACACATTTCCCAACCGGTTTAAGGTTAAACATCGAATAGAAGGAAGCCACTTCAAACACTTCAATGGATTTGATTTTCAAAAGTTCTGCGACCTTATCCATCACCTCAGCACTGAGCCATCCGTTGTTTTCTGCCTGAGCAATGTGCAGTACTGGGATCACGGCAGATTTTTGTTTTCCGTCAGGATAATGCGAAATAATTTCCTTTATTTCCTCCATGGCTTTTTCAGAAAACTGAATCGCCTGGCGTTTTTCCTTGTCAAACTTTTGTACTCCGTGGACCTGTGCTCCCATTATCGCTTGTTCTTTATTTCAATTTCTTTTTTTCATACACTCTCAGTGATCATTCTTATCGAAATCACTTTTGTTTTTTTATGCATCCAGTTCTCCCGCAATTACATTCATTGAACTCATTGTGAGAATTGCATCACTCAGCAATCCACCCGTTATCATTTCCGGATACGCCTGATAATAAATGAAACACGGACGACGGAAATGCAGACGGAAAGGCGTTCTTCCTCCGTCACTCACCAGATAAAATCCTAATTCTCCGTTGCCACCTTCAACTGCATGATATACTTCACCAACCGGAACATCCTGTTCTCCCATCACAATTTTGAAATGGTAAATGAGGGCTTCCATGTTGTTGTAAACTTCTTCTTTCGGTGGAAGGAAAAACGCAGGAATATCCGCATGAAATCCGCCCTCTTTCGGCATTTTGGCCAGCGCCTGTTTAATGATGCTTAAACTTTGCCACATTTCTTCTTCACGCACCATAAAACGATCGAATGTATCTCCGTCTTTTCCGACAGGAATAATAAATTCAAAATCTTCATACGATGAATACGGATTCATTACGCGAACATCGTAATCTACTCCGGCCGCGCGTAAATTAGGCCCGGTAAATGAATAACTCAACGCGCGCTCAGCAGAAATCGGGCCTGCGCCAATCACCCGATCCATGAAAATTTTATTGCGCATCAATAGGTTTTCGAATTCCTTAAGGCCTGCAGGGAATTTTTCTACAAAATCGTTGATGAGATCCCAGGTTTTCTGAGGCCATTCACGCTCAAAACCACCGATTCTTCCGATGTTAGTGGTTAAACGAGCACCGCAAATGGATTCGTAAATATCATAGATTTTTTCGCGCCACTGGAAAATATAGAGGAAGCCGGTCATTGCGCCCGTATCAACACCAATAACGGAATTACAAATTATATGATCGGCGATACGGGCAAGTTCCATAATAATGACACGCATGTACTCCACACGTTTTGGAATTTTTGCGCCAATCAATTTCTCAACCGTCATTTCCCAACCCATGTTATTGATAGGTGAAGAACAATAATTCAAACGATCGGTAATCGGAGTAATTTGATTGTATGGACGACGTTCAGCAAGTTTTTCGAAAGCACGGTGAATGTATCCAATGGTTGGGGTTGATTCCAGAATAATCTCGCCATCTACCTTCAATACGTTTTGAAAAATTCCGTGTGTTGCAGGGTGAGTCGGACCAAGATTAATGATGCTGTATTCTTTTTCTTCCTGTTCAGTTTGCACGTCAGCTACTGTTGCAACCTCAGCCGTAGCCATGGACTTATTTATTTTCTTTGCTTTCTTCTTGCTCATTTTTCCGTGTGCAATTTATCGTCCGAACATTCTGTCATCTTTATCATCGCGTGTCTGATCCTCGAGCGGATATTCTTTCCGCAAGGGATGATAATCCATTTCGTCCATGTTCAGAATGCGCTTCAGATTAGGATGACCAATAAATTTAACGCCATAAAAATCAAACGTTTCCCGCTCCATCCAATTGGCGCCCAACCACAAATCGGTAACCGTAGGGATTTCGGGATGCTGGATAGAAAAAAAAGTTTTCACGCGGACGCGAAGATTTTTAGGCAGGTTGTGCAAATGATACACAACGCCCAGATGTTTTTCATCCGGCGTCTGAATTCCTGTAAGGTCAGTCAGGAAATGGAAATTAAGTTCAGCATCCGATTTTAAAAAGGACAAAACTTCATGAATTTTATCGTGACTAATTACAAAAACCGGGAAATCGTATAACAATTCAGCCGACTCAACGTGACCTGAAAATTTTTCGTTGAGTTTACTTTTAATCAGTTCTAGTAATTCCGTTTTTTCCATTTCAGCTATTATTCTATTCCGTAGGAGTTCAGCATTTTTTTATACTCTTCCGAATTTCTTCTTCTGAAGGATTCATTTTGCGTCAGCTCTTGAATTTTTAAAATCCCTTCAATGATTTGCTCGGGACGAGGAGGACATCCGGGAACATATACATCAACCGGTATGATACGGTCGATTCCCTGAAGTACACTGTATGTGTCAAAAATACCACCACTTGAAGCGCAAGCACCCACGGAAAGTACCCAGCGTGGCTCCGCCATCTGTTCGTACACCTGACGAAGAATTGGACCCATTTTCTTTGCAATGGTGCCCATTACCATCAGCATGTCGGCCTGACGAGGCGAAAAACTTAAACGTTCAGCGCCAAAACGACCAAGGTCGTAATGCGATGCCATTGTCGCCATGAATTCGATTCCACAACAGGATGTAGCGAAAGGTAAAGGCCACAATGAATTTTTGCGTGCCAATCCCACTAAATCTTCCAGCTTTCCGGCAAAAAAACCGGGACCTTCCAGTCCGGCCGGTGCTTTCGCAATTTCAAGTTTTGATCGGTTCGTTACTTTTCCCATAACAACAATTTTAATCTTCCCACTTCAGCGCTTTTTTTGAAATGATGTAATAGAATCCAACCAGTAAGAGAGCAACAAAGGAAAACATTTCAATGATTCCGGTTAAGCCAAGCGATTTGAAATTCACCGCCCAGGGATACATGAAGATGACTTCAACATCAAACAATACAAACAAAATAGCTACAAGAAAATATTTGATGGAAAAGGGAATCCGGGCGTTACCTTTTACTTCAATACCGCACTCAAACGTTTCCATTTTTGTTTTTGTTTTACGCTTAGGCCCCAGAAAATGAGTGGCCGTCATGGTTACAACAACGAACCCCGCTGCCACCAAAAACATAATCGCGATGGGAAAAAAGTCGGAAGGAATATCGGTTGAGTTCATGAAGTGCAGGTATTGAAATCGATGGTAAGATTAGCAATTTTCCCTGAAATCATCAAGAACAGAAAGGTAAATTATTCATGATTTTTTCCCAAGGCCAAACTTAATGAATGGATATCAACTTTCTTGACAAGATGCATTTACCTGATGGTTCATCAATGACCAATGCATGATAAATTCCGGCAGAAAAACGGAAAGGCACAACAAATGATGCTTGAGGCTGTATCACGAGTTTTTCCATGAAAACCAATCTGCCATCCACACCATAAATCGTTACCACAACTTCTTTTTCTATAGCATTGTTTAAGTTCATCGTAAAATTTCCATCAGATGGATTCGGATAAAACGCGCCATTTTCACTTTGATTAATTTCATCCATTCCAACAAAAGTAAATGGCGACGAGGTTAGTGAAAAACAGCCGCTTGTATCAGAAACCTGAACGGTAAAAACTCCTCCGGAATCCGCAGTTATCGTTTGAGTAGTAGCTCCCGAAATCAAGAGGCCATTGTAATACCACTGATATTCCAAATTTGCACCGGAAGGGCTCGCGGTCAATTGATTTCCGTTAGCTGTAATAGCAGGGTTTGCAAACGGCTGAATTACGTTAACAGTTATGTAATCATTCGCCTTGCATCCGTTCGTATCACGAACCGTAACCGAGTAATTTTTTGTCTGAGGAGGGAATGTAAGTGGATTTGAAATGAATAAATTATTCATGGTTGTATTTATTCCCCATGTATAACTCACTCCGCCACTCGCCTGTAATTGAATTGTATCGCCCTTGCAAATCGTTTGATCCGCACCGGCATTCGCAAGCGGTAAAGGATTTATGGTTATGTAAGAATTGAAAACAACACTGTCCGAACCGACACCATTGCTAACAACCAACTTCACAGGATAAGTTCCGGCCACTGACCAGTTAACACTTGGAAATTGCACACTTGAACTTGAAGGATTTCCTCCCGAAAACGTCCAGGCCCATGTGTTAGGTAAATTACTTGACTGATCATAAAAATCAACGGAAGTGTTAAGGCATGCCTCTATCAAATTTGATGTGAAAGCAGCAACCGGAGCCGAGGTGGGAGCAACAAACAAATCCGTTTCCCATAAACCGCGTCCGTAAGTAGCCGCACGAAGTTTTCCGGTAGACTGCTGAATTTCAAGTTCACTCACAACTACGTTCGGCAAGCCATTACTGAATGCCATCCATTGTGCCATGGTGGAATCGCGATAAAAAACCCCGATGTCAGTCGCAAGGTAAAGTGCATCATACGTGTTGGGCTGAAAAACAATTTCATTGCATTGGATATTTGGTAGACCTGCGGAATAGTTATTCCAGGTATTTCCGGCATCGCGGGAAACAAATACCTTGTTGGTTGCAGTAAATCCACCTGATGAAAAATAAACTACATTCGGATTGGAAGGGTCAACAGTTATTCCGGTTATACTCATCACAGGCAGCAATGAAGTTTTATTGGTAAAACTGCTTCCGTTGGTTGAAACCCAAAAACCTCCGCCATCGGTAACATAAATATAATTGGGATTTGAAGGGGCATATGCCATTTCGGAAATTTGTCCATTTTGAGTAATATTTCCTACTTGCGACCACGAAGTGCCTGAATTTGTACTTCGGTAAACTTGGGTTTTGCCGACAAGTAAGGTGGCGGCATTTGTGGGGTGCTGAATATAGGGCGTGTTCCAGGCTCCGTCCTCATCAACTCCTGTTCCGCCACTTGAAACAATATTACTCCACGAACCCCCTCCGTTTGTGCTTTTACTGATATCACCATAGTACAACTCACCGTACATTGTATTGGACCCTGACCAGGAAACGATGCACTCAAATCCATCACCGCCGAGTACTTCTCCGCAAGTTGTTGTATTGTGAAGATTTGTTCCATTGTCCTGCCATCCGGTGAGCGTTATTCCCGGTGTGGTTTGCGAAACCCCAAGATTATATTGTTGCGCAATACAAAGACCTGTACTAAAATCACTCCATGAGGTTCCCGTGTTTGTTGTTTTAAAAACACCTCCGTCGTTAGCAACGAATACAGTAGTACCGCTTCCCGGAAAAAACTCGATGGCATGTTGATCTGCATGCGCGTAAGAATTACCACTTCCAAACCAATTTGAGCAATTTGATAAAGTGGCGCCACCGTTTGTGCTTTTCCACAGATTCACGCCTCCCGTAAAAATTAAATTTTTATTGACTGGCGAGCATGCCAATGCCAGATCATACCATCCTTGCCCACCCTGATCGTTACCGTTCGTATTCCATCCTAATATGTTGGGTGAGGAAGACATTAATGAAAAACTCTGTCCGCCATCTGTTGAACGCACAATTCCTTCGAAGCCATAATCAGCAGCAGATCCGCTTGCACCTTTAGCACCAAGGATATAAATATAATTTGAATCAGCCGGTGTAACCGCCAGTGACGAGCGGCCAACACTTCCTGCAAAGTTTGTAGGGGTTGCTCCCCAGGTAGCTCCGCCATCCTTCGAAAACCAAAACGATGAGTTGTTTGTTCCGTAAATTGTGTTTGAATTAAATGGTTTGAACTCGATATCCCGGAACCCGGTATTTTTAATCATCACCCAGTTCACTCCGCCGTCAACTGTCTTCATTAAACCCGTACTGGTAGCAGCATAAATGATTTGCGGATTCAATGGGTCTACTAACATTTTAGCGATGGTATAACTTTGATTTACCGCAAACATAAGTCCGGTGGCCGACCATGTTAATCCTCCATCGGTTGATTTTAAAACACCGATACTATAGGTGTCTTTTCCGTCAGTATCTCCGGTGGCCAGATATAAAACGTTAGTATTCGAGGGGTCAATTACAAGATCAGAACAACCAATTGAAGCTAGTTCATCTGCGAGAGGAGACCAACTGCTTCCGCCGTTAATTGATTTCCAAAGACCTCCAGCGGGACTACCCGTGTACATGATGGAGGGGTTTAAAGGATCAAAACGTATGAAGGTGGCTCGACCTGCACCCCCACTGGAAGACACTCCGTTGGGCGGACCAATATAACTCCAAGATCCCGCAACGTTAGATGTAGGGCCTGAAATTCTTAATGAACTCTGATTTTTATTGATTCCGAAATAATTTTTGTACTCAAAAAAATTAAGTGCATTACTATTTACCAATTCACCTTGCTGCGTTAATCGTTTTTCATGGAAGTATTCCCATCGCTTAAAAGCTTTGTACCCTTTTCCTTTTACATGTCTGTCTTTATTTTGCCAATTCAATCGAAAAGCCTCCTGAATTTGTGAAAAGTTGGATGAAGGATTTTCCATCATGGAAGCGTAATCAACTTGTTGTGCATTAATTGTTATACCGCCAATTGTGAATAGAGAAAAAAACAATTTTTTCATTTGCCCTTAATTATTAGTTAGGTAAATGTAGGGGAAATTGTTTGTACGGGCAATTGTTCGCGAAAAGTAAAGTAAGCAGATTATGGAAATGAAAATTATTCTGTTCATTTTACACGATATTGAATTATTTTTTGGAAAAGGAACAATCATGTATTTGCAATGAAAAAAATAACGCCGGTAAAAAAAACTAACGGAAAAACCCAACGGCCTCCAATCTCCATAGCGTTTGATAATTTAATTTTTCCGTCTTTTTCAAGATGATAGGTCCAAACCGTTTGAACCATCGCCAGCATAATTAAAACATATCCTAAATAAAAAATTTTATCGACACAAGTAAGGTAACCTACACTTGGCAAATCATCTGATAATGTCCATTGAAAAGCTATTGCGGCAAGTAATGACGTAACGGTAAGTCCGCAGGCTAGCTCCATATCTTCAGCAGGTATATAAAAAACGAGATACGCTAATCCGAGTATAATTAATAGAGGCAGAAGAAACTTCAGCGTATACGGTAGCGCATTCCGTTCGACGTAGACATAATAAGACAAGCGCGAATATGAACTTTCTTTTTCTTCCAAACTTACGTCACCAAAATCAGTTTCATAAATTCGCTTATCTGCTAAAAACTCGGTTTTTCTAAAGAAAACATCTTTTGATTCTAAATCATTTGAAATTCCCCACAACTCACGATTCTTGCCCGTTCGAAGGTAGGAAATGGTATCAGGACATATCATTACCTGATCGTCAGTTAAAACCGCATGCTCCAGCTGGATGAGAATTTTTTGCTTATCAAATGGATAGGAAACAAAATCAGATTTAAAATGAAATTTCCCTTTGATTCTGCCGGTAATATAATATTCATTTCCGATTACTTTTTCTTCCTGAATTTCATTCATGGAGATGTCCCCGTTTACAAATTCGAGGGTGGAAAAATCTGCACGTTCTGTACTGTCGGCTATATTCGGGAAGCGATACCAATAATAAAAATCAATTTCAGCAGATTCTTCCTTATTATTAATTTCAATAGACTTTATGTAGTAACCAACTTTGATGGCAGGAATTTCAGCGGAAAAAACGGTATTGACAATAAAAAAATTAATAAAAAAAATCAGAATTAATAAAAATGAGAATTTCTCTTTTCGGTATTCTTTCATTGGTTTTCAGGTTAATATTGTTGTTTCAAATAAACAAACTTTTACTAGAAAAAAATAATTTCTTGAAAATAATTTCACACATACTACTCTATATTTCGTTTATTTGTCTCCTCTTAAAATGAAAATGGCTATACCCCTTAACTTGAATATTAGTTCAAAACTATCTTACGTTTTAAAAAATAATAAATCGCTCATTTATCTTCTGATTTTTCTTCATTTCGCCCAATTCAAGGGGTTGACATTTTACCAAACGAAATTCGCAGATAAAAAACCGAAAGTGGAATTCAACGGAATAAAGAAAGGGAAACTTGACAAACTCGCATTCTTCGGCGTTAAGAAGCTTGAATTATCAGGAAAAACCAAAGATAAATTTGAAATTATACGTTATGAATTCAATTTCAGTTGCGAAGGTAAAATCACCTTAAAAGGATTTAAAGGTAATTTAATTGATAAGGAAATTATTAACTTGGTTAAATCATGCAAAGGCGATTGCATTGCTGATTTCACTAATATTGTTGCAAAAAACAAAACAAACGGAAAAGAAATTCAACTCAACAACATTCAACTTACCGTGACGAATTAATCAAAAACATTCAATTCATCTCCGTCATAACTACCAAATACAATTTTGGGGTGTGAATTGAAGTGATACATACGGCCGTTTGCATCCATTGCAATCACGCCAGCAAAACCATCGAATCGAGATAACTCCTCAAAAGTTTTTTGTACAGCCGACTCAAGTTGCATCCCATCGGTGACACGCGTAACAATTTTTGCTGCCAATGCTCCGCTTACAATATCCTCACCTACTCCTGTACAACTCACACCGCAAAACTCGTTACAATAATTACCGGCAACCGTGGCAGAGTCTGAAATTCGCCCGGGAATTTCAAAACCTTTACCTCCTGTTGATGTTGCCGCAGCCAGATGGCCTTGGGCATCTAGTGCCACACAACCTACGGTTCCCATTCCGGCGGCAGCGCGTTTTTGCTCGTATTCTATTCTTCGCTGAGGAATTTCAGTGCTGTATTTGTCAAATTTATTTTTTCGTGCAAAAACAATCGACCCTTCACCTCCTAACACACGATCTTCGGCGGAAAATAATTTCTCAGCTACGCGAATCGGATTTTTTACCTCCTCAATATTTATCACTCCACTAAATTTTTTGGAAACTCCATCCATTATTGAAGCACTCATTCGGATTTTTCCGTCACTTTGAATTTGAGAACCTGTGCCTGCATTAAACAAGGCATCGTTCTCCAGCAATTCGACTGCATGAATTACGGTTTCCAAAGCGCTGTGATGCTGAAGGAAAGAATAGGTCTCGTATAAAATTCGACGCAAAGCATCTTGTTTGGCAAGCTTTGTTTCGGCACTTGTGGAAGACTCACTGAAAAAACCTCCGTGTATGATTAATTTCATATCATTAACTGTTAACCGTGTGCGAGTTATAGATGGTTAGTTCGTGAGCGCGTAAATCATAACGATCATGCTGACTCATCACATGAACCACTAAGTTTTTAATGGAAACCGGTGCTCCTAATTCAACCTGGGTAATGTTGGTATCCTTGATATTCCTTCCGTCAACTAAAATAACCAAACCTGACCCAATCGCCTCCATCGAATTCCCGTCAGAAATAAACAATCCTGTATCCTCCCCCAGTCCAATGCCAAGTGTTTTCGGATTACTTACAACAGCCTGAAACAAACGCCCAATTCGGCCGCGTTGTACAAAATGCGTGTCAAATACAACACCATCAATTAAACCTAATCCACTGGTAATTTTCACTTCGCCTTTTAAGAGCGCCTCGCTGCTGGAACCCTGATAAATCATGCTGTTAGAAGCCGCTGCTGCGCCGGCGGAAGTACCTGCGAAAATAAAATCTTCTTGCTCATATTTTTTCAATAACAATTCATGCACCGGTGTACCCCCCAAAATTGATGTCAGTCGTAATTGATCGCCACCGGTGCACATAATAACATCTGCATTTTTAACGCGATTAATAATTTCCTCATTCATTGCTTCCTCTCGCTTCTCAATGTGTAAAACATTTACATTATTAGCGCCTAAATACTCAAAAGCACGCGCGTATTCCGGCCCTACCTGCCGTGGAATTTTAGAAGCTGTTGTAATAATTTCAATTCGTGAGGATTCACGCAAGCGCGATTCAAGTATTATCCGCTTCAGAATTCCCGTTTCAAAAAAATTCAGATTCTTCTCTACTTGCTTATCAAAATTCTGCTCGGTGAAACTGCCTTTGTCAACAGCTCCTCCAATCACGATTAGTTTTCCTTTTGGATTCATGCCTTAAAGGTATCCTGAAATTAATGTTCCAACTTCAATCATTATTTGTTTTTTTCTTCAAATAATTCACAATTGCATTTGAGAAAACAGTTTACTGCATCGAAAAATATAATTAACTTGCAATCTACCTGATAAAAGTTCACCGAATACATAATACCCCCATGAAAATCATCAGCATTCAGGCCCTTCGCGGCCCTAATATCTGGAGCGTGAGACGAAAAAAATTAATTCAGATGCGTCTTGATCTGGAGGAAATGGAACAACAACCAACAAACAAAATTTCCGGTTTTTCAGAACGCCTGGAAAAAATGTTTCCATCCATGATTGATCACCGTTGCTCCGAAGAAGTGCGTGGTGGATTTTTTCAACGCGTAAAACGCGGTACATGGATGGGACATGTGATTGAACATATTGCATTGGAGACTCAAACACTGGCAGGAATGGATACCGGTTTCGGAAGAACGCGTGAAACAAAAACTCCGGGTGTTTACAATGTTGTTTTCAGTTACATTGAAGAAAAAGTTGGAATCTTTGCTGCCGAATCTGCTGTGCGCATCGCAGAGGCTTTGATTGCCGGAAATGATTATGATTTACAGGCTGATATTAAAAAAATGCGTGAGATCCGAGAAGATGTTCGTCTCGGCCCCAGTACCGGAAGTATTGTTGATGAAGCCGTAGCACGCGATATCCCCTGGATTCGTTTAGGCACCAATTCACTTGTCCAACTTGGATACGGCGTAAATCAGATGCGCTTTCAGGCAACGATTACTTGTAAAACCAGCAACATTGCAGTTGATATTGCATGCGATAAAGAGGAAACAAAGCGCATGCTGGATGCCGCATCGATTCCTGTAGCCAAAGGCGATATTTGTGTGGATGAGGAAGATTTGCAAAACACAATTAACCGTATTGGTTACCCCGTTGTTTTGAAACCACTCGACGGCAATCACGGGAAAGGCGCCTCCATCAATGTTACAACATGGGAAGCTGCGGTGCAAGGCCTCACTTTTGCAAAAAAATATTCACGCCGGGTAATTGTAGAAAAATTTATCACGGGATTTGATTTTCGTGTTCTGGTAATAGATAACAAAGTAGTAGCTGCTGCTCAGCGTGTGCCAGCGCATGTTGTGGGTGATGGTAAGCATTCTATTCAGCAACTCATTGAAATCACCAACAAAGATCCGCGCCGTGGCTACGGACACGAAAATGTGTTGACTGAAATCACCGTTGACCGTGACACAGATGATCTCCTCGCGAAAAAAAATTACACAACAGAAACTATTCCCGCAAAAGACGAAATTGTGTATTTGAAATCCACAGCAAACCTCAGTACGGGAGGAACATCAATTGATGTAACAGAAATGATGCACCCGGAAAATATTTTTCTTGCTGAACGCATTTCACGGGTAATTGGACTTGATGTTTGCGGAATTGATATCATGGCAAACAATTTAACGCAGCCATTGAAGGAAACCGGTGGAGTGATACTAGAAGTGAATGCTGCTCCGGGTTTTCGCATGCACCTTGCCCCCTCAGAAGGATTGCCACGCAACGTTGCTGCCCCTGTTATCGACATGTTGTATCCGCCAGGAAAACCATCTCGTATTCCGATCATTGCCGTAACGGGAACGAATGGAAAAACCACCACCACACGATTAATTGCTCACATTGTAAAAAACAACGGATTCAAGGTTGGATTTACGACAAGTGATGGGATTTACGTTCAGAACCACATGCTGGAAAAAGGTGATACCACCGGACCCATCAGTGCAGAATTTATTTTAAAGGATCCCACCGTTGAATTTGCTGTTTTAGAAACTGCAAGAGGAGGAATACTTCGTGCAGGTCTTGGTTTCAGTCGCTGCGACATTGGTATCATTACCAACATTCAGGAAGATCACCTTGGGCTGAGTGACATACATGATTTAAAAGATCTCTCACGTGTAAAATCAGTTGTGGTGAACAGTGTAAAAAAAGATGGCTGGGCCGTTTTAAATGCAGAAGATGAAAATTGCGTGGAGATCTCCAAAGAACTTGATTGTAAAGTGGCATTTTTCAGCATGGACGAGAACCATCCGGTGATATCCCAACACTGCAAAATGGGCGGAATTGCCGCCGTATATGAAAACGGATTTATTACGATTAAAAAAGGTGACTGGAAAATACGTGTTGAAAAAGCAACACACGTTCCGCTAACACTCAACGGAAAAGCGAAATTCATGATTGCGAATGTCCTTGCTTCCACCCTGGCCAGTTATTTATGGGGATTCAAAACCGAAGACATAAAACTTTCGCTTGCAACTTTTATTCCTAGTGCGGCGCAAACTCCCGGTCGAATGAACATTTTCAACTTCAAAAAATTTAAGGTGATGATTGACTTTGCGCACAACCCGGCCGGCTATCTTGGCGTTGAAGAATTTCTACAAAGCATTAATTCCTCTCACAAGATTGGCATTATAGCCGGTGTCGGTGACAGGCGCGATAACGATATTCGCGATTGTGCGGCAATCGCAGCACGGATGTTTGATCACATCATTATCCGTCAGGAAAAACATTTAAGAGGACGAACAGAATCGGAAATAATTAATCTAATTCTGGAAGGTATAAAATCTGTTGAAAAGAATGTCACGTACGAAATTATACCCAAAGAAACAGACGCAATTAAGCACGCAATCAATATCGCGAAGGAAGGAACATTCATTACCGCTTTAAGCGATGTGATTACGAATGCGATTGAAATTGTTCAGCAGCATCTCGATAAAGAAGCAGAAGAACTTGTTTAAATAAAATTACGCAGGAAAATTAAAGTAATTGTTTACAGGTCCGTTTACTTTTATTGAAGACGCTCCATTACGCGTTCAAAAAAATTCTTTCCGAAAAGGATATTAATTCCTGCGTTAACGTAAGGCCCCGGACGGATTGCGAATACTTCGTTGCGCTCTGATAAATTTAAAGTTGAATAAAAATAATATCCGCATTCCAATCGGGTAGTGACTGTGCGATGAATTTTTTGTCGCCACATCAGGAAAGCCTGACCACCCATATGATTTAAATTGATTCGCTCATTTTTATAGCGTAATCCGGTTCTGAATCCGTCAGCAGAAACGCCTGCAAAAATACTTGTAGCTTCATTCCTGAATTGAAAATTCAGGGAAGTTGGTAAGGTGCAATTAAAAAGAAAATGTTTATTTATCGGAAAAGTTCCGCCGAAAAACGGAATGGGTAATGGAAGTCCGTCAGAGTATACGATGGCGGTGCCGTAAAAGTAATTTTTAAAGCGTCCTTTCAGGTGAAGACGTCCAAGTACTGCACTAAAGCGGGGTGTTGCTGAATTTATTGTTTTATTTTCCTCGGAAATATTTGCGGAAAGATTGTAAAAAACAACACGATACTTTCGATCAAGTTTTACGCCGGAAAAACCAAGACTGACGCCATAAAAATTTTTCCGGGGAATGGAATCAAACCCGAGTTGGGTTTGACGATACAACATTCGAATACTACCAAGAGTTTGCGAGGCATTAATTCGCACTGAATTCCTAAGAATATCCTTCAGTCGTAGCTGGGACAAGTCCAATTTTAAATCCGCATCGAGACGAGTATGAATTGGAAAGGTAACAAGTGTTGAAGTTGAAAAATCACTGAATCTTTCGCTTGTGTCTGTAAAAGAAGCAGGCATAATGAATCTGTTGTCGCATTTAATTCGTGGTCGGAATACCTGCTCAATTTGATCGATGTCATAAGACTGGGAAAAATCAAAAATTGGCAATAAAAACAAAAAGTGAATTAACTTTTTCATTGCAATTCAGAGTAAAAAGTAAAAAAGCAACTCGTAGGAGTTGCTTTTTTAGCGGAGTATTCAAAAAGAAATTTAACCTGCATTAAAAAGTTTTTTTATGATCACCTCATCAAGGAAGCAAGCGCCCTGATACAAGAATGGTGAGCAGGAGAATTTAAAATCGCCGGGGGCAAGTGTTTTATTACTCAACGAACTTGCCGCCAACCAGTCTTCATCAGACTTCACATAATTTTCAAGACTCTTGGTAGCGAAACTGATGCGCTGCTGATTAAGGATACTATAATCAAACAAATCCCAATCTTTGATCAGGTTAAAATAGATATCAAGGAATCTGTTAAAGTTAGGATAAGCCACATAGTTTCCATCCTTAGCCTTTATCTTGTCATCTTCCACCTGCGGCAACCCCATTTTTTCTCCAAATTCGAAAATATATTCTGGTTTTACACGTTCGTTCCAGGATAACGGAGCGCCATTATAAGTGTATCCGTCTTCACCGATGATTTCAGAATCTGAAAGGTCTTCAATTACAATTGAACGAGGGGCTGATAAACCGTATGCCACTTCGAGCTTTAAGTAATCTTTGCGAGCATCTAATGTGAAGCTGGCAATATGTTTTGAAGCCACATCTCCGGTCAACCCTGAATTGAAACAATTTTCATAATATTTCATACCGGTTGCACCTGAAATTGCCTTTGGAATCCATTGAAATAAATTTCCACCTTTTCCGAAATAGGCAGCACGAACGTGGAATTTGTTTGACTTGGAATTATTTGCCTTAGATGATTTTATTTCATCAGCAATATAACCGCGAACCATTTGTCCTGCATGAAACATCAGTACACCAGTTACATATGCGGCTACCGCCATAATACCACGGGTATGACTCCTGTTGATTTCTTCAATCTCAGGGGCCCAGAACTGTCCGTATAAATGTTGCTCAAGCGAAGGATCTTTCTCCAGTTTATCAAAAAGAATATTCAGCAAGAAAGGTGCTGTACTTGAATTGATACTGTTCATGGCGCCAATTCCCTGATCAAACTTGCTGCAGAAATGCTTTAATACATTCTGAATGTCTTTTGATAAACTTACTGCGTTGGAGATACGATCAGCTGCAATCTTTACAGAAGATTGTTTTGCAAGTCGAGCACGTTGATTTTGCGGATCATTCACCAGGAACAAAATATCGGAGGTAACACCACCGATATCAAATCCGATAAAAATGGTATTATCATTAAGACTAATACCTCCCCTGGAAAGCGCAAAATTGCAGACAGCTTCACTTTCAGTTATCGCAACATCCATTTGAGATTTGTTGCCCTCGACATGTGCGACCTTTGTATTGGTTTCGGCAATAGGCACTTCGGTAGAAACAGCCTCTCGGTAAACAAACTCATAGGTTCTGCGTAAATCTTTCGGCATAGATGACGGATACGCCCAGTTTAAAGTAACCGGACGCATGTTCATATCATACAATTCCGCATTCACGTAAAGCCACAACATCTTTACAAAAGCCTTTTTGTTCATGAGGAACTTATCCTCACGCTTCCATTTTAGGTCGTAAAGCAATTTCTCCGTTTCACCTTGAATATTCAGGTTTAGCATACTGCTGTCCCCATCGATGATATCGAGATTGGGTTCAAAAAGCGGGAAACCTCCCGAAATTGCATTCGCACGATCAATAATCGGATCCGTAATACGCAATTCATTGTTCAGCAACAATGCGGAACGAATGATTCCTGTCTGATTGTCATTCTGGAAGAAAAACAACTCCTGGGATTTTGCGTACTCACCAAAATTTTTATTGATTTCTTTACCAAGAATAAAACGCCTTCTGTTGTTGATAGACAACAATTTATTTTCGCCGGTTTTTGGATTCTGATAGGAAATACAAGTGTTGGTACTTCCAAAATCAATTCCAACGCTAACCGGAATCAAATCATTTCTGTCGTGCGTGTGATCGATGATTCCATCTTTCGCATCATAACGACTGATATCAATTAAAATGTATCCTGCTTTAATATCGTCACTTGCTCCTGAATCAATACGTAGTTCGATACCTTTGAAAGGAACGCTTGATTCGTAAATTTCATATTTCAGATTACGCTGCTTAACTTTTTCCTTATCATAGAAAACTTTAAGTCCGCAAGTAACTCCAAGATTGTTCGATTTTGAGTCATTTTCCGTAATGTAAAATAATTTATTATCACGATGACTCTCATAGAGTAAGTCGTTCAGATCTTTAGGATCCGCCAAAATCGGCACGGCTTTCAATTTCTCATCGTTATGCAACAGATCAGAGAAAAGGAAATAGCGATTCCATTTCGGGCTGATGAAGTTAGGCCATAAAACAACATTGGATTGCAAATCTTCCTCAGTTTTGTAAACTTTATAAGTTTTGGCGAACGGAGTCAAAATACCACTGATTTCAAGCTCCAATGTAACGGTGATAGAATCAGATGTTGGATCATAAACGCCTGTAAGCGATTTTGATTTATCCGATTTCTTTAAAAGTTCATCAAGAGAGCTATAGAATTCTGTCAGACCTCGTGGTGAAAGCGGAAGTGAAAAATACTCTTTCTTATCGCCTCGTTCGTCATTTAAAACTGAAGCTGTAAGGACCGTTGAAAGGTTTGGATTGAAACCCTTGTTTTTGTCCAGCTTAACCAACTGCGTTTTGTCACTTGGCAGTAACAGAACATCCGGATTAAATTCTTCACAATCCTCCACTTTATCAAGAAGGTATTTACCGGTTTTTGTGCGATAAATCTTAGTATCGATATTAAATAACTTATCGAAAGGCTTTGAGAACTTATCGCAATAATCTAAGATACCACGTTCGCGGAATTCGTAATCAGGAAATTTCTTTTGCAAAAAGACACGTATTTCCTGTATCCACTCCCGGAAGAATTCCATCACCATGATGGTATCAATTTTACCGGATGAAAATTCCTTCAGGTACAATTCTATTTGAGAACGAACATAAGAAGCATAATGAAATAATTTTTCAAGTTGTTTTGCTTCAAGTTCATTCAACGGATTTACAAATCGGCCATTTTTATAGAAAGGAATTTTCTTTTCTTTCAAATCATAACTTGCAGCTGGATAAACCAA
>OMJH01000193.1 GCA_900299295.1 Bacteroidota bacterium
GATTCGCGGAACAGCCGGAAGTACAAGGTTCGCATTTTGGTATGATTTGGAATACAGCACGAAACTTGGTGAGTAAAAGGTGCGGCTATAAGGGAGTTATAGGGCATTGTAAGACGACCATAAAAACGAAAGACAGCCGACCCTTCGCAAAATTAAAAGAGGTGCTTTGCCAACACACACTACCAATCAAGAACACCACATTTAATTTTGCCCTACAACACCCAAAGCCCACCCACCACCCGACTTTCTAATTATTCTGAAGAGTGTTAATAATTTTCTACATGACGTTTGTATAATTCAGAAAATCATTTTAAATTTGACAAATATTGTCAAGTCAATAATTTCAAATTGAAAACAACAGGCGAAATAATCCGAGAGCAAAGAGAGACTAAAGGTCTGCTCTTACGACAAGTTGCTGCACAACTCGACATCGATACTGCAATACTGAGTAAAATTGAACGAAGCGAAAGGAAAGCTACCAGATTGCAAATAGCAAAACTGGCTGACATTCTCGACTTGGACAAAGACAATTTACTCGTTCAATATTTAAGTGAAAATATCGCTTATGAAATCGCTGACGATGATTTAGCTAATCAAGCACTAAAAGTTGCAGAAAAAAAAGTAAAATATCTAAAAGCCCATAAGAATAAATGAGTAAATCCAAAAATACTGTTATTGATTTATTTTGTGGGTGCGGTGGCCTTTCATTCGGTTTTATTGAAGCAAATTATGAAATTCTTTTAGGAATTGACCATTGGAAAGATGCAATCGCAACATTTGAAAACACTCACAAAAAAGCAAAAGGACTTGTTGCAGATCTGTTTAATGAAACACCTAAAGAAATTAGTTTAAAAACAGGAATTAAAAAAGTTGATATAATAATTGGAGGGCCTCCTTGTCAGGGATTTTCAATTGCAGGAAAAAGAATTATAGATGACGAAAGAAACAAACTATATAAATCATTTGTGAGTTTTGTAGAATACTATAGCCCTAAAGCATTTTTAATGGAAAATGTTCCAAATATTGTTTCAATGGGTGAAGGTGTTGTGAAAGATACAATCATAAAAGATTTTGAAAAATTAGGTTACACAGTAGTTTATAAGGTTTTATTGGCTTCGGAATTTGGTGTCCCACAAAATAGAAAAAGAGCGTTTTTTATTGGAACAAAAGGGAAAAAAGAATTTGTTTTTCCTGAACCTACAAACAAAAAACTAATTTCTGCTAAAGATGCTATTTCTGACTTACCAGAAAAGTCTGTTCCTGATGGAAATAAATATAAATCGGAACCGAAATCAGAATATCAAAAACTAATTAGAAAAAATTCACATTGTATTTTTAATCACGAAATAACAAATCATAGCGACCAGACAGTTGAAATCATCTCGTTAGTTCCTGATGGCGGAAATTATAAAAATCTCCCTAAAAACTTACAGCAAACAAGGAATGTAAACATTGCATGGACACGATTAAATAGTAACAAACCAAGCTTCACAATCGATACTGGGCATAGACACCATTTTCATTATAAATACAATAGAGTTCCAACAGTTAGAGAAAGTGCTAGGATACAATCTTTCCCTGACAATTTTATTTTCTTAGGAAGTAAGACAAGTCAATATAAACAGGTCGGCAATGCTGTTCCACCAATTTTAGCAAAGGTGCTAGCCGAAGAATTAAAAAAATATCTATGAGCAAACAAGTAAAATATAAAATTCCCGACAAGTATTTTTTCAGGTTGCACCATGTAAGACCTCGTTTCAAGAGTGATGTAGAGGAAGTATTATTATACGTTGCAACTTCAATTTCTGAAATGAATGTTCTACCCGAGAAGGAATTCAATTCAGAATTAAATAAAGTACTTTTTGGTTTTAAAAATAATTCAACCTCGACACAAAAAACCATTGACAATTGGAGAACTGAAATCTCCGCATTATTTGCCTTCATTCAAGAAAAAAACGATTATTTGCAACCGAGCAAGACGGCAGTTAGATTGGCTAATAATCAATATTTAGATGAGTTTTTTAATTATTTTCTATACTCCTTTCAATATCCAGGCGGTCATATAAAATCACATAATGTTATTAAACAAATTGAGGAAGGAGTAAAGTTCAAACCCTGCAATTTTATTCTACATCTTTTAATCGAAGGAGAAAAATTAACAGGCAAGCCTTTTAGCATAACAGCAGAAGAATTAACTCAATGTGCCTATTTCGATTTAAGAGTAACTCGTGATGGTAGACATCCAAAAGATGTTGCCAAAATGATATTAAAGCATAGGAGTGAAAAAATCGAGTATGACCATAAATACGAACAACTAAAAAATGATAAAACAGGCGAGTACCCTTCCAATGGTGATGTTTGTCGATATGCAGGAGATATTTTGGATTATATGGTACTGGCAAACCTTCTTCAAGACAAGGGAACGGGTTACTATTATTATTTAAATAATGAAAACAAGGAAGCGATAAACTATCACCTGAATAATTCCACATGGTTTAATCGTTATGATAAATTCTATAAACAAAAGGAAATAGCCAATCCGGAAATTGCCGAAATTGAAGAAACTTGGTTTACGTACGTTAATAGCTTTGAAAACATTGAAGCATTTACTCCACATTTAGATAAAGCAGAAGCAGAAAATATTTCAAGTCTCATTCAAGAATATTATTCACGAATGACTGGAGATAAAAAAGTGCCAACTAAAATCATTGGAGACTATGGAGAAAGTTTGATTTTAGCGCATGAATATTTACGCACAAAAGACAAATCAAAACGACAACATTTGATAAACAAAATACCTACGCCACTTGGTGCTGGTTATGACATACAAAGTATTGAAATAGAAAGTAAGAAGCGATATATTGAAGTAAAAACAACCAAATCAAGAAAAGCATTAAATAACAATCGATTTAAATTAACTCCTAATGAATGGGATACAGCCGAAACAATAGGAGAAAATTATTTTATTTATTATTTAGTCGTAAACGAAAAAGAGAAAAATATTTTCGTTATTCAAAACCCTGCAAAGCAGCACTCTCAAGGAAACTTGAAAATTGATAAAAACTTAGTTGTTGAATTTTCTAAAACATCTGGACAATGGCAGAAATTATTGGAAGTAAGAAATTAAAAGTCGCGTCACTATTTTGTGGATGTGGAGGAATGGACTTAGGCATTCAAGGCAACTTTAGTTTCCTTGGGAAACATTTTGATGCTTTACCTTTTGAAGTAGTATATGCGGCAGACAATGACAAATATGCAACAACTATATATAACAGTAATTTTATACATAAGTGTGAATTGAAAGATGTTAGAGATATTATTCCAAGCCAAGTTCCAGACCATGATATATTATTAGGCGGCTTCCCTTGCCAATCTTTTTCTATTAGTGCACAAAATCCACCAAGGCTGGGCTATAAAGATGACAGAGGAAAATTGTTTTTTGAAATGGTTAATGTTCTTAAAGAAAAACAACCACGCTTTTTTATCGGAGAAAATGTAAAAGGATTACTTTCTGCTAACAAAGGGAAAGCATTCCCAATGATTGTTAAAGAATTCGAAAAGGCTGGATACTATATTCATCACAAATTATTAAACGCATCAGAATATGGTGTTCCACAAAAAAGAGAACGCGTTTTCATTGTTGGGTTTAGAGAGTTTGATGATTACTTTAACTTTCGTTTTCCTAATCCACAAACATTAAATGGATCGAAAATTAAATTGAAACAAGTAATCGATAAAAAAGCGAACAAAGATGATAAGTGGTTTTTTAGTCAAAAGGCAGTTGATGGCATGCTTAGGGTAAGGGAAAAAATGAATAAAGGAAGAGTTCAAGATTTGAATCAGCCTTGTAATACAATTAGCTCTCATCTTGCTAAAGTAAGTTTAAATGGTACAGACCCCGTTTTGATGATAGATGAACGTTATAGAAGATTTACACCAAGAGAGGCAGCGAGTATTCAATCATTTCCTGAAAGTTTTAAATTAGACATCGTTTCTGAAAACAGACAATACAGGGCTATTGGTAATGCCGTACCTCCAGTTTTAATGTGGCACGTAGCGCACGCCTTGACAAAAAATCTGACATTAGAAACAAAAACTAAAAAGAAAAAATTGAACAAACAATTAGCCGAAGTTTAGCCAACGCATTTGGTTGCACATTTGCAATTCACTCAAGACTACACATAGACCAAAAATTGCAAAAGAGCCACCTAGCCGACACACAAAGACAGACAACAATGCACAACAGACAAACACGACCGAAAAAAACAACGCCCTATAACAGCACCTACCCAAAAGTGGCGAGACAGTGCGAATACGAACATTTGTATTTCAAACAAACGTTGGTCCGTATAGACAGTTTAGTGTTCCAAATCGCCACCTTCGGGTAGCTGCAAAACGTTATATGCAACTTTGAAAATTTATTATAAAATTCAAAATTAAATCATTGGAAAAAATTACTGTAACTGCTCTAATAAAAGCAGAAAAACATAAGGTTTGGGAATATTATACTAATCCTGACCATATCATAAATTGGAACTTTGCTGACCCAAGTTGGCATTGTCCAAAAGCTACTAATGAAATAAGAATAGGAGGTAAATACTTCGCTAGAATGGAAGCAAAAGATGGAAGTTTTGGATTTGACTATATTGCAATTTATACAGAATTAAAAGTAGGAAGTAATTTTACTTACGAGTTTGCCGGAAGGACAGTAAATGTATCATTTATAGAGCAAAACGAGCAAACAGAAGTAATTATAACATTTGATCCTGAAACAGAAAACTCGTTAGAATTACAACGAAACGGATGGCAAGCAATTTTAAATAATTTTAAAAAATATACTGAGACTAACTAAAAAAATAAAGCAGCATATAACAGCGTGCAAGCGCCATTTTTACGAGTTGTAATGCTAATTGGTAAATTAGTAGTAGAAGGCTATTGAATAAACAACAAATTACTGCGCGCCCGGCCTTGCCTCACGTTATGCTTTTATCATGAGGATAAAACAAAAATAAAGTTATTATCTTAGTTTTAGAATTGCGCAGCCAACTTACTAATGCCTCAGCGCAGGACACGTTTATCTATGTAAATGAAGCTTATTAAATCAATATTAAATGTCGGATGGACTCCGGAACTAAACAGCCGCGAAGAACGATTATTAAAATACGGTAACGCAACATTTCTGATTGTTTTATGCTTCATCTTTATAAATATAATCACGTTTATATTTTTAGGCAACCCGAAAGATTGGATCTTATTGGTTGTTAGTTGTGCTCATTTCATTTTTATTTCCGGAAGTTTATTTTTAAATGC
>OMJH01000194.1 GCA_900299295.1 Bacteroidota bacterium
GCCATAAAACCCGAAGACCGCACGCTTCCCGCAAACAAAGCGTTCATGACAGAGGCGCTGGATTACCTCATCAACGAAAGTATTAACGGTTCCAAAAACAATGAAAAAGGAAATGAGTATTTGGAGCAATTAACAAAGGTTGATCCTAAAAACGCCAAAATACCGGGATTTAAAAAGTTACTTGGAGGAAAATAATTTCAAACTTCTACAAATAAAAAAGGCCGGAAATTCCGGCCTTTCTTTTTCATTGTTTTTGGTTAAACAAACAAGCTGATCAGCCAGTAACAAAGCGCGGCAATAAATCCTGAAACAGGAATTGTCAATATCCAGGCCCACAATAAACTTACGGTAACACCCCAGCGCACCGCCGAAACGCGCTTCGATAAGCCTACACCAATGATTGAGCCCGTAATCGTGTGCGTTGTGCTAACGGGTATTCCAAAAAATTGCGTAATGTAAAGCGTAATCGCTCCGGCAGACTCTGCGGCAACTCCCTCAAGCGGTGTAACCTTAGTAATTTTAGTTCCCATGGTTTTAATAATTCGCCAACCACCGGAAAGCGTTCCTAATCCAATCGCAATGAAACACGCATACGTTACCCACTCCGGAATATGAGAAATTTCTCCTTTGGGTTTTAATTCTTCGAGTTTGGTAAATTTTGCTTGTGGTGCTCCCGATAAAATTTTTCCATCAATACTAATTTCTTTTTCAAAATCTGTAACGGCTACTGCCATTGCTTTTTTTGTTGTTGATTTTCCTTTTTTTCCAAAATCTTCGGCCGAGCCCAGCACATAAGGAACGCCGTTAATTGTATCTATTTGAAGCGATTTTTCGCTGATAGCATAATAGGTTGTATCAAACTTATACACTTTGTCCACCTGGGCCCAGGTCGGAACTTTTTTATCTTCTTTATGCAGGCTTGCTGAAAAGACTAAAAGTGCGGCAGCAATAATTCCCATCACTTTTTGCGCATCATTACTTCCATGACCTAATGAAAATGCCGCGGAAGAAACCAGTTGCAGACGCTTAAACCAACGCTCTGCCCGAAACGGATTTGATTTTCTGCAAATATTAATAATGATAACCGTCAGGAAATAGGCGAGAATCATCCCGATTAAGGGAGCAAGAAAAATAAACGCCAGTGTGGTATAAATTTTTGCAATATCAGCAAGCGCACCAAAACCCGCTTTAGCTATTGCCGCCCCGGCGAAACCGCCCAGTAACGTATGGGATGAACTTGAAGGAATTCCTGCCCACCAGGTTAGAAGGTTCCAAAAAATTGCAGCTATAAGTCCTGCCAGAATAACCCACATATCAATGGATTCGGTTTTTACAATTTTAGAAACCGCGTCAGCAACTTTAAATTCAAACCCTAGTAGTTTGTGCTGGCATAAAAAAATCACAACGGCATTAAAAAAGGCTGCCCACGCCACTGCCTGAAACGGGCTTAAAACTTTGGTTGACACAACTGTTGCAATTGAATTTGCCGCGTCGTGAAATCCGTTAATATAGTCGAAAAGTAATGCAAGAACGATTACGGTAATTAACAGTGCCATCGTTTGGTATTAGGAGTATTTAATAATAATTGTTTCAAGTGTGTTTGCCGCGTCCTCTGCCTTGTCGGTTGCCGTTTCCAAAATGGAAAGAATTTCTTTTTGTTTAATCAACTCCACGGCATCTTTTTCGGTTTCAAATAAACTGGCCAGCGCGATATTAAAAATTCTGTCTGCCTCGTTTTCAAGGCTATTTAATTTAATGCACGATTCTCTGACTAGTCGGATGTTTTTTTGGTTTTTTAATCCGGAAACTGCTTTTTCAATTTCCATTGCTCCGGCATGAATGTTTTCTGTTAATTGCACAATTGCATTTGTAAAAACCTTGATGTTATAAAGATCAATGCGCGTGCTGGCTCCTAAAATGAAATCTGCGACATCATCAATAGCCGTTGCTAATGCATGAATGTCTTCCCGGTCAAAAGGTGTAATAAAATTTGACCCTAATTCAACAAAAAGTTGATGGGTGATTTCATCTCCCTTATGCTCAAGCTCCTCAATTTGACGTAAAAATATGGAGCGCTCGGTATGATTTTCTGTTTTTACCAGTTTCACCAATATCTCGCTCATCTGCACTAGATTTTGAGCGTCTTTTTCAAACAGGGGAAAAAACTTTTTGTCCTTTGGAACAAAAAACTGGAAGATGGAGTTTGCTGACATGTTTTTGATATTTTTTGTAAATATAATTTTCGAATATTAAGCGAATGTTAAGAATTTAATTGAAGGGTTAAAATCGATATTGAACTCGCATTGTAAAGACATTATCTCTAACATCTTTCGTATAACCAACGACCCTTGTTGCTTCATTTTTTACAATATTATAATAGAACATAAATTTTACATGTTCATCGTAATAATAATTATACCCCAGCCCGGTAGCGTTGTACTTTATTTCAGCTTTTGTAAACCCTAATGAAGACGCGATTTGATTTCCTTTTAATTCGGTGTTGGGATCGTACCACTCATACTTACATACCAATTCATGTTTGGAGTTTCCAATCCGTTGTATAAAGTAGGCGCAACCCGCATTAAAATTTCTTGTATAAACGTCAGGTGTAGCGAGAAGGGTTGCCCAGCTTTTATTTTCATCTTTAGTTGACGACTGTTGTCCCTGTGCATACTCTGCTCTAATTGTTGTAACACCTATACCGCTTTTAATAGAAAACTGAACGTCGCCCGCATAATATCTGCGCGGGGCGATGCGGCCTTTCATGTTTGGATTTGAAACGGTGTCTTGCATTGTCCATACAAAATTTCCGGAAGTGTCTTTTTTTAACTCATTATACCAATGATTATTTTGAAACAAAACGCCGCCATAATATAATGATGAGCCGATTCCAAATTTAATTTTATTGTTTTTTGATGCTTTATCAAAATGAATTCGGGAAATAAAATCTTTAATATAATCCGGATCAACTACCCCGGCGCCGTTCAGGCTGGTTGTACCCGGCACAGCAATTCCTGTTCCGTTAAAAAGCCCTGCATCAATTTTAAGCCCGTACAGCCTACTAGCGGCTACAGGCTGATAGGTAAGCATCATACCAAGATCGCGTTCGTTTGGGGTTATAATCTGGAGGTAGCGTGAGCGCTCCGGGGTTTCTCGGTCTGCTGAAGACTGTTGAATCTCGAAACTGTACGGGCGGTTCATTGTGCCAGCGGTCAATATAAAAGATTTAGTTAATGGGTCTGTTACCTTCAAATAAGCCTCAACCAAATTAACCCCCCGCTCTGTGGCGTTTAGCTGCATAACATACTGGGAGTTTTTTGCAGAATAGGTAAATTTTACACGACCGCGTCGAATGATAAAACGTTTGTCTGAATTGGGAAGAAAATCGCCCCCGTCAAAATTTTTTGCTCCGGAGGAATCAGTAAACTGAAGCTGCGGCTGAATCCATCCTGTAATTTTAAGGTTTTTCCAACGCTCGCTTTCTTTTAATAACTCCTTAACTAAAGAGTCCGTTTGAGATTTCAGATTTATAAAGAAAAACGGTAAAAAAAATGGTAAAAATTTAATTGATTTCATTTGTTTTAATTTTCGATTACAAAATTGTAGTCTGAAGATTAATTCAATGTTATCTGAAATGCCCCAATATTAAGAAATGGTTAAGTTTGTTTTGTTGGGGGGTGGTTTAATCGGCAAAATTTTTTCTCCAAAGCGCCTCGATAATTTTGTAATAATCCTGTTCTATATTTAATTTTTCTGCCGCCGGCTTTTGTTCTTTAAAAAACTGATTGTTTCTAAACTCCCACTTCAAAGAGCGGTCCTCGTTAAAGGCAAACAGGGTTGTACTGTTTTTTTCAAATATTTTTACCCCTTTTTCATTGAATATTTCCATTGTCCCGTTGATTAGTTGGTAAAACAGCTTTCCGTTATCATAGCGCCCTGTTTCACTTACAACGTGACCGTCTTTGTCTGTAGTTATGTCGCCATCAGAATAACCGCTTAAATCATTAAAACAGAATACTGTGTTCGGGTTTTTACCTGCTAAAAAATAGCGATGAAAAAATAAATGGAAATCATCTTCTTTCTGAAGCCAGGCGGGTCGTTGTAAGATCCTTTTTAACTCGGCTTCAGAGGCAAAAATACGCGCAAGATTATTTTGAGAAATTTTTTTGCCATGCCGCAAACGAAATTTTTCTCCGCCTGGTAAAATCCATCTCACGTTTTCCTCAGATTTATATACCAACTCTACAAATTCATTATTAAAAAGTAATTTAAGCATTGTAAACAAAGAGTCTTCGAAATCTTTATTAAAATGCAGCGCGCCGTCAGTTAAATGATATTCTCTTACTAATTGTTTTTTGTTGTTTAAAAAATAATTTTTCTTGTTGTCGTGATGTAAGTAATCCGAGAAATACGGAACCTTCTCCAGTGTGTCGTATACATTTATTTGCGCCGATAAAAAATTTAACCCTAAAAAATAAAAAAAAATTAGCTTTTTCATTAAATACGGTTGATTAGATTAATAAGAATTCAGAAAAAAGCTTGTCTGCTTCCGCTAGGGCTTTTTCAAGGTTTTCGTTTATGATAAACTTATCGAACAGACTTGCAGTTTTTAGTTCTTTTTCCGCTTTTTCAATTCTTCGTGAAACGCTTTCTTCCGAATCCGTATTACGTGAGCGCAATCGCTCTTCCAGTATTTTTATTGATGGAGGCATTACAAAAACAGACAAGGCGTTGAGCTTTAGTTGTTTTTTTAAATTAAGCCCCCCCTCAACATCAATATCAAATAAAATAATTTTACCTGAATCCCATATTCTTTTCGCTTCGGTCTTTAGTGTTCCGTAAAATCTTCCTTTATACACCTCTTCCCATTCTAAAAAATCGTTTGTTTCTATTTTGCTTTTAAATTCGTCTTCTGAGATAAAATAATAATCGACCCCGTTTTTTTCCTCGCCGCGCGGCGGCCTGGTGGTGGCTGAAACAGAAAAAGTTATTCTTTCCGGATAGGTTTTTAATAAAAACCGAACCAGTGTTGTTTTACCGCTGCCACTGGGTCCTGAAAAAATTATTGCCTTATTCTTTTCCAACTACAAGCGTTTTACTTTTCTTCTATTTTCAAAATACGATCCTGGTGTCTGCCCCCTTCAAATTCTGAGTTTAAAAATGCGTTTACACAGTCAATCGCTTCTTTTACGGAAATAAAACGCGCCGGTAAGGCAATGATGTTTGCGTTATTGTGTTGGCGCGCAAGCGCTGCAATTTCCGGGTTCCAACAGAGCGCGCTTCGTACACCCTTATGTTTGTTGGCTGTCATATTTATCCCGTTACCGCTGCCACAAATCAAAATTCCCAACATAGATTCTGAAGATAAAACACTTACCGCCACGGCGTGTGCGTAATCGGGATAATCAGCCCTGTCCTCTGAAAAACATCCCTTATCAATAACAAAACAATCCTTTTGTTTTAAATAATTTATAATTTGAGTCTTTAAATTAAACCCAGCATGATCAGAGCCAATAGAAACGTTCATAAAATCAGTTTAAAAACTCAAAAATAATGTTATTCACAAAGCGAAATAAAAAAATAAGTCATATCTTTTAATGTTGTTTTTCAATTATTTAGTTGATAGGATGTAAACATTCATGTTTTAATAAAGTGTTAAATAAAAATTAAATTTCTTTCGCATTTTTTATTCTTCTTAAAGTTTTTTTTTTATCAAAAATTGTTTTCGGTCTCACAAAATAAAAACAAGAATATCGTTACTCTGTTTTCAAGAAATAATGAACATTATAAAAAATAAAATATATGGTGATTTTTAAATTACATTTTAAAACTAACATTTATTTAAAATCTGTTATTTGCTTAATAATTAATAATTTAAAAATAATAAAATGTTAATAACCAAGGGTTACATATTTTAATTTACTAAATGATGAGATAACTTTGATTCTAAATTAACATTACTAACAAGCTATAATAATATAACAAATATTATTTTAAATAAAAGTATAATATAAATAAGAACCTTGATATTTATTGAAGTGATTTTTGTAGTTTCAGTAAGATGAATATTTTTAGAACCTGATTGCTTGTCTAAATTTACAGTGAATTTTTTTGTGACATTTCAGAGAATACAAAAAGATTTTTTGCGCCACGGTAAAAAATTAATTTTTGCTACTATACTCTGGTGGTTACCATTCTTCTTTTTGGTTTCCCAGGAAAAGGTTTCTTACTACGATGAAAATGGTAAACTTTTGTCAGAAGGATTAATTTCTAACGGAAAACCGGACGGATACTGGAAAAATTATTTTACTTCTGGAATTATAAAAAATGAGGGAAACAGAAAGAATTTTTTATTGGACAGTACATGGATTTTTTATTTTACGAATGGTAACCGACAGAGGGTAATAAATTATAAGGACGGTAATAAAAACGGTGAATTAGTGAATTATGACACAAGTGGTAAAATAATTTCTAAAGAACTTTATATTAATAATTTTCGCAACGGCATTTCTGAAATTTATCACGATAACGGAAGAGTAAAGCTTTCAATACCTTATAAAAACGACAGGATTCATGGTCTTGTTATCGAATATTCAGATAAGGGAATAATTATTACCCAAACAAATTATGTTTACGGAATAGTGGAAAGCACTGAGAAAGTTAATCGATTGAATGATACCGGGGAAAAAGAAGGTAAATGGCTTAGTTTTTATGCAAACGGCAATGTTCGGACAGAGGAAAATTACAGATCAGGAGTTTTAGACGGATATAAAAAATATTTTAATGAATCAGGAAATCTATTAACGATAGAAAAGTTTAAGTCCGGAAATAAAATTAAAAAACCTAAAGAACTAAAGGAAATCCGGTTGCAAAAGGCGTTTTATCCGGGAGGTAAACTTCAATTCGAAGGAACTTTTTTTGATGACACTCCTCACGGTGTGCACTTTTACTACGCACCGAACGGTAAAATCGATTCGGTTTATATTTATGAAGAGGGTTATTTAATTGAAAAGGGAAATTTAAATGAGCAACAACAGAAAACAGACCGGTGGATTGAATATTATTTAAGCGGGGAAGAAAAAGGTAAAGGCACTTATACATCCGGAAAAAAAACAGGCGAGTGGTTATATTATTTTCCATCAGGTAAAATTGAACAACAAGGAAAATATAATGATAAAGGTGAACAGATTGGAATTTGGAACTGGTATTATGAAGACGGTGATACATTACGGTCAGAACAATATATCAATGGGACGCGAGAAGGAAGATTTATTGAATTTTTTGAAAATGGCGAAGTTTTACAACAGGGCTTATATCAAAATGATGTGAAGGAAGGATTTTGGTATTACAAAATGGGTAATTATCTAGAAAAAGGAAAATATGTAAACGGTGAAAAAGATAGTTTATGGGTTGGTTGGTGGTCAACCACTCAAAAAATAAGATATAAAGGTAAATGGAATCAAGGTCTTGCAGAAGGAAAGCATGATTGGTTTTATGAAAACGGAAATAAATTTATCCAAGGATTTTTTATAGGCAATGAAATGAGCGGCGAGTGGTTTTTTTATGATCCAAATAATGTGTTATTTTTATCTATTATGTATGAAAACGGCGAAGAAGTGGGTTTTAATGGAATAAAAAATACAGCTGAATTTCAAAAAGCAACAGAAACACTGGAAGAGTTTCGCGAAAAATGACAACAAAAAAAATAATATCTAAAAACGCTTTGTCCTTTTTTATAAATGAACAAAAGGAGTTTTTTGAAAAATCAGGAAAGAAATATATAATTCTAAAAAACAATAAAATTTACCAGCTTACTCCCGGACTTAACAGAGAGAAACAGCTAATTCTGTTTACGGAAACTAAAAGCAAAAAACATTTTTTATGTGTTAAGCAAGATAAAAAGCCGGATTTAAATATAATAGAGCTCGCTTTATTTACAGCCGTAAAACACGGTAAAGACAACTACAATCTGTATTTTTTACTGACACCCTTAAGCGCGTCTACAAACCATAATATTTTACTATTGTCCGGAGGAAAAAAAATAATAGGCTTTACTAAAGGTTTTTTAGCGCTTTTTAATTTCCGAAAAGAAACAATCCTAAAAAAGGACAACAAAGCTATATCTCCAGATTTTAACTATTTAAAAAGCAACCCGAAGAACAAGCACAAGCTTTATGATACCGTATTTTTAGCCGCAAGGAAAAACAAACCAATGTTTTTTTGTCATTTAAAAGAACATTTAATAAACGAACAACACAGTAAAAACGAGTTCAGTATTTTCAGCGCAACAGACGTTACCCACGACGCTTCATCATTAACAGAATATAATCAGAAAAATAGAAAAATTTTTCAAGATGTTTTCACCTTTGCGAAAACCGGTATAGCCAGGGTAGCGGCAGCCAATGGAAAAATTATTAGCGTGAACGATTATTTTGTAAAACTTTTTGGACTCCCCAGAACAAAGATATTGTCATGTAATATAAACGAACTGGTCGGAGAGGCACACCCCGGAAAGACAGTGAAATTCGGAAAATTAAGCAACAGAAAAATCCAAAAAAGCTTAATCAGCCTAAAAGGAGATTCAAAGGGCCGTGTATTTAATGTTTCGTGTTCAACCTACGAAAAGAATAATAAGCCGCTTTTTTTTATCTTGGTGTTTTCAGATATTACAGAACAGAAAAAAAACCAGGACGATCTATCATATCAAAACGCGAAATTAAACGCCGTATTTCAACTTCGCTCACACAGAATGTGGGTTATTAATAAACAACTAAAATTTATTGATTACAACCAACAGTTTTTAGATGATATCTTGAAACATAAAACAGGTTCAAATACCAGCAGAACAAATAAACAAAAAATTACTGTAAACCCGGCCCTTAATCCAATATGGAAATCTCGTTACAAAGAGGTCTTTAATGGAAAACCTTTACACGTTGAAACCGAATTAATAACTCGAGAAGGAAAAAGTGTGTGGAGAGAAGTGTTCCTCGAGCCCATTAAAGGGATCGACGGAAAGATAAATGAGGTTTTTGGGTTAGCGCATGACATTACAGAAAAAAAACACAACCAACTTGTTATTCAGGCTTCTTTGAATGAAAAAGAGATTTTACTGAAAGAAGTGCATCACCGCGTTAAAAATAATATGCAGGTTATCAGCAGCATTTTAAATTTACAATCAGGTTTAATAAATGACACTTCAACAATTGAAATATTAAAGGAGTGTCAGGGGAGGATAAAAACAATGGCCTTAATCCATGAAAACTTGTATTTATCAAAAAACTTTGCTCAAATTCAAACTAAAACATATTTTGAATCAATAATTCAAAATGTCTCCATGTCCTATGAAAAGCCAAATCAAGAAATTGAGATTGTTCAAGACGTGTTTCCTACAACGATAGACATAGACAAAGCGATTCCTTGCGGATTAATTTTAAATGAGCTGATTGTAAACTCCTATAAGCACGCGTTTAAAGGTTTAGAAAAAGGAATTATAAAAGTTTTGTTGTTTCAGGATAACGGCACTTTTCATTTACAAATTCAAGATAACGGCGTCGGGCTAGGAAAGAAGTCGCCGGAGCAGTTAAAATCTTCTTTAGGGATTCAATTGGTTTACACCCTTGTTGATCAGCTTGAGGGGGGCCTTGTTGTTAAAAGCGCCCAGGGAACATCGTTTTTAATTACCTTTAAAAAATAATACTTTAATATGTCAAAATATAGCGTGCTGATTGTGGAGGACGAGGCTATTGTTAGTAAAGATATTCAGCAAAGCCTAAAAAAACTTGGGTATACAATCGCAGGAGCGTGTTCAAAAGCAGAAGACGCAATTATGGCCGCAAAAGAACGGGCCCCGGACCTTGTTTTAATGGATATAATGCTGAAGGGTTCAAAAACCGGAATTGAGGCGGCTGAAATAATTCGCAAAACCACAAACATTCCCACAGTATTTCTTACGGCTTATGCTGATGAAAACACACTTGAAAAAGCAAAGCGCGCAGAACCATACGGTTATATTTTAAAACCATTCAGGGAAAACGAATTGCGCAGTGTTATTGAGGTGGCGGTTCATAAACACCAGAAAGTTTGTGAACTCGTTTATGCCCGCGAACTTGTAAAAAATCAAATCCAACAGTCATCCCTCAGTCAAGAGCAAGACGTTCTTTTTGTTAAGCACAACGGCCGCGTTGTTCGCGTAGATTATACTGAAATTTGTTTCGTGGAAGCGTTAAAGGATTATGTTGCTATTAACACCGAATCATCAAAATATGTTGTTCATATAACAATGAAGGAAATAGAAAGGCGCCTAACCAACCCAAACTTTCTTCGCGCGCACCGTTCTTTTATTGTAAGAAAAGATAAAATAATCGCCATTGAGGATCATCATTTGATTTTAAAAAACGACAAAAAAGCTATTCCGGTTGGCGGACTTTATAAGCACTCCGTTTATGATGCTTTGAATTTAATTTAAAGCCTCAGTGTTTTTTGTTCTGAAATAAAACATTTCCTCTTTTACGGCTGACCTCACGTTTTCTGCGTTGTTTTTGTTGGACCTTTGTGTGCTGATTTTTTGCAGACGTTCTTTGTCTTTTAAAAAGCGCACGCTCATCGTGTTTGCTTGCCGGCTTTGTTTTTCGGAGCGAAGCGTTGCTAGCGTGTCTTACACCAAAAAAAGATTCAAAAAAATTTTTTCGACCTAAAATACGATGAGACGCAAACAAATTTGCATTACCCCGCTGCGTTGATCCGCGACGGAAAAGGCTGCCGCGTCCGGAAAATGCTTTTTGATTTTTTTTCTCTTTTTTTCTTCTTCCAAATGGAGAATGATTTTCCTTGAAATTTTCCTTACGGCTTTTTTGTTGACAAAAAAGGCTGCCGGATATTACAAAAAACATCATCAGCAAGAAAATCTTTCCGGAGCGCATATAAGCGCAAATTTAATTCTTTAAGAGCCTTGAAATATTTAATTATTATTTTTTCGTATTAGTTTTTGAACATTGGTTTTTAACAATCCAATCATGTTACGCGCAAGAAATCATTACTTTTATTTTTGTGTCATTATTTTTATGAAGGTGTCCCCCGAAGAATTTCTTAGATTATCACAAACAACCCCCGTGGTTGACGTTCGTTCGCCCGAAGAATTTAGTCGGGGCAATATTCCGGGCTCGGTGAATCTGCCCTTATTTGATAACGTTGAGCGCCATGAAATCGGGTTGCTATATAAACAAAAAAGCAAAGAAGACGCCGTTGAACGAGGCTTAGAGGTGGTAGCGCCAAAACTTGCTGATTTTGTGCGAAAGGCAAAGAGTTTATCTGCAGACAAGCACATTCTGGTGTATTGCTGGCGAGGAGGGATGAGGAGTCAAAGTTTTGCTTGGTTAATGAATACCGCCGGGTTAAAACCTCTGGTTTTAGAGGGGGGCTATAAAAAATTCAGAAATTATGTTTTGAATTTTTTTTCTACGCCATTTAATTTGCTTCGTTTAGGAGGAGAAACCGGGAGCGGAAAAACAGCGCTTCTTCGTAAATTAGCAGAAAAAGGAGAACAGGTTTTGGACCTTGAAAAACTTGCAAACCACAAGGGTTCAGCGTTTGGATCTATTCATGAATCGCCACAATTACCCCAGCAACAATTTGAACATTTGGTTTTTAAAAAGATAAACACCTTCAATTCTTCCGGGGTAATTTGGGTAGAAGACGAGGCTATGGCAATTGGGTGGAACAAGATTCCGATTCAGCTCTGGAAACAAATGAAAGCCGCCCCGTTAATTAAATTAAACATTCCTTTCGAAAGGCGCGTTTGCAGACTTGTTGCAGATTATTCAACAACAGACACCGCCTTGTTGCGAGCCCCGTTAATTAAAATAGGAAAAAAATTAGGGGGGCAGAATTTAAAAGCGGCACTAGAGTATTTGGAACAAGGCAGATTAAAGGAGGTTGCGGAAATTGCGCTGACTTATTACGATGAAGCCTATCGCCATGACATTAAAAAGCACGAAACAAAAAATATAGTTACTTTGGATTGTGGCGAACTTTCAGAAGACAATATACTAACGGAGCTAATTAAAAAAAGCCAAAACCAGAATGTTTAGCTTTTTTTTCTGGCGTTTAATTCGTCTCTTATTTTTGCCGCCATTTCATATTGTTCTTCCTCTTCGGCTGCGGCAAGCAATTCTTTAAGCTCATCAATGCTTTTTGAGCTTAAAGGCTCTTCCTCCGGAACTTCTACAGCCTCTTTTTCCGGGGCTTCACCCTCTTCTGTTTCTTTTGTATAACCAGTAGTAGACAAGATAAACTCATAAGTATAAATCGGACACTTAAAACGAACAGCCACGGCAATTGCGTCTGATGTTCGTGAATCAATTTCAGCCGAAACCCCATCAGAACGCAAACAAATCAGCTTTGCATAAAAAACGCCTTCTTGTAAATTATAAATGATTACTTCTGTTACGGAAATATCAAACGCTTCAGCCATAGACCTAAAAAGATCATGCGTTAGAGGTCGGGTCGGTGTCATTTTTTCAAGCTCCACTGCAATAGCCTGTGCCTCAAACCCACCAATAATAATCGGAAGCCGTCGCTTTCCTTCACTTTCCTCAAGTATAAGTGCATATGCTCCTGATTGTGACTGGCTATAAGACAAACCAACAATTTCGAGACGAATTTTTTCCATTAAAAAATGAAGCGATTAAAATTACATAAAATCAATTCGTCCCGGCTTTAAATTTTTCTATTGCAGAGGTTAGTTTAGGAACTATTTCAAACGCATCGCCTACCACCCCATAGTCCGCACTTTTAAAGAATGGCGCCTCTTTATCGTTGTTAATCACAACGATTGTTTTACTTCCGTTGACACCGGCCAAATGTTGAATGGCGCCGGAAATTCCAACGGCAATGTATAAGTTAGGACGAATAGCAACACCAGTTTGACCAACGTGTTCGTGGTGCGGGCGCCAGTGCATGTCTGCCACGGGGCGCGAACACGCCGTTGTTGCTCCTAATGATTTCGCTAAATCTTCTATGATACCCCAGTTTTCAGGGCCCTTTAAGCCCCGCCCCGCAGACACAACCAATTCAGCCTCCGGAAGCGAAACGGTTTCTCCTGATGAAAGTTGTTTAATTTCTTTTACAATTAACCTTGATTTCGCGTTATCTAGATTAACAGAAAAATCGGAAACGATTGCCGTGTTATCGCTAAACTGCACAGGAAATGAATTTGGCAATAATGAAATAACTTTTATAGCTGAGTGAATAGAATAAATTGCGGTTGCTTTACCACTGAAAACATTCTTCTTTACTTCAAACGAGTTTCCGTTAATCACCGGATAGTCTGTTGCGCCTGCAACTAGTCCGGCTTTTAAACGAGCAGCAATTCGCGGGGCAACACTTTTACCGGTGGCGTCAAACGAAAAAAGAATTACCTGTGCGTTTTCAGCTTTTTGAGCCTGCTCAATTGCTGAAGATAGCGCTACGGCGTCGAGATTTTTAAAAGCGTTTTCTTTTACGGAAAGAATTTTTTTTGCCCCCGCTTTCCCGATTTCGCTAAGGTGTGAGTCGTCTGCATTAAATGCAATAGCAACAACATCCGAACCGATCATTCCGGCAATTTTTGCCCCGTAGTTAACGGCCTCAAGAGAGGATTTTTTAATTTTCCCTTTTGAAATTTCTGTGTATACAAGTACTGACATATTTCGTTAGCTCTCTGGTTATATTACTTTAGCCTGGGTGTGCAACAAATGCACTAATTCATCAAGGTTATTTGAGTCGACATAATGACAAGCGGTGCGGCCCGGCGACAAAGCAAATGATTTTATGCTTGTGAGTTTTTCCGAAGGGCCCGGCTCTACCACTTTAATGGGTTTTGTTCGGGCAGCCATAATGCCGCGCATATTGGGAATTCTTTGTTCCGCCATCCCTTTAGCACAGGAAACAACAACGGGCAAAGAACATTCGACTACCTGTATTCCTCCATCTGCATCTTGCTCTGCATAAACGTTGTTGTCGTTAACATCCAGCTTTGTTGCAAGAGAAATTAAAGGCAGATCCATTAAGCCGCCCACCATTGCCCCAACCGAAGAACCATTGTAATTAATTGTTTCTTTTCCTACCAAAATCAACTCATAACCATTTGCTAAAGCGTATGAAGAAATTTGTTCTGCAACAAAATAAGCGTCAGCACTTTCAGCGTTGACTCGCACCGCGTCGTCTGCCCCTAAAGCAAGACCTTTTCTTATAGTGGCTTCACTATCGGCAAGCCCCACGTGCATTAATGTTACCAACGAAGCCTTTCCACTTTCTTTTAACTCCAGGGCGCGCACAAGCGCATACCATTCATCGTAAGGATTTATCACGAATTGAACACCGGACTTATTGAATTCTGTATCGTTGTTGGTAAAAGAAATTTTTGTTGTAGTGTCGGGAACATTGCTAATGGCTACTAAAATTTTCATGGACTAAATTTTAAGGACAACAAAAATAACCAAAACAACACGACTTTAACCCCTTTATTCCAAAAAAGATGTTGGTAAGCAACGCTTTTAAATAAGCACAATAAACATAATTTCGTTATTTTTAAGCCACCAAAAACAACTAATGAGCGTTCGATATAATAGATTTTTGAGATGGACAATTGGTTTTATTGTTTGTTTTTTATATTCCTTCTCTTCGGTTCAGGTTTGTGATACTGCAAACGCGGGCACAGATCAAAATGTTTGTACTGACACCGTTTTTTTATTTGGAAATCCTCCCGCCACAAGCACCGGAACCTGGAGTTTGGTTTCAGGAAGCGGAACGATTCTTTTTCCTACACAGCCAACAACCGCAGTGGTAAATTTAGGCTTGGGTCAAAATATTTTTGTCTGGACACTTTCCGGCGGAGGCTGTCCAACATCTGTTGATACGGTTATAATTACGGTAAGCTCAAACCCTACACAGTCGGTTGCCGGCCCCGATCAATTTTTATGTAATGATTCGGTGGCAACGCTTTCCGGAAACATCCCGGTTATAGGAAGTGGAGAGTGGGCTTTAGTTAGCGGTAGTGGAATAATTCAAAACCCTTTTTCAGCCTCCACAACGGTTTCAGGTTTAGGGTTCGGCATAAATGTTTTTAAATGGAAAATAGAAAGCGGTTCTTGTGCAAGCATAGATAACGTGAGTATTTACCGTTATCCACCAACAATAACCTCGGTTGCCGGACCCGACCACGCGGTTTGTGACACTACGTTTTTTTTATCTGCAAATATCCCTGCCACTGGGCAGGGGCAATGGTTCGTCGTTTCCGGTTCGGCAAATATTTTTTATGACAACATCGCAGGAACTCAGGTTGACAGTGTTCATTTTGGCGACACATTAAATTTTGTTTGGACAATCAGTAGTGGAGTTTGCCCCACCTCAAGCGACACACAGCAGATAATTGTTTTAATTCCGCCAAACCCCATTGCTGGAAACGACCAGGTTCTTTGTTCTCCACTTACTGCGCTCAGCGCCTCTTTAGATGCCGGCACCGGATTTTGGAGTGTATTAAGCGGATTTGGCGTTTTTGGAAACCCGACATCGCCTAATACATCAATTGACTCAATTGGCCCCGGAGAAAACATGTTTGTGTGGACAGGAATAAATGGTGTTTGTCCGACAGACAAAGACACGATAAGCGTTTTTAATTATGAAAATTCTGCTCCAAACGCCGGAACCAATCAACAACTTTGCGCGCTGTCTTCTGTATTTGCGGCTACTCCGCCTGTAATTGGCACCGGCGCCTGGACACTAATTTCAGGATCCGGCAGCGTATTATTTCCTAACTCACCAACATCAATTGTATCAAATTTGTCGCTAGGACAAAATATTTTTTCCTGGACAATCAGTAACGGAACGTGCCCATCAAAAACCGACACTGTTATTTTAACGGTTTATGCCCCAAGCACAACCGCTTATGCGGGCCAGGATTTTACGGTTTGTGGAAGTTCCGCCGCACTTTCGGGGACAATACCGGTTAACGGAACAGGAAGCTGGTCAGTGTTGACAGGAACGGGAAGTTTTTTGTCTTCTACTTCCGCAAGCACTTTTGTAAACGGGCTGAGTCCCGGGCAAAATACACTTACCTGGACAATTGTAAATGGCGCATGTCCCGCGTCGACGGATACAATTGTAATAACAAGCATTGTTGCCCCTTCAGGCGCCTTTATTTCTGCCGACACCGTAATCTGTAATGACACCATTGTACTTCATGCTACAAACCCTTTTAACGGTTCCGGTTCGTGGAGTGTTTTAACTTCCGGGGCTCAACTATCATCAATCACAGACACAAACGTTGTTGCCTCAGGTTTAGTAGTAGGTCAAAATATTTTTGTGTGGACAGTTGTAAGTGGAATTTGTCCGGCGGTGGACGATTCTGTTGTTGTTACGCGTGACGAGGTCCCCACGATTGCTGTTGCCGGTGCCGATATTTCAAGTTCTGCAGGCACTCTGCAGCTTAGCGCAAACACGCCGGTAATTGGGGTTGGCGCATGGTTGAATTTTTCTTCACAAGGTAATGTTGTTACGCCTCAAAATCCAAATTCAATATTTATCACCAATCAATCATTGGACATTGATTTGATATGGAGCATTACCAACGGTGTTTGCCCGGGCTCTTTTGATACGCTTCATGTAAAAGTTGAATTAATTCCAATTCCTGAAATTATTACACCGAACGGGGACGGAAAAAACGATTATTTTTTAATACGTGCAACACAGTTTTCCGGCGCTGTTGGAATAAAGTTATTTAACCGCTGGGGAGGGTTGGTATATGAAAATCAAGACTATAAAAATGAGTTTGAAGGAAAAAACAACAAAGGCGAAGACCTTGCGGACGACACTTATTTTTATGAGGTTCAGGAAAACGGAGTTGTCATGTTTAAAGGATATTTAACGATTAAAAGAAAATGAAAAACTTTTACGCAGCAATTAGCTTGCTTTTGCTTATCAGCAAACCTGTTTCAGCTCAGCATTATTCATTGTTGAGTCAATACATGTACAACGGGCTAATGATAAACCCGGCTTACGCAGGAACCAACGGGGCCACCGACATTACTTTTTCAACACGCAGGCAATGGACAGGCTTATCCGAGTCGCCGGCCACCTCTGTTGTTTCTCTGAACTCCCCCTTACAAAATGAAAAACTTAATCTGGGTTTTATTTTTGTTGATGACAAAATTGGCCCTGCATCACGGCAAACTGTAAATGGAATTTATGCTTATCGACTGAAAATGGGAACCTACCGTTTAAGTTTCGGAATACAGGCCGGCTTGCAGTTTTCGCGAACCAATTGGGACGAATTATTACGCAATGATCAGAACGACGACTTGTTGTTAGGCTTAAATCCGCGAGCTATCGGGGCAACCACCGGCGCGGGCCTTTATTTAAACAATAATAATTCTTTTTTCAGTTTAAGCGCACCTTATTTGGTTAACACCGGAAGCTATAAAGCATTCGGATATGGCCCTGTAATTTTGAATGCGGGGTTAAAAATTTCAATGAAAGACAGCAGTCAAATAAAACCTTCTTTTTTATTCCGATATGAAAAAGGATCTCCCGTTCAGTTTGATCTAGGTTTTCTTTATTCGTGGAAAAAAAAGGTAGGGCTGGGAGCGGCATACCGGTTTAAAGAATCAATTATCGCAATGCTTGAAATTCCATTACAAGAACAATTTTTATTGGTTTACAGTTATGACGCCGGCATTGGTCCAATAAAAAAATACCACAACGGATCTCACGAAATAATGTTAAGATATATAATGACAAAAGCCCCAGTAAAAGAACTAAAGGATTCAACCAAAGAAGCAGAAACAAATCCTGACAACGAGAAGAAGGAGAAACCACAGGAGAAAAAATAAAAGCTATTCCGAAAGGTAAATTCGTTTAACGCGAGGCGAAACAGAAGTTAATATTTCGTATGGAATTGTGCCTGCGCTTTCTGCAAGGTGTTTTAATTTGTCTGAAGAATCAAAAATTATTATTTCTTCCCCTTCTACTATTGGGTTTGTTGTGTTTTCATGGTAAACCTTAGTGATGTCGAGCATACACATATCCATGCACACATTACCAACTGTAGGAACTTTAACTCCCCGTAACCACATATGACCCTTGCCGCCGCTAAACTTTCTTGAAAACCCGTCCGCATACCCCACCGGTACCGTGGCAATTATTGAATCTTCCTTAATGTATTCCGCGCGGTTGTAACCAACGGAATTATTTTTAGAAACCTTTTTTATCTGAGAAATGCTGGTTTTCCAGCAGCCGACATTTACTAGTTGGACTTGCTCTTTTTCAGAGCCGCTTACGCCATACATACCAATCCCAAGGCGAACCATATCAAATTGTGCTTCGGGATAACTGGAAATTGCGGCAGAATTACAAATATGAAGCAAGGGACGGTAGCCAAGCGATTTGGTTATTTTTTCTGAAATTTTAGAAAACACATTGATTTGGCCCAGTGTAAATTTTTGATGTTCGCTATTGTCGCTGGCAACCAGATGCGAAAAAATACTTGCCACCTTAAGCGATGGGTTTTTTTTAAGATTTTTCAAGATAAAAGGAATCTCTGGAGGTAAAAACCCAAGACGATTCATTCCGGTGTCTATTTTTAAATGAACAAGTTGTGTGGGCTTGTGTTTTTTTGAGTTTATAAATGTGCAAAAAGCATCAAGAATACGAAAGGAAAAAATTTCCGGCTCTAATTGATATCGTAACAAATCCTCGAATGAACTAATTTCTGGATTCATCACCATAATTGGTGCTTTTATTCCGCCCTTTCTTAGTTGTACACCCTCGTCTGCATATGCGACCGCAAAATAATCCACGTGATGATGTTGAAGAAAAGAGGCTATCTCATAACTGCCGCTACCATAAGAAAAAGCTTTAACCATTGCCATTACTTTGGTTTCCGGTTTAAGTAAAGAACGATAGTGGTTGAGGTTGTTAAGAATATGGCTGAGGTTTATTTCTAATACGGTATCATGACTTTTCTCTTGAAGAAAATCACTAATTTTTTCAAACAGGAAGGCGCGCGCCCCTTTAACCAAAATCGCCTGATGAAAAAAATCAATATCCGCGGCTCTTTCAAGAAATGCTTTTGTGGAAGAAAAAAACAGGGAATTGTTCGGGAACAATTTTTTTTGAGAACTGAAGGCTTTTCCGATTGCAACGAGATTGTGAATTTTTTTTTCTTTGAGAATTTCCGCAATTTTTCTATAAAGCATTCCGGATGATAGTGCTGACTCTGCAATGTCAGACAGAATAACGGTTTTTTTCGGGTGCTGATTCTGGCGGTTAAGTAAATCAATTGCAATGACAAGCGAGTCAATATCTGAACTGTAACTATCATTAATGACGGTGCTTTGTTGAATTCCCTGTTTAATTTCGAGGCGAAGCGGTAGAGAGCTAAGCGTGTTGACGGTAACCTGTATCCAGGCTTCATTATGTCCGGCGTCAAGCAAAAAAAGCCAACAGTGAATGATGTTTTCAATTGACGCCTCGTCCGTAAACGGAACCTCAAGACGAATAGCCTTTTTTTTGTAATAAGCTAAAAGTCCAGATTTAAATTCGCGGCGAATAATCTTTTTTATAAAAAGAGTTGCACTTTTCTTTTCTTTCGGCGAAGAAGACCAGGAAATTTTTTTTATTTTCTTAAATCGTTGAGAGTTTAATGCTTGTTTTAGTTCGACATAATCAGCGCAGTAAAAAACTTTTTTTACCCGGGCAAACAGGTTTAGTTTTTCCAGTGTTTTTTCATTCTTAGAAATAAAGTTTTCGTCATGAGCTGAACGAATGTTAGTAATGATTCCGATGTCAGGAGAAATTATTTTTTCAAGCAACTCCATCTCTCCCGGCTTTGATATTCCAGCTTCAAAAATTCCGAGAGTATGTTCTTTTTCTAATTTCCAAACAGAAAGCGGAACACCAATTTGAGAATTAAAACTTTTTGGATTCTTACAAACACTTTCCTTTTCGTTCAGCAAAATGCTCAACCATTCTTTTACAACAGTTTTTCCGTTGCTGCCGGTAATGGCCACAACCGGGTGTTTAAATTTTTTCCTTTTTAACGTGACAATTTGTTGAAGCGCACCAATTGTGCTGTTGCTTATTAAAAAGCCGGCATCGGGAAATTGGCTTGTGTTAAATTTTTCATTACTGATTAAAAAACAACGTACACCTAATTGATAAGCATTTGTAATGAAACGATGACCATCGTTACGCTTAGTTTTTATTGCGACAAATAACGTTTGCGAGGGGAAGGAAAGCGCGCGCGTGTCAATTGCCAGTTCAGAAAATGAAGCGCGCGCATTTCCCTTTTTAAGTAGGTTAAATTTCGCTGCAATATCGTTAATCGTGAAAGGCAATTTTATCGTGAATTTGATCAAATTTTATTGTAACACTCACGACACAAAGGTTCATAACTTTCCATTTCTCCAACGACCACCTGCTCCTTGCTTTCGGTTTTACGATGAGATATGTGAGCCAGATTTCCACAGGTCACGCAAATTGCATGCACCTTGGTAACATATTCCGCGCACGCTAGCAACTCGGGCATTGGTCCAAAAGGTTTTCCCTGAAAGTCCATGTCTAAACCGGCAACAATTACCCTGTACCCGTTGTCGGCAAGCTGGTTACAAACACCGATAATCGATTTATCAAAAAACTGAGCTTCATCAACACCAATAACTTCTCCGCCATTAATATAACTCAACATTTCCTCGGCGTTAATAACAGGGACGCTTAGGGTTGTGTTGGCGTCGTGCGACACCACTTTTTTTTCATCGTAACGATTGTCAATTTTCGGTTTAAAAATTTGCACCTTTTGATTAGCAATTTTTGCCCGCTTTAATCGTCTGAGCAACTCTTCGGTTTTACCGGAAAACATACTGCCACAAATAACCTCAATCCACCCGCGGCGTGAGGTTCCCGGTTTATGATTCTCTAAAAACATGTTTAATTGTTATTGGTATAAAAGTAAGATTTGTTTCAAAATATGAGGTAAATTTAAACCTGTTTTTAATTTTTTATGCAAAAATCTATTTTAAAAAAACAAGCACACAAAAAAATAAAGCTACTAAATAACCGCCTGCAAAATTTTCGCGAAGAAAATTTAGATTCGGCAGAAGATTTAGCTGCAATTTTAAATGAAATTCGTCAAGCGGAACAAGTCATAACTGTTTTGGAATATCATGTTCTTAATAATGAAATATCCAGCGACCTGGCAATGCATTTAAAGGTGATGGAGAATACAGACAACGATACTCACAAACCGGAGCCCGCGTCGGCGATTCAGGATTCTAATCAAGCGTCTCTCCCGGAAAAAACAGAAATCCGACAGGAGGCCGATTCAGTTGAAATTAAGCCGCCGTTGGTTTCAGGGGCCAAATCTGTTGGCAAGATAGAGTTTTCGATTAATGATAGGTTTAGAATAATAAATGAACTTTTTTCGCAAAATACACAGGAGTTTTCGGTTGCTCTTCAGCAGTTAAACGCAACCGAAAACTGGCAAGATGCCCAACATTATTTAACCGGCCTGATTGGTTTATATCATTGGGATGAAGAGCGCGACACGTATAAAATATTATACCGCGCCGTCCAAAAAAGATTTTCATGATCCGCGTATTTTTTAATAAAATTATTTTATCACTCTTTTTTTTTAATGCCCTTTCTGGGCAGGACATTTCTTTGGTGCGAAAAGATCTTCGTTTTCTTACGTCAAAAAAATGTTTTGGACGAGGATATGTAAAACATGGACAAGAGCGTGCCGCCGGTTATCTGATCAATTCTTTTCGTAAGCTCGGATTACAGTCTCCCGGGCTTCAGGATTATTCTCAGAAACTAATTATGAGTGTTAATACATTTCCGAATAAAATGAAAGTTTTGGTGGATGGTAAAAAATGCGCCCCGGGAAAAGATTTTTTGATTGAAAACACCAGTTGTTCGGTTAAGGGCAAATTTTTTTTAGATAAAAAGGACAGCGTAACTTATTTAGGGAAAAAAACAACCGGAACACAAACAGCCTTAGTAGTTTCTCTAAAAAAAAAACTTACCTGGTCTGTTGCGCGCGAGCAGGGAAACCTCACTGAAATTCAGTTTGATTCAAAACTTTTTAAAAAGAATCCAAAGTGTATTGATGTGGATATTGAGGCTGTAATGATCGACTCTTTCGCTGTGAAAAATATCTGCGGGTATTTACCTGGAACAACCCAACCCGATAGTTTTATTTTTTTTTCAGCACACTATGATCATTTGGGAGGGATGGGAAAAAAAACTTTTTTTCCGGGAGCAAATGACAACGCGTCAGGGGTGAGCATGCTGCTTTCATTGGCGCGTTATTTTAAATTGCACCCACAGCGATATAGTATTGTCTTTGTTCTGTTTTGCGGCGAAGAGGCCGGGCTTATCGGAAGCCGTTACTTTGTCGATCATTCTCCCATTGCTATTTCTTCAATCAAATTTCTTGTGAATTTGGATTTACTGGGCACCGGAGACGAAGGAATTACTGTTGTTAACGCAACAGAATTTACCGATGCGTTTCAGTGTTTAAAAAAGATTAATGAGGAGAAAAAATTTTTGCCGCAAATAAAATCCCGTGGCAAGGCGGCAAACAGCGATCATTATTGGTTTTCTGAACTTGGAGTGCCGTGCTTTTTTATTTATACGCTCGGAGGAATAAAAGCATATCATGATGTTTATGATGTTTATCATACGCTGCCACTTACCCGATTTAGTGAAACGCAAGCGCTTTTAATCGAGTTTATCCAAAAAATTTCACAATAAGGTCCGCGCTGTTTTTTCACAGGCGCATGCTGAAAAGTAACATAGATATACAAATCTACGCCTGAAAATAATGTATATTTGTTTTACGTGGCCGAGCCACGCTTTACTAATTTATACTATGAAAAAAATTTTTTTACTTTTTATTACTTTTATTTGCATGGTTGTAACTAAGGCTCAAGATTTAGCTTTAGCTTCCCCAAGCGGAAATATTACAGCGCCCGTATCAGGATGTGGACTTACAGCTTCACAAGCGGTTACTGTAAGCATTTTTAATTTCGGAACAACCTTAATCGCTGGCAGCACATTCGATGTAAGTTACACTGTTAACGGCGGCGCTCCAGTTACCGAAACAGTAACACTTGCAAGTCCATTTGCCCAAAACAGCTCACTCTCTTACACATTTTCTACTGCCGCTGACCTTTCCATTTCTGGCACCTACACCATAACCGCAACCGTAGCTTTAGCGGGGGATATCAATGCGGCGAATGATACTTATAGCAATTATCAGGTGGTAAACAATTCTCCCTCCGTCGGCGGAACCATCGCTTCAAGCGCGAGTGTTTGTATTACCTCAAATAGCGGCGTATTGACTTTATCCGGACAAACCGGCAATGTGTTGAACTGGGAGTATTCCGAAGACGGTGGTATTACCTGGTTACAGATTTCAAATACAGGAACGACGCAGTCTTACTCAAACATTCTTGATACGACACAGTACAGGGCAAAAGTTCAGAACGCGACTTGTCCCACCGCCTTTTCAAATACGGTAACACTAACCACAAATCCGGCTACAGTTGGCGGAACCGTTTCTGCTTCAGCAACAAAATGTATTTCAGGAAACAGTGGAACACTTACACTTTCCGGAAAAGTAGGAACAGTTGTTCGTTGGGAGTTTGCCGTTTCTCCATTTACTGTTTATACTCCCATCACAAACACCACCACATCGCAAACGTATTTGAATTTAACCCAAACCACAAAGTATAGGGCGGTGGTGCAGAGTGGCGTTTGCCCTTCCGCCAACTCAACGCTTGCAACAATTACCATTAGCCCATTATCCGTGGGTGGAGCTTTATCAACCCCCGTCGACACTGTGTGTTCGGGGGCTAATTCAGGAACAATTTCACTTACCGGACAAACAGGATCGGTAACTCGCTGGGAGTTCTCCACCAACAACGGAACCTCATGGACAAACATTGCCAACACAACCAACGCACAAAATTTTGTCAATTTAGTAACTACGCGCTGGTATAGGGCCTTAGTAACTAGCGGAGCTTGTTCCGCAAAGTATTCAGACACCATGAAAATAGTTGTTACTGCGGCTTCTGTTGCAGGGTTTTTATCGGTAAGTGACACAGTTTGTGCCGGCAATAATTCAGGCTCTCTGGTAATTACCGGTTTTACCGGAACAATTCACGATTGGGAGTCTTCCACAAACAACGGAGCAAGTTGGAACTCATTGGGCGTAATCGCCAATTCTTTTTCTTACACAAACCTTGACTCTACAACGTTGTTTCACGCAATAGTTCAGGCTCCGGGCTGCTCACCCTCCACAACACCGCCAGCCACTATTACGGTTAATAGCCAGTCCGTCGGAGGGTCTACCTCGGGAAGTGCAATCGTTTGCGCAAGCGGCAATTCAGGGAGTGTTCAGGTTTCATCAACGACCGGCTCCGTTCAGTCCTGGCTAACCTCGACAGATAACGGCACAACATGGACAGCCAACCCAAGCACATCCTCAGCTTTTCCTTATTCGAATCTAGATACAACAACAACATTTGCGGCGGTAGTTGTAAACGGAGTTTGCCCATCAGACACTTCGGCCTCTGTAATTGTTACAGTAAATCCAATAACCGTTGGCGGATCAATTTCCAGCGGGGGTGCTGTATGTTCGGGGGCTAATAATGGCGCGTTGGTTTTAACGAATTATACAGGGATAATTCAAGGTTGGGAGTATTCAACAGATGGCGGAACAACCTGGTTTAACATTAGTAATTTGTCTGACACCTTATTTTATAACAATCTCACTACAACCAGTTTTTATCGGGTATTAGTTAAAAGCGGCGTGTGTGCCAGCGCATATTCAGGTTCTTCAACTATATCTGTTGATCCGGCATCAGTGGGTGGAACAATCTATGGCGGCACAACAGTGTGTGCTACTGCAAACACCGGAACTTTAACACTGGTGGGTCATGTGAACAACGTAAGCTCATGGGAAAATTCCACCGACAATGGCGCGACCTGGAATCCGATTTCAAACACAACTCCTTTTGAGTCATTTTCCAATCTCTCACAAACAACCTGGTATCGGGCAATTGTAAGTTCCGGGGTATGTCCAACCGACACGTCTTCTGTCGCTGAGGTAAATGTTGACTCGGCGTCGTTTGGAGGAATTGTTTCCGCTGATGACACAGTTTGCGCAAATCAAAATGGCGATACATTAACAGTTACCGGGAATATTGGCGGTGTTGTAGGGTGGCAAATGTCAACTGACGGAGGGTCAACCTGGATTTCTTTAGCAAACACTTCCGCTACTCAGTCTTATTCTAACCTGTCTGTTACAACAGAATACCGAACAGAAATTAAAAACGGCGTATGTCCTTCTGCCACATCAGTTGTTGCAAAAATTACCGTCGACCAAGCGTCAATAGCGGGAACAATTTCGTCTCCAGCCACCGTCTGTGAGGCGTATAACTCCGGCGTATTAGTTTTATCTGGAACTTACGGACAAATTTTAGATTGGGAATCTTCAACCGACGGCGGTCAAACATGGACATCGCTCTCCAACACCGGAACACAACAAACCTATTCAGGTTTAATTGATACGACAATGTTTCACGCAATTGCCCAAAGCGGCGTGTGTGTAGCAGACACCGGAAATGCTGTTACCATTACCGTTATCCCTAAACCAACAGCCTCTTTTACTGCTCAGGACACTTGCTTTGGCTTGCCTACTTTTTTTACCAACACAACAGTTGCAAACGCAGGCTATGTTCAGCTTTACAACTGGGATTTTGATGACAACACTTCTGCGATTTCCGGTAACCCGGCTCATCAATATGGCGACACCGGAACCTTTAATGTTTCTCTGGTTGCATTATCAAACTTTGGCTGCCTCGACACCTTTAATCTTCCGGTTAAAGTGTATGGACTTCCATCCGTTGCTTTTACTGCTTCAGGTCCTCTCGAGTTTTGTAGTAACGACAGCGTGGAGATTGCTGTTCCTTTTGCGGCGAGTCTATCATTTGAGTGGAATACAACCGACACAACAAATTCAATCACGGTTGACACCACAGGAAATTGGGTTGTTATGGTAATGGACAACCTGACCGGCTGCATGAATAGTGGAACGATTTCTACTGTAGTTTTTCCTGCCCCCGAGGTTAGCGCAGGGCAAGACGACACCCTAAGCCTTGGCAATTCGATTCAGCTTCTCGGCACCGGAAATGGTTTTTTTAACTGGTCACCCTCAGCCTCATTAGACGCGGCAACATTGCAAAACCCTACCGCAAATCCGGTTGTAACCACAACCTATACTTTAGAGGTTACAAGCATAAACGGCTGTACATCTAAAGACTCAGTGAAGATCGTTGTGGAACCGCGATATGAATTTGTAATCAGCACAGTGATAACACCGAATGGAGACGGCTTTAACGACAAATGGTTTATTAAGAACATAGAATTTTATCCATCCAATGAAGTGGTTATTTTTAATCGATACGGCCAAAAAGTTTTTGGAATGACCGGATACGATAACTCCTGGGACGGAACTTTTGGAGGAGGACCGGTACCTGATGGCACATACTATTATGTTTTAAGATTCACCGATAATGAAAAGAGTTTTAACGGAGCAATAACAGTATTAAGAGCTAACAAATAATTTAAACGATTTTTTATGAAGAGAAATATATTCTTTTTGATTTTGCTTGTAAACGCGTTAATGGTAACTGCGCAGCAATTACCTCTTTATACGCAGTATTCTTCTATCCCTTATTTGTATAATCCTGCTTTTGCCGGGAGTCGGGACGAGGTTAACGCTTCATTGCTACACCGAAATCAATGGAAGGGCGTCGCGGGCGCTCCCACCACAAGCCTTTTTTCTTTGGAAGGGCCGGTTCCGGTTGAAAATATTGGGATTGCGGGCACTGTATTTCAAGATGTGACTGCCATCACTCAGCGCACAGGATTTTATACCTCCTACTCTTATAAGTTAAAAATCAACGATGACCAAAAGCTATTATTAGGCGCAAGCGTTGGTTTTCTACAGCAACGTATTGATTTGTCGAGCTCAATAATACACGATGAAAATGATCCAATGCTTCTTAACAGAGATAACCTGCGTAAAAACGTTGCTGATGCAACTTTTGGTGTGGCTTATATCTGGAAGTCCCTTGAGGCAGGGCTAGCCATACCGCAGTTAACGGGATCCAAAATACAATATTCCGGAACCGGAGCTTCAAGTTATTATTATATGGCCAGACATTTTTTAACCTCAATTAAATATACCTTCATAATAAATGAAGATCAAGGTATGACGGCCTATCCATTAGTTTTAATTCGTTATGTAAAAGGCGCTCCAGTTCAATATGATATCAACGGCTATTTTGACTGGAAAAAATATGGTTGGGCGGGAATAACTTACAGAAGTGGCTATGCAATTGGGTTAAATCTTGGATTTAGAGTCAATAATTCATTGAGAGCAGGATATGCATATGATTATAGCATTAATTCAGTAAAAAATTATATCGCAGGATCACATGAGTTCTTTTTAGGTTATACTTTTGGTCGCGCACCCTCCAAGGACTATCAAGCCAACGAAACTTCAACAAAAGACAGAGATAGTTTAATGGAAATTTTAAGAATCTCTGACGAAAAGCACATGGAGGAAATCATAAGACTTAAAGAAAGTATAGCCCTTTTAAAAAAAGAAAATGATTCAACTCATAAGCTTCTTAGTGAACTGCCGGGTATGCAGTTCGCTAAAGCCACCGATTTTAAAACTGAGGACGGAAAAGCCATTGAGAAAGGGTTTTACGTAGTTGTTGGCGCATTTAAAAACCTATTAAATGCTGAGACAGCACAGAAAATCAATAAGAAAAAATACCCCAAGACAGACATTCTCTATAATAAATCAAGAGGTTTTCATTATGTATATGTAATAAGTTCAAAGGATGCTAATGCCGCAGAGGAAGTTTTAAAAGAGGTTATAAAGCAATATTCCGACGCGTGGATTTTTGATATGGAATAGTCTCCATCGATTTTTTTGAGGGGGTTGCGTCTTTTTCTCTAATTTTATTCCCCGAATGCTGGATAAGTATGATATTATAGTTGTTGGCGCCGGACATGCCGGCTGCGAAGCCGCCGCCGCTGCTGCAAACCTTGGTTCTAAGGTTTTGCTAATAACTATGAACATGCAAAACATTGCGCAAATGAGCTGTAATCCAGCAATGGGCGGTGTTGCAAAGGGTCAAATTGTTCGTGAGATTGATGCGCTTGGTGGCTATAGCGGGATTGTTACCGACCGGTCAACCATCCAATTTAAAATGCTCAACTTAAGCAAGGGCCCCGCAATGTGGAGTCCTCGAGCTCAAAACGATCGCGCCCAATTTGCGGCCATATGGCGTGAGATGCTTGAAAACACTCCGAATTTGGATTTTTGGCAAGACACTGTTACTTCCCTTATTTTTAATAATCAAACAATATCAGGCGTTGTAACAAATTCAGGCAGTAAAATTTATTCCAAATCGGTAATATTAACGAATGGAACTTTTCTTAATGGGTTAATTCATGTCGGCGAAAAAAATTTTTCTGGAGGACGCAGCGGCGAAAGAGCATCATTTGGCATTACGGAGCAATTAGTTGACGTTGGGTTTAAAAGCGGACGAATGAAGACCGGAACCCCTCCCCGGTTAGATGGCCGTTCAATTGATTATTCAAAAATGGAAATTCAACCCGGAGATATTAGCCCTTGTAAATTTTCCTTTACCCCTACCCTTCCGGTTTCACATCAACTGCCTTGTTATATTACCTATACCAGCCCGGATGTCCATGAAATATTAAAGGAAGGGTTTGACAAATCTCCAATGTTTACGGGAAGGATTCAAGGGCTCGGGCCTCGTTATTGTCCAAGTATTGAGGATAAGATAAGTCGTTTTTCTGAGCGAGATCGCCATCAATTGTTTGTAGAACCCGAAGGAAAAAATACGGTTGAGGTTTATTTAAATGGCTTTAGCACCAGCCTCCCACAAGACGTTCAATATCAAGCAATTAGAAAAATCAAGGGATTAGAAAAAGTTAAAATATTTCGACCAGGTTATGCAATAGAATATGATTTTTTTCCACCTACCCAATTAAAACTATCGCTCGAAACAAATTACATCGAGAATTTGTTTTTTGCCGGTCAAATTAATGGAACTACCGGTTACGAAGAAGCGGCTGCTCAGGGTTTAATTGCGGGGATTAACGCACATCGTAAAATCAATCAAGATGAGCCTTTTATATTACAAAGATCTGAAGCCTATATTGGGGTTTTAATTGATGATTTAATAACTAAGGGCACAGACGAGCCTTATCGAATGTTTACAAGCAGGGCTGAGTACCGATTAATTTTGCGGCAGGATAACGCCGACATTCGTTTAACACCAAAGGCATATGATTTAGGCCTTGTTAATGTTAATAGATTACGAAGCGTCGAAAGAAAAATAAAAGAAGCAGGAGAGATTATAAAATATTTTAAGGATACCAGTGTTTCTCCGGATGAAATTAATTTCTATTTAGGCACAATTGATTCTGCGCCTATAAATCAACGTCTAAAACTTATTTCAATTCTTTCTAGACCTTCAATTGATATTTCGGGCTTAGCTAGTCGACTAAACGGATTGCATGATTATTTATCGACTATGAATTCTGATTCTATTCACGAAGCTGAGGTATTAATGAAATATCAAGGATATATTTTAAGGGAAAAAGATCTTGCCGCAAAGTTTTTAAAGTTAGATAACATACCAATAGACCCAAATTTTGATTTTGATAAGGTTAAGAATTTATCAAATGAAAGCCGGGAAAAGTTCTCAAAGATGCGCCCACTTAATTTTGGACAAGCCTCTCGTATCTCAGGAGTAAGTCCTAGTGATATTTCAGTACTATTGGTTCATTTGGGCAGATAGTTTCACGTGGAACCTATGGAAGAAAAAATTACGTTTTGTCCTGTTTGCGGGTCTTTGGATGCCTCAATATTTTTGACTTGCACCGACCATCTTGCGTCGTTAAAAAAATTTACAATTTGTTCATGTGCAGGGTGTGGGTTTAAGTATACGTCCCCCAGCCCGACACCTTCAGAGCTGCCAAAATACTACCAGTCCTCTGAGTATATTTCCCATACCGACTCCAAAAAGGGTTTAATCAATCAACTTTATCAATTTGTAAAGAAGTATTCTGTATATAAGAAATTAAAATTAGTATTTCGATATAAACAAGAAAGGGGTAATTTATTGGATTTTGGTTGTGGAACCGGCTCCTTTCTCGAAGCCTGTAATAAAGCTGGATGGCGCAGCTTTGGTATAGAGCCAAACGATTCCGCAAGGGCATTGGCTGCGACAAAAACGCCCGGAAAAGTTTTTGAATCAATCGAAGAATTATACAATAATGAACAGGCGCTAAAGTTTGACGTAATTACTTTATGGCATGTGCTGGAACATATTCCTAATCTGGAATCGTGGTTTGATTTTATTAATAATCGTTTAAAAGAAAACGGTATTGTTATTATTGCTGTGCCTAATTGCAATTCCCATGACGCACTGTTTTTCAAGGAGTTTTGGGCTGCATATGATTTGCCGCGTCATTTGTGGCACTTTACTCCAAAAACAATTACGGATCTTTTTTCAAGAAAGGGATTTAAATGTCTTGGAATTTCTCCCATGATTTTCGACTCCTTTTACGTAAGTATTTTAAGCTATAAAAATCGATATGGAAAGGCCAAATTTGTAGCCTCGTTCTGGCGAGGATTTGTTTCAAACTTAAAAGCAATTAAAGACCAGAAATCTTACTCGAGTCAAATTTATATTTTCCAACGGAAGTAGTCTCCACTAACACATCCATATTGTAATGCGCCCAAAAGGCGCATTTTTCATTTATATTTCTTAAAGGTTAAAAAAATAGTCAAACATGTTTTTTTGTAAATATTTACATAAATTAAAAAAATTAAGTCCATAAAAATATAATGACATAAATAATAATTATTAACTTTAAACAAATAGAAATAAAAATTTTGATAATACATGTTACAACACGCAATCAAAGTTTGCGATCCAATTGTCGATATTGAATCGCTTCTGATATGTGACTTGTTTTAATCTCATCAGAATTTTCCAGGTCAGCAATTGTTCTTGCTACCTTAAGAATTCTATCATAAGCGCGGGCGGAAAGATTTAGCTTTTTAACCGCGTTTTTTAAAATAGACCCTCCCTTTAAAGATAGCCGACAAAACAAATTAATTTCCCTGGTTTGCATTCTAGAATTTAAAGCCAGTGTATTTGGTAAATGTTTAAAACGAGCTAGTTGAATATTTCGCGCCGACTCGACCTTAGCCCGAATTTCCGAAGAGTTCTCGCTAACAATATTCGAGGATAATTCATCAATTTTTACCGGATTCACTTCTATGTGAAGATCAATTCTATCGAGTAGGGGCCCAGAAATTTTTTTTCTGTATCGTGAGATCATTACGGTTGAGCACGAGCACAAAATATCCGGGTGACCATGATATCCGCATGGGCACGGGTTCATACTGGCAATAAGAATAAATTGTGCAGGAAACTCTGTGCTAATTTTAGACCGTGAAATCGTAATTTTTCCATCCTCAAGTGGCTGACGTAATACTTCTAAAACTGAGCGTTTAAATTCAGGAAGTTCATCAAGGAAAAGAATTCCATGATGAGCGAGCGAAATTTCCCCTGGCCTCGGGCTTGTTCCGCCGCCCACTAATGCTACATCTGAAATGGTATGGTGTGGGCTCCTAAACGGACGAATAAAAAGCGGTTCTGTAGTTTGATTGATTCCCGAAACGCTATGAACCGCTATAGTTTCAAGTGCCTCTTCTTTTGACAAGGCTGGGAGTATTCCTGAAATTCTTTTAGACAGCATTGTTTTTCCGGAGCCCGGAGGGCCAATTAATATCGCATTATGACCGCCAGCCGCCGCGATTAAAAGCGCGCGTTTTACGTCTTCCTGCCCCTTAACCTCATTGAAATCAGCGGCATAGCACTTTTTCGGTGTTTTAATGTCTAATTCATTGCGGTTATGCGTAATGAAATTTGATACATCGGACTGAGCTAAAAAATGAAAAATTTCATTGATGTGTTCAAAGGCATAAATCGTTATTCCTTCTACAATTTTCGCTTCATTCAGGTTTGCTTTTGGCAGAATAGCGCAGCTAAAACCATCCTTTTTTGCCTGAACCAACATGGGTAACACACCCCTTATTGCGCGCAATTCACCACCAAGAGAAAGCTCGCCCATGATAAACGTTCGACTTAAATTTTTATCGGACACCTGTCCGGAGGCGATTAACAGCGCAAGACTTATCGGCAAGTCATATCCGGAGCCCTCTTTACGCAAATCCGCGGGAGCAAGATTTACGGTAATTCCTTTAATGGGTATTGGTTTTTCATTGTTTTTTAAGGCAGATAAAATTCTTTGATAGCTTTCTTTAACTGAATTATCAGGTAAGCCTACCATGGAAAAAAAAGCCCCGTTGCACACATTCGCTTCGATTGAAATTTTAATCGCGGTTATCCCGTTGAGCGTGTATCCGTAAACAGTAGAGAGCATAAAAAAATTTCACCAAATTTTGCGAGAAAAACAGACGTACTAAAAGTTTGTTGCTGGAATAATTTTTTTTCAACAGTTATTTTTTTTTGTAAGCACAAAAAAATTGATGCATTATAGGGAAAATTTTTATACATTTATTTCTTTAAACACAGATCAATCGAGATGGTATGATGAAAGGTAGTTTTTTGTTTTTCTTATCATTCAATTTGTTTTCTATTTCGACTGTGTTTTCACGTAGCATAAACAAAACCCACTATAATGTTTTGGCTAATACTAAATACGCGCCTGATGATTTAATTTGCACAATTGATAATTCGCTTAAGTACGCGAATTGCTATATCTGCCGGCGCCCGCATATTGAAAATGAAGCGGTAGATTTCATGTTGGAATTTTTTTCATCAAATGAACTATTCGAACGAAATAGCCTGCTTCCAGTACCGCAAAACAAATTGATTGTCAGAGATGACGTTGAGTATTTTACTCATTACGATAAAGGAAATATTTGTTACATTAAAAAATAAGTTTTTCAATGAGAAAATTTTTTACAAATTACTATCACTTTTTATTTGTTCTCTTTTTGATAGTTGTAGCACCAACTACTATTTTATCGCAGTCGTTTAACATGTGTAACTCAACCGGAACAGTTACAGCGTGTTCCGGAACGGTTTACGATCCCGGAGGAGTTAATGGGAATTATGCAAATAATCAAAATTGTACACTTACAGTTTGTTCGGGAAACGGACAACAAATAAACCTGACATTTACTTCGATGAATTTGGAATCAAATTTCGATTTCATTAAAATTTATAACGGAACAAATACAAACCCGCCAAACTTAATAGGAAGTTATACGGGCACAACCTTGCCGGGCACCGTAAGTTCAAACACGACGTGTATAACGTTGATATTTACATCCGATGGATCTGTTACCTATTCAGGTTTTGCGGCTACAATTTCTTGCGGAACACCACCGCCACCGCCACCCGCTCCTCCCGGAGACGCCTGTAATTCTGCGATACCATTCTGTACGGGCACAACATATAATTTTCCCGCAGGTGTAAATCAGCCGCCAGCACCGGTTGGCCCGGCTTATGGTTGTCTTGGGACCCAGCCGAACCCGGTTTGGTATTACTTACAAATTGCCAACTCAGGAACAATAAATATTACGCTAACAAATTCAAGCAGCGTTGACGTAGATTTTATTGTCTGGGGCCCTTTTACTTCCCCGTATGGACCCTGTCTTTCTGGTTTAGGATCAAACAACATAGTTGACTGTTCTTATTCAACAGCAGCAACAGAATACATTGATATTCCAAATGCGGTTTCCGGACAGTATTACATGGTATTGATAACAAATTATTCTAATGCAAACACGAATTTTATTTTTTCTCAGACAGGTGGAGCCGGAACAACGAACTGCAATGTATTATGTAACATTACAGCAATGACCGCAACCGCCGGTCCTTGTAACGCCACAAACAATACCTTTAATTTAACCGGAAATATTTCAACCTACGCCCCACCTAATACGGGTACTTTAACCATTACCACGAGTTGCGGGGGCTCTACTGTATATAACACGCCATTTGGCACCTCAACTAATTACACCGTTTCAAATATTCCCGCCACAGGAAGCACGTGTACGGTAACCGCACAATACAGCGCAGATCCACTGTGTACTTTTACCACAACAGTAACTGCGCCGGCTCCTTGCGCAACATGTACGGCCACAGCAACGAATACGGGTCCATATTGTCCCGGCGCAACGATTCAATTAAACGCAACCGGCGGAGGAACTTATTCATGGAGCGGTCCGGGCGGATTTACCTCAACCTTGCAAAATCCAACTCGACCAGGAGCCACAACAGCGATGAGCGGAGTTTATACATGTACCGTCGTTAATGGAACGGCGACTTGTATTGCAACAACAACCGTAACGGTAAATCCAACGCCAACAATAACCGCGACTAACACCGGCCCCTATTGTCCGGGCGCAACAATTCAATTAAATGCAACCGGGGGTGGAACTTATTCATGGAGCGGTCCGGGCGGATTTACCTCAACGCTTCAAAATCCAACTCGACCGGGAGCTACAACGGCAATGAGTGGTGTATACACTGTAACAGTTACATTAAATGGTTGTACTGCAAGTGCAACAACTTCCGTCACCGTAAACCCAACACCGACAGTAACGGCAACGAACACCGGACCCTATTGTCCGGGCGCCACAATCCAATTAAATTCAACGGGAGGGGGAACTTATTCATGGACCGGCCCGGGAGGATTTACCTCAACTTTGCAAAATCCGACAATCGGATCCGCAACAACGGCGATGAGCGGTGTTTATACAGTAACAGTAACATTAAACGGTTGTACCGCAACTGCAACAACATCAGTAACGGTAAATCCAACACCGACTGTTACCGCAACGAATACCGGTCCTTATTGTCCGGGCGCCACAATCCAATTAAATTCAACGGGAGGGGGAACTTATTCATGGAGTGGCCCGGGTGGTTTTACCTCAACTTTGCAAAATCCGACAATCGGATCCGCAACAACGGCAATGGGCGGTGTTTATACGGTTACAGTTACTGTGAGTGGTTGTACTGCAACAGCAACAACGAATGTCGTAGTTAATCCTTTACCCACGCCAACAGCAACCAATACGGGGCCGTATTGTGTTGGTGCTGCTATTTCCTTAAGTTCAAGCGGAGGAGGAACGTATTCGTGGAGCGGTCCCGCCGGATTTACCTCATCAAATCAAAACCCTGTTATTGCCGGCGCAACAACGGCTATGGGTGGCGCATATACAGTTACTGTGACATTGAATGGCTGTACCGCCACAGCAACAACGAACGTTGTAGTTAATCCCTTGCCTGTACCGACCGCAACGAACACCGGACCTTATTGTGCCGGAACAGCGATTTCATTAAGTTCGAGTGGGGGAGGAACCTATTCGTGGAGTGGTCCCGGTGGTTTTGCATCAACAAGTCAAAACCCAACAATAGGAAGCGCTACAACAGCAATGAGTGGTGTATACACAGTTACTGTAACGCTGAACGGCTGTACTGCAACAGCGACAACTTCAGTTACGGTTAATCCAACCCCAACAGTCACCGCGACAAATACAGGTCCGTATTGTCCTTCAACAACAATCCAGTTGAACGCTACAGGAGGAGGGACTTATTCTTGGAGTGGTCCCGCAGGATTTACTTCAACAAGCCAAAACCCAACGATAGGAAGTTCTACCACAGCGATGAGTGGGGCTTATACTGTTACAGTGACCTTAAATGGTTGTACCGCCACAGCGACAACGAATGTCGTGGTTAATCCTTTACCTGTACCAACCGCAACGAACACCGGCCCTTATTGTGCCGGAACAACGATTTCATTAAGCTCTAGTGGGGGAGGAACCTATTCTTGGAGCGGTCCCGGAGGATTTACTTCAACAAGTCAAAACCCAACGATAGGAAGTGCTACCACGGCGATGAGTGGTGCTTATACCGTTACAGTGACCTTAAATGGTTGTACCGCCACAGCGACAACCAATGTCGTAGTTAATCCCTTGCCTGTACCCACCGCAACGAACACGGGTCCATATTGTGCCGGAACAACGATTTCCTTAAGTTCGAGTGGGGGAGGAACCTATTCATGGAGTGGTCCAGCAGGATTTACTTCAACAAGCCAAAACCCAACAATAGGAAGTTCTACAACCGCAATGAGTGGTGCTTATACGGTAACTGTTACATTGAGTGGCTGTACCGCCACAGCGACAACGAATGTCGTAGTAAATCCATTACCAGTACCGACTGCAAATAATACGGGTCCGTATTGCCCTGGTCTTCCTGTGCAACTTAATGCGACCGGCGGTGGGACTTATTCCTGGTCTGGTCCAAATAGCTTTACGTCTACAAATCAAAATCCTGCGTTAGGTAATGCTACATCCGGACTTGTTGGAGTTTATACCGTTACAGTAACATTAAATAGTTGCACAGCTGTCGCGACTACAAGCGTCAGTGTCAATGCTTCAATTACTCCTAACCTTTCAAGTAATTCGCCGGTTTGTTTAGGAGGGCCCCTTAACCTTACTTGCTCAAATGGTGTTAGCTGGTCGTGGACCGGCCCGAACGGTTTTACCTCATCTTTACAAAGTCCAAGCTTATCTCCATCCACGGCAGCAATGTCAGGTGTTTATACCGCTTCGGTTACGGATGCGGCGGGATGTTCAGGAACCGGATCATTAACGGTAACCGTAAATCCATTACCAACACCCACGGCAACGAACACGGGTCCGTATTGTGCCGGAACAACGATTTCATTAAGCTCGAGTGGGGGCGGAACCTATTCTTGGAGTGGTCCCGGTGGTTTTGCATCAACAAGTCAAAACCCAACGTTAGGAAGTTCCACCACAGCGATGAGTGGTGCTTATACCGTTACTGTGACGTTAAATGGTTGTACCGCCACAGCGACAACGAATGTCGTAGTTAATCCTTTACCTGTACCAACAGCAACGAACACGGGGCCTTATTGTTCCGGAACAACGATTTCATTAAGTTCGAGTGGGGGAGGAACCTATTCATGGAGTGGTCCCGGCGGTTTTACTTCGACAAGCCAAAACCCAACGATAGGAGGTTCTACGACAGCGATGAGCGGAGCCTACACGGTAACAGTTACGTTGAGTGGCTGTACAGCCACAGCGACAACGAATGTCGTAGTTAATCCTTTACCTGTTCCAACAGCAACGAATACCGGCCCTTATTGTGCCGGAACAACGATTTCATTAAGTTCGAGCGGTGGCGGAACCTATTCTTGGAGTGGCCCCAGTGGTTTTGCATCAACAAGTCAAAACCCAACGATAGGAAGTTCTACCACAGCGATGAGTGGTGTTTATACGGTAACCGTTACATTGAGTGGCTGTACTGCCACGGCGACAACGAACGTCGTAGTTAATCCTTTGCCTGTACCAACAGCAAGCAATACCGGGCCATATTGTTTAAACTCGCCTGTGCAGTTGAATGCTACCGGCGGTGGTTCCTATTCATGGAGCGGCCCTTCTTCCTTTACTTCTACAGCTCAAAATCCAAGTGTTGGTAATGCCACCAGCGCAATGAACGGAGTCTATACCGTTACAGTTACCCTCAATGGCTGTACTGCAACAGCCACCACAAGTGTTGTTGTAAACACCGCGCTAGCACCTTCAATTTCCTCCAATTCCCCTGTTTGTGCGGGGGGTACGCTTGCGCTTACGGCAACCAATGGTAATTCCTGGACATGGACCGGGCCTAATGGGTTTTCGTCTACAGCCCAAAATCCAACAATAAATCCAATTACAGTTCAAGGTGCCGGAACGTATAGTATTTCAATTACAGACGCGAACGGATGTGTTGGTACAGGAACATTATCAGTGGTTGTTAATCCATTACCCATAGTTACAGTGAATTCAGTCGCGATTTGCAACGGCCAACAAGTGGCGAATTTAACTTCAAGCGGAGCAACAACTTATTCGTGGAGTTTGGGAACCTCTCCGTCAACCGGGTCCGCAGTAATTGCGACGCCGACCTCAACAACATCTTACACCGTTACAGGAACAGATGTTAATGGTTGTTCTAACACAGCCGTGGCAACCGTAACGGTAAATCCGCTGCCCGTCGTTAGTGTTAGCAACACGGGCCCTTATTGCTTAAACGGAACAATTCAATTAAACGCATCCGGCGGAACATCTTTTTCATGGACGGGACCTTTGGGTTATTCAAGCGCGGTTCAAAATCCAACCATAACCCCTGCCGCGCTTACGAATGCCGGACAGTATTCTGTTACGGTAACAGACAACAACGGATGTACTGCTTCTGGAACAACAAACGTTGTGGTTAATAATATTCTTGTACCGACAGTAGGAAGTAATTCGCCGATATGTGAAGGGTTCTCATTGAATTTAACCTCGTCGAATGGTGTGAACTGGTCGTGGTCAGGTCCGGGGGGCTTTACTTCTTCGTCACAAAATCCGATTATTAATCCTGCATCGCCAACGGCAAGCGGAACTTATTCTGTTTCTGTAACCGATGTAAACGGATGTGTTGGAAACGGAACAATTTCAGTAACTGTAAATCCTTTGCCCATCGTATTGGTTACTTCAGACTCAATTTGTTTTTCTCAGGCGACAGGTGTTCTGAATGCATCAGGCGCAAACTCCTATCAGTGGTCTTCAGGAGTGAGTCCGTCAACCGGAGGAACAGTTACCGCAACTCCCGCGTCAACGACTTCTTATACTGTTACAGGAACTGATGTTAACGGCTGTA
>OMJH01000195.1 GCA_900299295.1 Bacteroidota bacterium
GACTGAGCAAAAGAAAACTGAAAAACGAAAATGGATAAAATAAAATTCAGCAGGCATTTTCTTAAAATTAATTTCCTCATTCTACAATCCATTTTTTGGTAAGGAGGGTTGTCCCTGCTGATTTTACGGAAACAAAATAAACTCCGGAAACAAGTCCGTTTCGTTCAATTTGAATTGATTTTTCAGCATCACTAATAAAACGTTTCACCATACGACCTGAATAATCTGTCACTACAACTTCTGCATCCTCTATTGATTCATTCATTAACAATTCAACATGTGAAGATGATGGATTCGGAAAAAGTTGAAAATCGAATGCAGATAGATGAAACGAAGTAGGCATTGCAGTTGTGACACAGGCTCCGCAAGCGGAAAAACAAACAATTGACATCATCGTATCGTTGAATGAGGTAAACTGTCGGTTGCTGTTTACTGCACAAACAACCGGAACATTTTCAGAATCTGAAATCGCATTACCATTGTAGAAGCGATAGGAATAGGTCGATAAAGAATCCACATAACATATCATTTCATAAACGGAAGTCGAATCAAAATTATAGAGGATTGTATTGAGCGTATTCCAGCCTTGAAAATCTCCGGCGACGTGAGGTACTGCGGAAGAAACCACTTCATTCACCATATCCACATAAAAACGAACAAGTTTTTTATTCATGGGTGCATTGCCACCAAAACGGATTGCGCCTACGAATGTAGTGTCGTTCGCAAGTGAATCCACATAAATCCAGCGGTTATCGTTAAAATTATAACCCACGCGTGATTCAAGCGGAACAAATTCTGCCTCGTAAAACTGATCGCCGTTCATGAATTTGTATTCATATTTGGCAAAAGCAGGAATATCAACTATGATGCTGTAAATATTCGTATCGGAAATCTCCTGTGCCATCAATGTTGCTGAGGTCCAGTTCCCGCCGGCAAATCCTGCCGCAGTCTGAAAATCGCCGGTAACATGTATTCCTAGCGGATTAATAATTTGCCCGCTCATGTCAACAGCAAATTTTACCTTTTTTCCAAAAGCAAAAGAACCATTTAATAAAACGAGAATGAAAAGTATTTTTTTCATAGATAAAATTATTCAGTTATTACAATCTTACGACTAATTGCCGGAGCATTTTCCGGAACAATCATAACCTGATAAATTCCGGAGCCAAAATCACGAAGGTTCAACTGATATATGGTTTTATTTTTCAAAACGAGCTTTCCGTTTACATCATAAACAAAAATTTCAAAACGCTTGCCACTGAACTTTTCATCCTGAATATAAACCAAGCCATTGGAAGGATTCGGATAAATATCAAATTTCACATCTTGAGTTGTCTGTAATCCTGTTGTTAGAACAAAATTAAAACCCAATGAATATTCATAAACACAAAAATTGCTGTCGGTTGTTCTGACCAGGTAAATTCCGCTTTGAGTAGGTGAATAAGTTTGAGATGTCGCGCCGGGAATCGCTTGTCCATTTAAATACCATTGGTAATCTGTAGCCGCAGTTGATGTAAGTGTACTGCCGTTTTGAGTAATAACAGGAATTGGAGGTGGTGCATTGTTAATATAACAATTTGAATAACGGTGGGCCTTTGCGTTTCCGCCTGTTAAGGTTTGTGACCACAATAAGGTTCCGCTTGGACTAAATTCTTTGATATAACCTGAAATGCCCATGTTCAGTAAAATATTTCCGTTGGGTAACTGGTAAGCGCTACCTTCGTTGCTGTTGTATCCGCCAGATGCCTGACGAATATTGTAGGTAGCAGGACCAAACGCAGAACCCAAATTAATTGTGTAATTATATCCGATAAGCGGAGGCGTGAAAATATCGGCACAGGAAGCCGTCGTTGAAATTCCCTGATTGTTGTATCCGGTTAAATCACCGGCGTTAGGGCAACCTTCAGGAACCCAATGCGCATCGTGAACAACTTTGAAAATTGGTGTACCGGCAGCGCCGTAAGCCGCAGGATTTCCCCAACGGTATAAAAAATCTCCACCTTTTCCTGAATTTCCGCCGCTGTGGCTCGCGGCCTCGGCGGTGGTTGTACTATGATCAATCACATACATTTCATTCATGTTATGAGAACTGAAAGTTATCTGATCTAAAATTGGATTGTAATCCACTCCGTTCACATGCAGCCAATCTTTCTGCGCATTGTAGTTAATATTCAAGAGTTCAGGATGATTAACAATAGAGGTTTGATAGTTGGCGACGCTCGGATTTGTATTTTGCACAAGGTGATCCCACACATGCCATTCCCAAACTACATTTCCGGTTGTCGGTCCTGTTTGTTGCACTTCCACTATTTTATCCGGCCACATTATATTTGCAAATGTTGAACAGCCCGCAGCGGCCACTTCAGTAGCAGACTTTGTTTCGTAAGCAATCAGTAAAACGTTACCATTGGGCATCGGGCAAATATCGTGATGCGTACAATAGGATGTTGTGGAATAAACAAAATCCCACAGCACGTTGCCATTGTAATCCAGCTTCTGAAATTCACCGGAAATCGGCCCTCCTGTGAATGAGTTTCCGGTTTTTGTTACTGTGCGCCACAAGTATCCGCCGGGCATCAGATATGTTGAATAACAGGTAGGCTTGCCTGTTATAGTCCAGCTATGATAATTCGTTCCATTGGTATCGATTAAATAAGCACTAGTAGAATTTTTAATGCTGTATAATGTATAGCCGGGATATTGTTGCGCATAAATCGAAAAAGAGAAAATAAAAATCAAAAAAGTAAGAAAAAAGAAAAGATTTTTCATCAGGGATAGTTTGTTTCAAATTTCATAAAAAGAAAACAATTACCAAAATAAAAATACTAGGGAGAATTGAAAGGCAAGTCATGCAAAGTGGGCCCAAGGCTATTCATTTTAACATATACTTCGAGAAATAGTTGAAAATCATCGCTAAATAATTTGAGTTCTTAAAAAAAATCCCCTTATTTGTATAACAATAGAAATTATGATTTCTCAAGCCGCATCTTCAATTTCTGTTTCACGTACAATCAAAAGTCGTGTAAACGATCAGGATGTAAATAATGTGCCCTTCGGTCGCATTTTTACTGACCATATGTTTATAACTGATTTTTGCAACGGAAAATGGAATAATGCACGTATTGAGCCTTATCGCGAAATACCGATGAGTTACGCTTTATCTGCATTGCACTACGGTCAGGCCATTTTTGAAGGTATGAAGGCCTACAAAAACGATAAAGGTGAGGTTTCTGTTTTCAGACCTCATGATAATTTTAACCGACTCAACATCTCCGCACATCGCATGGCCATGCCGGAAATTACTGAGGAATTATTTTTTGGCGCTTTGAATCAATTACTGTGTCTGGACGCAGCCTGGGTTCCAACGAGCGAGACCGGATCCTTATACATTCGTCCATTTATGATTTCAACAGACGAAGCTATTGGCGTTCGTCCTTCAGATAATTATAAATTCATCATCATTGCCTGCCCTGCAGGGAAATATTATGCTGAACCAGTAAAAGTTAAAGTTGAAAACCACTATTTCCGTGCTGTTCATGGCGGGGGGGGGTATGTTAAAGCTGCTGGGAATTACGGACGGTCACTTTACCCCACCCCGCTTGCTCAGGAAAAAAGAATTCAACAAGATATATTGACCGACGCAGAAACTCATAAATACGTTGAA
>OMJH01000196.1 GCA_900299295.1 Bacteroidota bacterium
CTCTTCGCTGGAACCGTTATCAATTCCTTTTGAAGCGTCTTTAAACTCCTTCATTCCGCGACCAAGGCCACGCATCAATTCCGGAATTTTTCTGCCTCCGAAAAAAAGCAAAACAATAACCAAAATCAGAATCAATTCCTGTAATCCGAATTTCATAAAAATAATTTTATTCGTCAAAGATACGCTTTATTAAAAAATGAAGGTTATTTTTAGAAAAATCGTTGACCTGATCCTGCAAAGACAAAATACTTTTCAAAACACGCCCTCTTAATAACTCGTTTCAGAAAAACTCGTGCGTGAACTTTTTGTCAACTATTTTTGGGCATGATCCTAATTCTACAATTCGGAAGTAAAAAAACGCAGTACATCAAAGAATGCATTAACTCGACAGGGCATTGCGCGGAAATTGTTGCATGGGATGAAGAATTTAAGCGCCCTGAAAATCTTACCGGAATTGTTTTCAGCGGATCGCCTGTATTTTTTACTGAGGCTAGGATAGAGCCCTATCGTGAAAAAATTTCTCCCCTACTCGAATGGAATGTCCCGGTGCTCGGAATTTGCTTTGGGCATCAGCTGTTAGGTCTTTTGCATGGCGCATCCATTTTCCGCGGTGAAGCCATCCGCAGGGATGAAACCATCCGACTCATTACGGAAGATAAGTTGTTTGATGGTTTGGGAAAAGAGTTTACAATGGCGGAAGATCATACAGAGGGCATTAACTTACCTCCGGGCTTTATTCACCTGGCTTCATCCGAATCGTATGCAATCGAAGGCATGCGGCATCCTGAGAAAAATTTCTGGGGGGTCCAATTCCATCCTGAAGTATCCGGCGAAAACGGAATACGTTTCTTTCAAAACTTTCTTTCCATTTGCAATAAATGATCCTGAATTACATCTGGTTATCTTTTTTCTTTTTTGCACTCGTTGCTGTACTGTGGCAATTGATTTATGCCGGGAACGGAGAAATTTTGCAAGTTGTGGTCAGCGCTTTATTTGATGCGGCAAAAAATGGCTTCGAAATTTCAATTGGATTAACGGGAGTAATGTGCTTGTGGTTAGGGCTGGTAAAAATTGGAGAACACAGTGGATTGATAAATTTGCTCTCGCGTGCCATTACTCCTTTCATTGGAAAATTTTTTCCCGAAATTCCGAAAAATCATCCCGCGTTAGGACAAATCGCGCTCAACTTTTCCGCCAATATGCTCGGACTTGATAATGCTGCGACACCGCTCGGATTAAAAGCCATGAACAGCTTGCAGGAACTGAACCCGAAAAAAGATAAGGCGAGCAACGCGCAAATCATGTTTCTCGTTTTAAATACTGCCGGACTAACACTTATTCCGGTGACTGTTTTTTTATACCGCGCACAGGAACATGCCGCAAATCCAACTGATGTTTATTTGCCGATTGTGCTCACCACCTTTGTTGGCACCCTCGCCGGGCTTCTTTCCGTTTCACTGATTCAACGCATTAATTTTTTTCAACGCGCAATTCTTGTTCCGCTGCTGATTTTTATTTCTTTTTTAGCGGGAATGCTCTACCTGTTGCAGGATTTGTCAGGTGAGCAAATGCAGCGGGTTTCGTCCTACGCCGGAAACGGATTACTGCTCGCTATCGTGATGCTGTTTTTGTTTTCAGGCGTTGTAAAAAAATTAAATGTGTTCGAATTATTTGTTGAAGGCGCAAAGGAAGGATTCGGTGTTGCGATTAAAATTATTCCGTACCTGATTGCCATTTTGGTAAGTGTTGCTGTATTTCGTGCTTCGGGCGCGATGGATGTTTTTATGAATGGACTCACAGCACTTTTTTCGTCATTTGGATGGCGCACCGAATTTGTTCCGGCCTTGCCAACGGGCATAATGAAATCATTAAGCGGTGGCGGAGCACGTGCCATGATGCTGGACACGATGCACCATTACGGAGCAGATTCTTTACCCGGTCGGATTGTAAGCATTTTCCAAGGTTCAAGCGATACAACCTTTTATATTCTCGCCGTTTATTTCGGAAGCGTTGGAATTAAAAACACACGATACGCGTTGGCTTGCGGACTGATTGCAGATTTCGTTGCAGTGATTGCGGGAATTTGCATTGCCTATTTATTTTTCACGTAGTGTTTATTTTTGGAAGAAGGTTTACTTTTATAACTGAAAAATAATCGCATCAAAAAAACATCATGCTGAAAAAACCTGAGCACATCGGTATAGCCGTAAAAAATCTGGAGAATTCAAACGCCTTGTTCACTAAACTTTTCGGGAAATCGTTTTACAAAATTGAACCGGTGGAATCAGAACATGTAAGCACCTCCTTCTTTATGCTGGGCGACACAAAAATTGAATTACTCGAAGCCAGCGACCCGAACAGTGCCATTGCGAAATTCATTGAAAAAAAAGGTGAGGGAATCCATCACATCGCATTTGATGTGGAAGATATTTATGCAGAAATGAAACGTCTGCAAGAAGAGGGGTTTGAACTCATTCACCGGGAACCAAAAAAAGGCGCCGATAATAAACTGATTTGTTTTTTGCATCCCAAGAGTACCAATGGCGTACTGATTGAGTTGTGTCAGGAAATAAAAAACTAAACATGGCATTCGACAAGAACGCACCCGTAGAGATTTACACTGACGGCGCTTGTTCCGGAAATCCGGGACCGGGAGGTTACGGCATCGTTTTTAAATTTTGCGGGAATAGAAAGGAAGTTGCTCAAGGTTACCGCTTGACCACCAACAACCGCATGGAGTTGCTCGCCGTTATCGTTGCGCTGGAATCCTTAAAATACGAAGGGCTCAATGTGATCGTTTATTCCGACTCGAAATACGTGGTTGACGCCGTAGAAAAAGGATGGTTGAACGGATGGATCACAAAAAATTTTAAGAACGTTAAGAATCCGGATTTGTGGATGCGCTTCATTAACAGTTATCATAAACACAAAATAAAATTTATCTGGGTGAGAGGGCATGCAGATAATGCCGAAAACAATCGTTGCGACGAACTGGCAACCGCCTCAGCGCGAACGCATCCGTTAATGGAAGATGAGGGTTTCGAGTCTTCACGTATTCTGTAAAATAAAAAAACAGTAAGAAAAATTGAACAAATTTCCTTCTAGAATTCCTTCAAATTATTCGCAACCTCATTCCAGTCAATCACATTCCAGAAGGCGGCGATGTAATCAGGCCGGCGATTTTGATAATGGAGATAATAAGCATGTTCCCACACATCAATCCCGAGAATGGGCGTTCCTTTTACCTCAGCAATGTCCATGAGTGGATTGTCCTGGTTTGGCGATGAGCAAACGGCAAGCTTCCCGTTTTGAACAATCAACCAGGCCCAGCCGGATCCAAAACGTGTAGCGGCAGCCTGAGAAAACTGCGTTTTAAACGTATCAAAATTTCCAAAGGCGGCATCAATGGCAGAAGCTAAATCCCCGGAAGGAGCACCGCCACCATTAGGCGACATTATTCGCCAGAACATATCATGATTAAAATGTCCGCCTCCGTTGTTGCGTACTGCAACAGGAAATTTGGAAATATTTTTACAAATTTCAGTTACGCTTAACTTCTCCGCCTCACTGCCGGCAATCGCGTTGTTCAGGTTGGTAACATAGGCCTGATGATGCTTCCCGTGATGAATTTCCATGGTACGTGCATCAATGTGCGGTTCAAGGGCGTTGAACGCATAATTTAATTTTGGTAATTCGAATGCCATAAGCGTAATTATGATTTTATGAAACGAAACTAAACATTTGACTTCATCCTGAAAAGAAAAAAAGCAATTTTTTATCCTTAATTCGTCTTGCCATTCAGTAAATTAATTGCAGACTTAATGGTTTTATCCGCTCGATTCACAACGGAAAAATAACCTTCGTTATTGAAAATGCTACGACCGATAAATGCTTTCAGCTGAATTTTCATACGGTCAGCACTTCTTCTGAAACCGGGTTCGTCTTTTTTAATGTTGTTTTTTTCCAGATAAGCGAGCAATTCATTCATCAGTTGCGAAGTAACATTAAATTTCTCTGAAAAATTCAGGCCTGACTTGAACCCGTTCAGCATTGTTCTGTTTTTATCTGAATACTGAAATGAAAAATTGTTCAGCAAGCCGCTGTACATGATTTTACTGTAATACGAGCTTGAAAAAGTGGTGTCGATTGGTACAAAAATATCCGGCATAATTCCGCCGCCGCCGTAAACCACTTTTCCTCCCGGCGTACGAAATTTCAATGAGTCGGGAAATTTGATACTATCTGCGGAATACAATTCCCCTTTTTCAAG
>OMJH01000197.1 GCA_900299295.1 Bacteroidota bacterium
ATTATAATAAAATTTCTTTTTTGATTTTCCTTTTTTTAGTGGCATGGTGAAAATATAATTATTTTTCAAATTTCTTTCTGATATTTACAGGAACTCTTTCCTTGCTCACGCTCGGCATAAAATGCTGGCAATTATCCCCGCCTCTTAATACTTGTACGTTATTAGGATTTGTTCCTCCTATCATTCCCTGTGGTAGTCCTGTCTTTGGATAGATTTCAACTTTCTTCCCATCTACATATCCTTTAATTATTTCGGGTAATTCAGATTTATGAATAAATTGTTTTTTAACCATTGCCACACACCACTCACGACTATCCTTTACAGTTCCTCCAACATATTCAAACCATTCTAATCCTAAGTCATCGGTTACTATTTGTTGATAAGTAGCTGAGTATTGATGTATAGTATCAACTACTATCTGTTTACTCCAACTTGCTAAACGGCTCGGAATGTCATCAGAAGAAAGAATGAAATCTTTTAAAGAATTATTCAGTTCGTAAAATGTAGAACCTCCGAAAATATTATTCTTTATTATATCTGCCATTCCATCTACTATATTAGCATTTATTCCGCTATACAATAGGCTTTCTTGTATCTCTGATAAAGTAACTGATTTTACCTCCTGCAAAACTGAAGGTGCTGAATATTCTGAAACCATTGCAGAAAAATATTTGTCATTAGCTGCATCAATTAACGAAAGACTACTCTGCAACTCTTCTACTGACTTTTGATATTTTCCGCTTTGAAATATCTTATTTATTTCTCTGCGAATTACTTTTAATTGACGAAGATTAGCAACAGTAGGCTTTATATGTCCTTGCCGAATGTCTAACTCAGCTATAAGGGCGGTAACTTTTGAGGCAATATCTTTTTCAACTGCAGGTAGATTTTTTTCAAAATCATTTATTGCCGTTTCAATAGACTTTATTATAAGTTCTAAATCGGTCATGCGGGGTTGCCGTTGTTATCTCTTATAATAGTCTGTGATTGTGGTGCGGTAGCTTTTTCAGAAGCATATTTACTCAATATTTCTAATTGTTGCGCTTCTTCTAAGTTTATAAAATCAGGATTTTCACGAATTGCTCTGTCGATAAAAGGAACGATATAAATAGAAAGTATAACATCTTCTTTTTTAGCGAGTCCACTCAAAACTAGGTTTTCCTTTTCATCGTTTTTCATTCTCGCAAATGGGTCTAACTTTTTAGCTGCAACAATTTTTTTTCTCAAATCTGGTCTGCCTGCAAATTTCTTATTCGTATATTCAATTTCCAAAGCATTTATTACGCCTAAATCTGCATCACTATCAATCAATCTTTTAATCTCATTTGTCATTCCCTCTAATGTTTCTATGTCGAAATTTAAAGGAACTGCAATATCAGGCAACATATTATCCTGTTCTTCTTCACTGATAAACGGATAACGCTGCATTGCTATTTGTTCGTAAATTAATTCGAGGTTCTTTTTAATATTAAAAGCTATTTCAGATAGAAAGTTATTTAATTCATCGCGGTCAATACTTTTCGCATCGCCCGAAATATTCAATGGTACTTGGTCTAAGAATTGCATATTCAAAGCAGACAAAGCATCGTATTTATGTGCTTTTATTCTTTCATCCTGTACCTTTATAATTTCTACATCTTTTTGAACGTAACCCATCGGAGGCGTTGGAATAGGTTGTGTTCCTGCCTCAGTAGGTTTAATAGCCATATCTTTATACGGACTATGCAATATTCTTCCATTGCCCTCACATTTTCCGCAAACTACTTGTTTTCCTGCTTTAAGAACAAAACCTGTTGATTTACATTCTAAACAATCCTGCCCTGCAAAGTACCACATTGTAGGGTATAGATGTAGAACTACTGCTGCCTGTAAATCGCTTGCCTCCCTTGCCGCCTGGTCTAAACTTGGCAACATCGGATAAATAAAACTGTCATAGATAGGTGTTATTCCGTAGCTATCACGAACCTTACCGCCTATTCTCCATGCGGATAACTTATCAGGAAGAGGAGCAAATGGCACTACCTGATAATCACCTTTCGCCTGAACAAATATTTTAGTAAATTGTCCTTTCTCAATTAACCAATAAACAGAGCCTTGTTCTTTCTTTCCTTCGCTATTCAGGTATTCAAACTTTTCATTAGAATAAATTAAAGCATAATCATCATGTTTAAAATCTATTACAGCTTCACTTGGGATGAATATTCCTATCGGTATCAATAGTTCATTTTCGGGGCGTTTCTGTAATTCTTCCAGCGGTAAATAATATTCATAAGGTAGAACTACTAAAAGTCCGTTGGCATCTTTCAACTGTTTTTCTAAAATCTCTGCAAAATACCAGTTATCAACTGAATTATAAACAGGATAATATTCTGTTACATATTCCTCTAAACTTCTTTCCTCACCTACCAATGCAGGAATATCGGTGTCGGAAAAGTTTATAGACCAACCTAAAGAACGTGGTATTTTCTTTAAAGCTGTGGTAACTTTTGAGCATATTTGTTTAGTAACAGGGGTGTACTGTTTCCTACGATGCTCCCATACCATTGTACTTTCATTCGGTCTGCGTTCCTCGATTAAGATTTTGAAATATTCATTTTCTTTCTCATAAGGATAGATAAGGTTCTTAACTCCCTCGAAATGGAATTTAACGTGCTGTGCAAGTTTTACAGTAACATCATAAAAATAATGTTTCTTTTTTTCTTTTATGTAATAATCAAAAAATGATTTGTCCATGATTACAGATTTGCTCTTTCTTTTATAAACGACCTTTTATCCCTGAAAAGGAACGGTGGTAAGCCGTATTTCGCTGCATAAAACTGCACTAAAGTATTATAGACTTCTTTCATTCGGTTGTTGGCTGCTATGTGTCCGCCTGCTGAATAACCTATGTATTTAGTCTGATAAAGTTGTTCTAATCTGTACCCTTTCTTTTCTGCACTTTCCCAATAGATAGGTGAATAACCATTTTCGTGAGGATTAATCCCGTTACAAAGCATAGAAATAGAAAGAGGCAACTCATCAGGAATACCACCGCCAAAACGTTTATAACTGATTTTAAGGCTATCATAAATAGTGATAGCATCTTTGAAAATCTTTTCGTTCTTTTCACTTTTTTTGAAGTAAATAAATTCACTCGATATGTAATAGAATTTTCCTTCGCTTATCTGATATGCTGTTTTTATATCTGCAAGATTAGCCCACATATCAGGACTTGTTTCCTGATTTATTTCAAAGTTATTTCTATTCTGAATTGTAAAATCTATATCTTTTAATTCATCAAAAATAGTATTCAGATTGCGCCCTTTCGGAAGCATTATCATATCTGCATCTAAGAAAATAGTTTCTTCATACGAACTAAGAAAATAAGAGAAAAGTTTTGCCCTGTAAAATTGTAAAACTCCATTTGAATAAAAACAATCTTGCGGAATAGTATGTAATCGGTCAAATAATTGAAAGTGATTTGGTGTAAAATGTCGCACCCCTGCTTCATCATGCAATAGCGTAATAGATAACTCAGGACATGAGAATTTTATAGATGCTGCAAGATTAGCAGCATAAACTCCGTAATAAGGATGTCCGTAAGCACAAATTACTATACCTCTCATAATGTTATAAGCCTGTAAAGTACATAAACCTTTATATCTGAATTTCCTGCTGTTGGGTTACCAGTTGCGACCTTTACCTGCAATTCTGCATTTTCAACAATTTGTGTATTTCCTGCTGTTGGATTAGTGTCAGAATTAATATGACTTATTTGTGTTGTTGTGGCTGCCAAAGCTGCGCTGCCTGATGATTTTTGCGGAATACTCGCTCCTTTGCAAATTAGCTGAAGTGTCGTATTGGTTGCATAGGCAACGGAATTATAAGTTAGTTTATACGAAGCTGAAATAACCTGAATAGCGTACCCTGCTCCTGGTGCTGCAACTATTTCTAAAGGTGTTGCATTTAGCGTTAATACGCTCGCTGTTGGAATAGAAAGTGAAGCCGACATTACATTGCCAAAAGCTGATTTAATGGTAGAAAACGGCATTCTGTATTCCGTTCCGTTTTGTGCAAAATAAAATATATCGCTATCTCCTATTATTAGCGAAGTGCCATCTGAAAATTGTGAAAGTGTCATTGTTAATGTGTTGATAAAGTTACTTGTAATCCTGTACTCATAGTTACTGTATTGCCTGAACTCATATAGACTTGTTCACTGTCTATTGTTCCGCTATTTGTGTTATCGGTGCAACTCTTATTTACTAATTGCATGGTTTGTTTCTGACATTCAATATCTATGTCATATACATTGAAAAATTTATTAGGTTTTGGTTCTGCCATTTCATCTTCCGAACAAAAAAACTCATCACTATCAATATACCAATGGTCAAAACCTGTCAATAGTGAAAGAAAATCCATCACGTATTCGGGTACTCTTAAAATTTTTAACCTCCAGTTTTTATCACCTGTGAAATAATCTACTTTCTTTGCGCCTAAACTGTCTTTTGTTTTTACTCTCGTTTGAGGATAGTGGCTTAGAATTATCTTGCTTTCTACCCTTACTCGCGGAATAAATCCAGTTAAATTAAAACCCATTCCAAAAGAGTTTTCATTGCATACTGCTGAAATCATTTTAGTGCAGTCCCATGTTTCTTTGTAACTGAATTTATTTGAATAGTAGTCGGATGTCAGTTGGCTTTCTATTCCTGAAAAAGTAAAGTCATAAATTATTAGTCCTGATGGATTGGTAGAACTTGCAACATAGAACTCAAATGTAGTTCCATTGCTTACAATCGTATCTGTATAAGTTCCGTTAGTAGTTCGTGTTGTTCCTGATGTTGTTCCGCATTTTGGAGTTACTGTGGCATCGCCTGTTAATCCTTTTACCTTGTAACTTATTTTGTAAGTTCTTCCGTTGCATAGATTAGCCTGTGATACTATTCTTCCCCATCCTGTGCCACTTGTAGAGGCGTAAGTCCATGCGTTGCCTGATAATGTGAAGGTGGTTGTAGCATTGTTGTTGACAGTTTTAGTCCAAAAGTTAGAATTATACCAGTCATCGCCTGCAAGATATAACTGCGAACAAGTATTGGTACATTCATCACATACTCCGATATAATAACATCCATAGGCAAGTCCTAAAGCAGTCCAATCAATAGTAACAGTAAGATAAGGTGCTTTAATTGAAAAATAACCGTCTGTATTATCTAAAATTATCTGCTGGTTTCCTTGTAAATCATAAATAATACATTTCAATTTATCTACTTTATAAACAAGGACCGAAACGTAATTAATAACCCCTTGAAAATCGGAAGAAGCAACGAAATTAAGTCCTGTTCCTAATAATGCTCCGCTTTGTTCAAATTCATAAACTCCATCCGCTGATACTGTTCCGCGTGTCAATAATCCACACTTAACCGCACAACTTCCTGATGTGATGTTTGAGAAACCTACTATAATTCGGTAGTATAACGAACTTGTAAAAGGCACGTTCTGAGTAAGTGTACCCCCTACTCCTGCTGTATGTGTTGCTTCATTTCCTGCGATTGCCCAGTTGCTACCTACCGACCAATCAGTAGAGGATGAAAAATTTCCGTTTGAAACTATATCTGGGGAACTTGCACACGGTTCTATCTTTAATTGAAACTGTGTTTTATCACCGCTTTGAACAGGCATAAGATAGTTACTTGTATTAAGTAAACATTCATCTGTCTGCTCGTTAAATATTACAGGTTGAAAAGGTATGTAATTAGCCACTCGGCTTTGAATTTAGCGTTACTTGGCTTGCGCCTGTTGTAATGTTGCGGCTGATTTCTTTTAACCAACCCTTTATAGTCTGATTTTGATTGTTTCCGTCTGCAAAATTAATCAAAAATGTTTTAAATGGTGTAGATTTTATTTCTTCCCATTTGTCGCAGGAAATGTTATAACCTAAATTGTTTTGAATTAATGGCATATCATTACTTGAATAATTCTGAACAATACCGCCACCTGTAACTGCAAATCCGCATTTCCAATAAGTTCCTTGCAATAATGTTGCAGAACTACCATAATATGGACATCCCTTTATTTGTACATAATCACCACTTGTCATTTGAAATCCCCAAACATAATTTAATTCAAATATTGTAGATGGGGGCGAATATCCCTGTCCTACATTTGTTAGAAAATAATTAAACGGAGGAATAAAAAAACCTCCACTTATATACTCCTGAAGTACGCCACCTGAATTATATCGCTCAATTATTGTTGAATAAGGATAACCATTAAATATTTGATTTAATTCAAAAGCATAAAAACCATCATGCGGAGCGGTAAATCTACCAGTAGCAGGATTATAATTATTATTTATATCATTATATGGCGGTGTGCTATCATCAGGAAATAAAATTACATCCTGTGCGCCAGATGCTATTGTTTGAGTTGTTGTTGAAAAGGCAGTCCAAAAAGTATCATCCCCATTTCCGATAAATTGCGCTATGCTTGAAGGAATACCACCGAACCAATAGATAGATACTCCATAATTTGTAAGTGGTTTATTGTAGAAATAGGTTAATGCACCTATTGTTAAATCACTTCTATTTACATTTGAACTATCTAAAACGACAATGAAATTATTTTCATCATAATTCGCATTACCAGAGCCGCTTGGAAGCACATCCTGAATAATGTTAGTATCGTTAATCAAATCATTTAGCGAAAGGTCTAATATAGTTTTGGTATTGCATTCACCAAGCAAATGATATTCTTCTTTGTCAAAACCGCTGAATAATACATCTGGAAAATAAGTATAGGTGGTAGAAACCTCTGCGCTTCCGAATTTAACTTTAGAATATAATTTATCTGCTTCTACTATTCTGCTTAATTCTTCAGGATTATTAAAATAATTTATCTCTCCTGTTTGCCTATAATATGATTTTGGTTCTATTCTTATAGTAGGAACTCCATTAATTAATTCTATTGAAAAGGCTATATTAAAAAGGCTATTTATGTCATTATAAAAATCTTCATAAGAAATATAAACTTTCTTTTCATATAGATTACCTAATCTTATTTGTGAACCAGTCATTACAACAGAATAAGCTGCTGTTAAATCAGTTGAAGTCGTGGAAAAAAAATCAGAAACAAATTCTACTTTTCCATCGGTCATAAAAGCAATAAGAAATTTAAAAGCATCTGAAATTCTATAACCTGTTGCATTAGTTACATCGGCTGCATTATTATTCGCCCTTAATGCTATATTGGTTTGAGGATTATCAAATGCAGAAATATCAATATCATTTTTACTTCTTGTAACTCCTAAATAACATTTGATAGATTTATTATTATCAATTTTAGCAAGAAAAGAATTATCCTGTAATTCAATTTCAGCAGAACAATTAATTAAATCAAAAGTTACCTCAGTTAAAAATATAAGACCTTCAAAAACTTTCTTTTCGTTTCCATCCGCACAATTATCTGTTATAAGTATTGAAACTGAATTACAGATACCTAATTGAAACTGATTATAGAGGTATGTATAAGCACCGCCAAAGAATAGAATAGTACCGTTTATTTCCGTTAAATAACCATTTATTCCATCTGCATAATAAAGCCTTTCATTGAGTGTTTCCCAACCGTGAGGATTATCATATAAAGTATTATCTAAATAGAATTTCATCAGAACTCAATTATTAATCCTGTGGTGGTGAATTTTACTTTTCTTTTTACTTGTGCGCTTGCCTGAATAGTTGTTATAATTCCAAAAGCAGAAGCAAAAGCACCAAAATACATCATTGCCCTTGCATCATTTCTATTGGTTAAATAATCTCTGTTCGGATTTGGTGTTTCTCGCATTGTTAAAGCTGCTATACTTAATGAATGTCCGATTACTCCAATAGTTGCCCCTGCAATAAACTTATCTTTATATGACTGTGCAACACAATTAAAGCTAAAAATAAGAAGTAAAATAGTTTTCATTAATAACCTCCGCGTTTACGTGAATTTCCTCTGATAACTTTTACCAGCGTTTCAGTCATTTCTCTTTCTTGCCTTAGTCCTTTTTTCATCAGTCTTTCTAATGGATAGGTGTCAAAGTCCTGCGAACTTCCTAAAACACTGATTAACCGATTTTCAAAAGTCTTATTTTTAGTATCATTCAATCCTTGCCTTAAAAGTTTTGGTGGTATTACTCCCTTATTCAGCATTTCCAGAGTGTCAAAACCTATTTTCTTTGCCGCTTTTCTATTAATCACAAACTCGCCTTCCTCTGCCTCTATCGGTGTTCCACCTTCACTATGTCTTTTGCCTTTTACTTTACCACCTTTCTCAAATTGTGGAAGCGGTGTAGCTGATATTAATGCAAGTTCTGCTAAAGCCAAAACTCCAGCTAAAGCTGCACCTACCGCCCCTTCATCAGAATATGCTTTTAAAACAGCAGAAGCCCCGTTAATAGTGGCTTGAAAAATTGCCATTTCTTTCTGCTTTTCTGCATTTTGTTTTAAAATTTCTTTTCGCTTTGCATCATATTCAGCCCTTGTAATATGTTCTGCCTCTAATTCAGTTTGAAGAAGTTGTAATTTATAATTCGTTGCCTGTTGTTCGCGTTGTTGCTCAAAATTAAGAAACATATTTCCTAATTGAAAAGCTGTATTATAAATATCTTCTTGTATTTTTTTTCTTTTCTGTTGTTCTTCCTCTAAATTCTTTGTTATTTCTTCCTCGTTTTTCTTTGCATTTTCAGCAATAAGGTCATCCATTTTTAACCTATCTTCTAATTCCTTTTTTCTGATTTCTTCTGCCTTGTCGCGACCTGCCTGTGCTAAATCTGCTATCTCTTTTTGTTTTGCTTCATAATCTTTTACATCTAAAGTTCCTCCCAAAGTGTCATCTATGCGTGTGCCTAATTCTTTCTTTTGCTCTTTTATTTTATCAGTGGTTTCGCCAACTATCTTTTTTAGTTTTTCCTGTACTACTTTTATTTTATCGGAAATTACAGCATATTCTTCAGCAGTAGATGTTTCTTTATAGGCTTCCTGAAGTTGTTTAATTTGGTCTAAAAGAACACCTACGGTTTCTTTTACTTTTTCAGTTGATTTGTAGTTTTTTGCTTGGTTATTAGCCCAATCCTGAGAAGCATTTTGAAAGTCATCTCCCATTGACTGATTAATATCAGCAACCACTCCGTTAAATATTTTACCCTTTAATATTGCATCAGACATTTGTTCGTCTGTGGCTGTTAATGCTTGCACTAAAAGACTATTCTGTGCCATATAATCAGCAAGTGAAACAATAGCACCTCCGATTTTTTCTTTTACATTGTCCCAAATATTATTTAATCGAGCAAGTTTTCCAGATGTTGTTTCGAGTTCACTTTCTGCAAAACCTTTATATTTTTCCGCAATTAAATCTACTGCAGCTCCGTTTTCTAATTGTGTTTTTGTAAGTCCCTTAAATCGTTCATCTAATTTGCCTAAACGACCAATATTTCCCTCAAAAGTAGCATCCAACTGGGTTATGGTAGTTTGAAGGTCTTGCCCTGTTACTGTTGAAAGTTGTACTGCGGCTTCAATGACTTTCTTAATCTGTGCTTCTGTTCTTCCCTGTGCTGCAAGAAATGATTGAGCCGCTATTATCTGGTCATCTGAAAATACTGTTGTGTTTTGTAGTTTCTCAGCTTGTTTTATTAATCCATCAAATGCTTTTTGATTTTTTCCTATTGCATTAAATAATAGTCTTTCGCCTCGTTCTGCTTCCATAAAACTATTTAAAGCTGCTTTTCCAAAATTAATAACTGATTGAACCGCAAAAGCACCGGCAATAGATGCACCTAAACTTGCAAACTGATTTTTAATATTTGCAGTTACCTTTTCAGTAGTTGTTTGACTTTCTTTTAGTCCTTTCTGAAATTCTGCATTTGATTTCTTAAATTGGTCAGCATTTTGTTTATCAACCTTTCCAATCTTTTCTAACTGGTCTATGGTCTTATCAACATCGGTTGTTCCGCTTACCTCTATAACTACTTTTTCAACCATCGGACTTCTTGTTTTGAAGTTCTATCTCCTCTCGGAGTAAATGCCATTCTATAAATGTGAAGTGGGAAAATGGCTTCCCTAATGGCTTGCTTAATTCAGCAACTCTAATGTTTTGAATAAATCTCTGCTCTGCCCTGTCTTGGAAGTGTACTGCGATAGGTTCTCTATCTGTTGTTTCGTCAGTGCTTGTCCCACTGAAATATAGGTTCTTAAATCGTTCTCTGACATATCGAGATAGGGAAGTAGTTTGTTTATAGGCGTATTCAAAAAAAAATTAGCAACGTCTTTCTCTTTCTTCCATAGCTTAATCTTTTCAATTCCGTAGCGATAATCATAGTCGTATGGGTTTTCCTTTTCATCAAAAAAAACTACTGAGGCAAGTTTCCAAATAGTATCAGATGAAATTATAAATTCTAAACGTTCTTTCAACTGGTCGTTTAGTTTCTTCATTGCGAAAATATCAATTTTATCGCTAGTTAGAATTTTGTCTGTTGCCTCTACATGAAGAAGTAACATTTCTTTAGTGGTTCGCATTTGCGCTTCTTCATATACTTCCATTGCTCTAAACGCTCGTGAATGACATAACTGAAATATATCCTGAAACTGATAATACTTGATATCTCCACTTTCAAAAGCAAAGATTACAGGGTGGTGTAATTCTACTGCAAAGGTCGGTTTGTTTACTTTTGGTTTCGGTTTAGCCTTCTCCAAAAAGTTGATTATAGTTTGTTTCAAATTCATTTATGTTTCCTTGTCTTATTGTTCGTTCAAATTGCCTTATTGAATAGATTTCTGCTCTTATTCCTATTCGTATCTCATAACTGCCTTGTGTTGGTTTTTTGTACTTATACATATTAGTTGAACAACCGCACGTTCCTGAGTAATTCCAACCCCTGCCTATTACAAAATCCCTGCACTCTGTTAAAGTCATAAATCAGCTAAATTGTAAAGCAATCTGTTTATTCCTGCAACCGCGCAAATATAAAAAATAATTAAGTGAAAATCTAATGGTTGAATAAATTTATTCCAACAAATAAAAAAAATTATTCCATGAACCGATGCCATGCAGACTATACACCCTATAATCGGTTTAAATAATTGTTTTAAAAATACATTGTCTGGTTTCCATTTGTTAATATACGGATAAGGGTTTAACTGTTCAAAAATCTGCCCTTCCTGAAAAGAGTACCACAGACCTACAATGTAGAAAGAATTAATTACTGCTGCTATCAGGTATTCCATGTTTTGGTAGTCTTAAAAGTGTTTTATAAAGTTTTGCCAACACATATCTGAAGCAATCTATCGCATCGGCTTTGCGTGCCTCGTTTGAGCGGTCTTTCACTAACTTATTATCAGCATCTACTTCACAATAAGTTAAGTCATAAACAAGCGGCTGGCAATGTTCCTTGTCAATCAAAACAGGCTGCGTTTGTAAGACCGCATTTATCAAAACTCTGTTTTCAACTAAGGATGGATTAATTGCAGGAACTTGCACCTGTGTATCAGTTAGCCCTAATTGTTGTTTGATTACTTTGTAATAATTCAGATTATCATTTACTAATGCCGACCTTGCCTGTCCTGTTGCATCGCCTGTTACAATATAAAGGGCTTGCGGATAAGTGGCTAATATCCTATCACATAACTCATAGATATTACTATTCTCTAACTTCAAAGAATTAAGGCAGTATAAAGTATTGTTATAATATTGTGCTGCAAGACACGAAATAGGGTTTACGTTAAAGTCAAAACTAAGATATAAAGGTTCATTCTCATTATATATTAACGGAACTTTTGAAACGTGTTTATTCGCATCAAAAGCATAGGCAAACTTGCCTGACTTATCTTCCACGCCCCACTCTCCTAAACAATAGATTTGATAATAAAGTGGGTTTGTTTCTTTGAGCCGTTCTAATGTTGCTTTGTCCTGGTCCGTCAAGTAGGCATTGTCTAAGTAAGTAGATTTAATTAAAGTCTTGGTGTAATGCGGACTTTCTACTAAATTGGTTTTTAACCAGTGATTTTCACTGATAGGATTGAACGTAAGTAAATATTGAACGTAGTTTGGCTTATCACCCCTTATCCTGAGTAAAAGCTGTGTAAAGTCGTTAAAATCTAATTCTGTGGCTTCTTCTATCCACATACTTGTTATTCCTTGAATAGACTTAATCTTTTCAGGTTCGTCTAATCCTTTGCAGATTATTTCATTTCCTGTTGGTAGGTGAAGAAACGTTTTATCGGTTTTATTTATCTCAAATTCTGAATATACACCCCAGTCGCTGATGACTTCTTTTAACAGTGCAAACACGCTGTCTTTTATTGTATTCCCGACCTTTCTGATTACTAATATACGGTGTCCTTGCTCACTGAGTAATCGTAAAACTGTTTTCTGTGCTGCGAAATAACTTTTTCCACTGGCTGCGCTTCCGTAAAGTATAAGGATTTGTGATGTATTTTTTATAGCTTTTTGGTAAATTTTATTTACCGCTATCGCTTTGTTCATCAGGAGAAACTATTGTAAAACTTCTTATTGTTACTCCTGAAATATTCATATCAGTAGTTTGCTTCGCTTTCCCATAAGCCCTGTCTAATATTACCTCTGCCGCCCTGACATCTCCTTTTACCGCCTTTGCCCTTAATGACATTAGAATTGCTTTTGCCGCCTCTATGCCGTCCTTTTCTTCGCCCAATACGTCTGCCAATAGCACGTCAAGTTCAGGTAATGATTTTTTTCTGCCAACATTTTTAGTATTACCAGACTTTAATTTGCCACCATTTCTTCCATCTCTCATAACGAGATTTTAACGAGTTTATATATTACAAATAACTTTAGCGTTATATTTTTTCAAATGTTCTAAATTTTCTATTTGCTTTTTCAGATTTATAATTTGCTTATCAATGAGTTCAATTTGTTTAAGATTGCTTTCAATACGATAAGTGCTTTTGTTTGCAAATTTAGATAAAACTTCTTTAGCGTCAGATAACCTAATAAAAGGTATAACCGAACCTTTGATGTATATTTCATATTTTCTTGCTGTAAATACTGCGTAAGCCAATTCAAAAGCGTTTGGAATATCCGTAAATACCGCGAAACAGTTTGGTATTGGTTTTTTTAGTGGTCTGCCAGAATGTAATCCTTTACATTGAATGTAAAATGTTGCCTCCTGTCCGTTGTATTGTTTAATAGTCATGTTGTTTTATTTAGACAATAAAAATACTTTATTTTATTAAATTCAAAAACTCATTTCTCGCTTTGTCATCATTTTTAAACACGCCCACCATTTTACTTGTCTGTGTCCATGTGTCGTGTTTTTTAACCCCCCTCATACACATACACAAATGCTGCGCTTTTAACATTACCGCAACCCCTTTAGGATTTAGTTCCTTCTGTAATCTTTCAGCTATTTGGGTTGTTATTCTTTCTTGGTTCTGAAATTTATTTGCATATAAATCTACCGTTCTTGCTAATTTACTCAACCCAACAATTTTACCACTTGGAACATACGCAATGTTGGCAACCCCAAAAAATGGTGCAGTATGGTGTTCGCAAAGTGAGTAAAATGGAATATTAGTTTGAATAATCATTTCGTCTGTTCCTTCAGCTTCAAATGAAGTAAAATTAAATTCTTTGGGTTCTAAAAATTCTTTAAGGAATTTAATATATCTTTTTGGCGTTTCTCTTAATC
>OMJH01000198.1 GCA_900299295.1 Bacteroidota bacterium
AAGAGATGCGAGCGAAGGTGAATCCAAGAGACCCTTTCGTGAAAAACGAGAATATGATGGTGGAGAACGTAAAAGTTCATTCGGAAAAAAATCGTTTGGCGACAAACCTTATCGGAGAAGAGATGATGGCGAACGTGGAGAAAGAAATTCATACGAAAAAAAATCTGAGAGACCCTTCCGCAGACGAGATGAAGGAGAGGCGTCAGAAAATTTTTCTTCGGATAGAAGAAAATCAAATAAAGATTTCTCAAAAGAAAAGAAAAATTCAAGAAAAAAATTTCGCGATGAAATACTTCATTTGGAAAAAAAAGAAGAAAATGGTCCAATCCGCCTCAACAAGTATATTTCAAATGCCGGTATTTGTTCACGCCGTGAAGCAGACAATCTTATCAAGGCAGGTGCGGTTACCGTTAACGGAAAAGTAGTTACCGAAATGGGATTTAAAATAAATCCCGGCGATGTCGTGAATTACGGTGGAGGAGTTATTAAATCGGAGCGAAAAGTTTACATCCTTTTGAATAAACCAAAAGATTACATCACTACAATGGACGACGAGCGCGGAAGAAAAACAGTAATGGAGTTAATTCAGGGTGCTACGCGTGAACGCGTTTACCCTGTTGGGCGACTTGACCGTAACACCACAGGGGTTCTGCTATTTACCAACGATGGCGAACTAACAACCAAACTCACCCATCCCAAACACGAAATCAAAAAAATCTATCAGGTTACGCTGGATAAAAATCTGAGAGGTGAAGACTTTCAGCAAATAGTTGACGGTATAACACTGGAAGACGGCCCTGTAAAAGTAGATGACATTCAATTTGCAGGTGAGGCGAAATCCAGACGCGAAGTCGGAATTGAAATTCACAGCGGCCGTAACCGAATTGTCCGTAGACTTTTCGAACACTTGGGTTACGAGGTTATTAAACTTGATCGGGTATTTTTCGCCGGATTGACAAAAAAAGATTTACCGAAAGGCAGATGGCGATTATTATCTGAAAAAGAAGTCGGCTGGTTGAAAATGTTGTAAAAGACAAAACCCTATTTTTGCAGAATGGATATTCGTGAAAAAATTTCATCGCTTGAACAGGAAATCGATTCGACTGCTATCAGTTCAACAGGAGTTGCGGAAGAACTTCGCATAAAATGGCTCGGAAAAAAAGGAAGCCTTACTGCGTTGTTCGAAGAATTTCGCGATGTTCCTCCGGAATTCAAACGCGAATTGGGACAACGAATAAATTTGCTTCGCGAAAAGGCGAATGAAAAAATAACACAAGCGAAAAATACACATGATGAAAACGATGTTGCTTTGTCAACACGAATTGATTTAACCCTCCCCGCGGTTCCAATTGCTCAAAATGGTACACGCCATCCAATTTCTATTACACGTAATAAAATCGTTGAAATTTTCTCAAGAATTGGATTCACAGTCAGCGACGGCCGTGAAATTGAAGACGACTGGCATAATTTTTCAGCGCTTAATACTCCCGAAAATCATCCTGCACGTGATATGCAGGATACATTTTATGTGCAAACAGATCCTGCTATTGTGCTGCGTACCCAAACTTCAAGTGTACAGGTTCATATCATGGAACATCAACAGCCGCCGATTCGTACAATTTCTCCCGGTCGGGTTTATCGAAACGAGGCCATTTCAGCAAGAGCGCACTGTCAATTTCATCAGGTAGAAGGATTATATATTGATAAAAAAGTTTCCTTTGCTGATCTTAAACAAACCTTGCTTTATTTTTCACGCGAGATGTTTGGCGCGGAAACTAAAATTCGGCTACGGCCCTCTTTCTTTCCGTTTACAGAGCCCAGCGCTGAAATGGATATTTCCTGTACACTTTGCAAGAGCGAAGGTTGTAATGTTTGTAAACACAGTGGTTGGGTTGAAATTCTCGGTTGCGGCATGGTTGATCCTCAGGTACTGGAAAATTGCAACATTGACAGTAAAAAATTTACAGGCTTTGCCTTCGGAATGGGAATTGAGCGAATTACAATGTTGAAATACCAAGTCAAAGACCTACGTCTGTTTTTCGAAAATGATGCGCGGTTCCTTGATCAGTTTAAAAGCGCATAACCACGGTTTTATGAATACGGCACGTGTTGAGCAATTGCAAAAAATGCTTAAGGCTGAACCAACGGATGCCTTTCTCCAACATGCGTTGGCCATGGAATACTCTTCCGGAAGCGAACATCAAAAAGCGATTGAAATGCTTGCAAATTTGCTGTCCGCTCAGCCCGATTACCTTGCTTCTTACTATCAATTAGGCCAGCTATTCGAAAAATTTAATGAAATTTCAACCGCAAAAGATACTTACCGGAAAGGAATTGACATCGCCATAAAGCAGAAAAATAGGAAGGCACTTGCTGAACTGCGTGAAGCTCTTTCACAATTGGAAGAAGATTGAATTTTTTGTTTGCTTTTCTCGCGCGAACGAGGTAGTTTCACAATGAATATTATACAATGAAAACGGCATATCTTATCAGCGGCGTTCGAACGCCAATCGGAAATTTTGGAGGGACACTTTCTGCGATTCGAACTGACGATCTCGCAGCCTTGGTATTAAAGGAATTGATGAATCGTAACTCATCCGTTGATCCTGCTGCGATTACAGAAATCATTCTTGGCTGTGCCAACCAATCCGGTGAAGATAACCGAAATGTTGCACGCATGGCCGGCTTATTGGCGGATTATCCAATTACTGTTGCTGCACAAACTGTAAATCGCTTGTGTGCTTCAGGACTCTCTGCTGCAATGGACGCAGCGCGTGTGATCATGACCGGAGACGCAGACCTTATGGTTGCCGGTGGCGTGGAGCACATGACACGCGGACCCTGGGTACTTTCAAAATCTTCCGCAGCATTTGGCAGAGACCAGCAACTGTTCGATACAAGTTTCGGATGGCGCTTCATCAATCCAAAGATGAAAGAAAAATACGGCGTTGATGCAATGGGCGAGACCGCAGAAAATCTCGCCAACGAATACAGAATTTCACGTGAGGATCAGGATGCCTTTGCAGTTTGGAGTCAGCAAAAAGCCAATCGTGCAATTCAGTCAGGAAGACTGGCAAAAGAAATTATTCCGGTAGAAGTTCCGCAACGAAAAGGTAATCCCTTACTTTTTTCAATTGATGAATTTGTAAAACCTGAGACTTCACTGGAAGGACTTTCCAAATTGAAACCTGCGTTTCGTAAGGATGGAAGTGTTACCGCGGGAAATGCATCCGGACTGAACGATGGCGCGGCAGCAATTTTACTCGCATCCGAAAGCGCTGTTGCCTCCTTTAACCTAAAACCTCTCGCCAGAATTGTTTCCGCTGCTGCAGTCGGAGTTCCGCCACGTATTATGGGCATCGGACCTGTTGAAGCCGCAAACAAAGCCTTACTACGAGCAGGATTATCTTGGAAGGATATTGATATTATAGAACTAAATGAAGCCTTTGCTTCGCAGGCACTTGCTTGTGTTCGATCTTGGGGAATTGAAGATCGCGACCCTCGATTGAACCCGAATGGCGGAGCCATTGCACTTGGCCATCCTCTTGGAATGAGTGGAGCTCGAATACTGCTGAGTGCCGCAATGGAATTGCACGAACAGCAAAAACGTTTCGCGTTGGTCACCATGTGTATCGGTGTTGGTCAGGGATATGCTGTAATCATTGAAAAAGTTTAATTCATTCATTATGCTAAAAAAAATTCTTGTTGTTTTTGCTCTGCAATTCAGTTCTGTTTGTTTTTCGCAAACTACCTTTCCTGTTAATGGTGCGCCATCAAATCATCATAATGTTTATATTTTTAAAAATGTAACATTGCATGTTGACTATCAAACAACAATTGCCAACGCCTCGTTGATTATTCAGGACGGAATTATTCTTGGTGCCGGAGAAAAACTAACAGAACCTGCCGGTGCTGTAGTGTATGATTTAAAAGGAAAACATATTTACCCTTCGTTTATTGACATTTATTCCGAATATGGAATGCCTGATGCAAAAGCTCCCCAAAAATCAGGATATGGTCCTCAAATGGAAAGCGGAACAAAAGGTGCCTACAATTGGAACATGGCAATAAAACCTGAGACGGATGCATATCGTATGTTTGTAAACGATGCAAAATCAGCAGATGAATTGCGTCGTTTAGGTTTTGGTGTAGTACTTAGTTCTCAAAAAGATGGAATTGTAAGGGGCAGCGCTGTGCTGGTAACACTTTCATCACAAAAAGAAAACGAATCAATAATTAAAGAAAAAGCGGCTGCGCTTTATTCCTTTCGAAAGGGAATTTCTACTCAGAACTATCCTGATGCCCTCGCCGGCTCTATTGCGCTTTTGAGACAAACTTATTTGGATGCCCGCTGGTACGCAACCCAAACACCACGAAAGGAATATAACATTTCACTGGATGCGTTTAACCAATTGCAAACCTTACCACAGGTTTTTGAAACAACCGATAAATTAAGTGTTTTGCGCGCGCAAAAAATCGCTACAGAATTTAATGTGAGTTACATTATGAAAGGAAGCGGGAATGAATACCAACGTATTCATGAAATGAAGGAAACACGGGCTCGGTTTATTTTGCCGGTCAACTTTCCGGACGCCTATGATGTAGAGGACCCATTCGACGCAGAACAAGTAAATCTGACCGAATTGAAACACTGGGAACTAGCGCCAACCAATCCGGTTCAATTTGAAAAAAACTTTATCCCCTTTGCATTAACCACAAATGGATTAAAAGACAAAAAAACTTTTTTCAAAAACATCCGTAAATCGATTGAATATGGATTAACTGAACAAACCGCTTTAAAAGCACTGACACAAACTCCGGCAGAATTATTAGGAGTGCAAGATAAAGTGGGTGCACTGAAAAAAGGAATGTTAGCCAATTTCATTATTACTTCCGGAGATCTTTTCAAAGAGGGGACTTCTGTTTTTGAAAACTGGGTGAACGGCATTCAGTTTAAATTCTCCAACATTAATGCTCCTGACATTTCAGGGAAATATAAAATGCAGTCCGCGTTAGGAAATTTAAACTTTACGATTAAAAAAGCAGATGAAAAATTTTCTGCCACTATTGAATTAAAAGACACTCTAAAAACGCCGGTTTCACTCAACTTTAAAGATCCGCTGATTACGTTTTATTTTAATTTAGATTCCTCCCATATTATACGAATGAGTGGAAATTACATTTCAAAGGACTCTACGTTCAGCGGAAAAGGACAAAAAGAAAACGGAGAATGGTTTGAATGGAAATTATCCAAAATTGATCCCGCTAAAAATACCGAAATTAAAAAGTCACCCACAAAGTTGCCTGTTATGGGAGAAATAATTTTTCCTTTCGTAGCATACGGCAAAGCATGGGATGAACCTTCGCTCAAAGATAAATTCAAAAATCGTTTAGGTGCAATACTGATTAAAGATGCCACCGTTTGGACGAACGAGGCCGAAGGAATATTAAAAGAATATGATGTGTATGTTGTGGATGGAAAAATAGTGCGCATCAGTGAGAATATTGATGTGCCGGCCGGCGCTTTTGCGAAAATAATTCAAGCAAAAGGGATGCACCTCACTTCCGGCATTATCGATGAACATTCACACATCGCCATCAGTGAAGGGGTGAATGAAGGAACGCAGGCCTCATCTGCTGAAGTTAGCATGGCGGACGTGATCAACTCTGAAGACATAAACATATACCGGCAACTTGCCGGCGGGGTTACCGCATGCCAGTTATTGCATGGTTCTGCCAATCCAATCGGAGGTCAGAGCGCACTCATTAAATTACGTTGGGGACTCAATCCCGAACAATTGAAAATTGAAAACGCAGATGGTTTTATCAAATTTGCTTTAGGTGAAAACGTAAAGCAAAGCAATTGGGGAGATTTTAATACCATACGTTTTCCGCAAACCCGGATGGGAGTTGAACAAGTGTATTATGATTTTTTTACGCGTGCCCGCGAATATGATTCAAAATGGAAAGCTTACGCCAAATTAACCGACAAAGAAAAAAAACTTAGCGTTGCACCGCGTCGAGATATAGAACTTGAAACACTCGCACAAATTCTCAACAAAAAAAGATTCATCACCTGCCACTCTTATGTTCAGAGCGAAATCAATATGTTGATGCATGTTGGCGACAGTATGGGTTTTACTGTAAATACGTTTACACACATTCTTGAAGGATATAAAGTTGCTGATAAAATGAAACAAAGAGGAATTTGTGCTTCTACATTTGCCGATTGGTGGGCGTATAAGATGGAAGTGATGGATGCCATACCTTACAATGCGGCTTTGCTTACGAAAGTGGGGGTGATAACCGCAATTAATTCAGACGATGCGGAAATGGGAAGAAGATTAAATCAGGAAGCGGCCAAGGGAGTTAAATACGGCGGGTTGTCCGAAGAAGAAGCATGGAAATTGTGTACACTGAATCCTGCTAAAATGTTACATCTTGATAATCGAACCGGAAGTATTAAGGTGGGCAAAGATGCAGATTTAGTATTGTGGACCGATAATCCCCTTAGCATATATGCACGTGCCAGCAAAACAATTGTTGATGGAATTATTTATTACGATAGTGATGAGGATGTAAAACTCAGAAAC
>OMJH01000199.1 GCA_900299295.1 Bacteroidota bacterium
ACAACATAATCTCAATATTCCAATACTTCGCGGAAAATAAACATAAGCAGATAAAATCTTTTCGGTTTGGAAGTATTGCTACGGAAAATTCTGAAGAAGTTAAATATACTGTGTTATGGGCTAAATTAGCAGAACCTGGAGCTGAATTGGATTTTCAAACAGATACTTTTTTGTTTGATATTTTGATTTTAGACAAACCAAATATTAAAAATGAATACCAAAGCACGATTGAAATTTTAAGTGACACAAAACTAATTGCAAATGATTTCATTAGTTACATAAATAGGGTTAATTGGGTGACAAATTATTCAACATTAATGAAAATAAATTTACCTATTACAATGACTGATTATGTAAATATGAATGCAGATAAGGCGGCAGGGTGGGGATTTCAAATAAAATTAACCGTTCCGCAAGGAACAGAATATTGTTCAATACCTTTATAAAATAAAAATAAAATGATAGCAATAGCAGAAATAACAAGACCAGCAAACACAACGCACTATGCGATTGGTGACGTGATTAATGGTAATGGAGTAACCATACCGATTGTAATGACACATGACACGTTTAATGCAAAACCATTTGTGTTACAAACACACATTATAGGTTCAAGTGCGAGCGGAACACCAAGTATTGATTTATACTTTTTCAGTTCAACTTTTACAATAGCGTCGGACAACGCAGCGTTTAATCCTTCTTATGTTGATTTAAGAACCTGTTTAGGAAAGGTAAGTCACACATCGTGGACGGCTTTTGGTTCATGTAAAGTTTCTCATGCTGCTCCAGTTGCTCCAATTCAATTAAATCCAGCGGCTGAAAATTCAGGCAATATTTATATTGTTGCTGTTGCTGCTGCTGCGGACACACCAAACAGTGCCGAAAAGTTCACTATAAAAATTGATGTTGATTAATGTTAGCAAGGAAAAAAATATTTCCTTTTTATTTTGGTTTATTAAATTACGACACTATTCCAGATCCAGCTACAATCATTCCAGACATTGTGCATGATTGGAATCCTATTTCTGGTAAAGTAACTTTAAATTCCGGTAATGTTGTCGTGCTTAAAGATTCGATTGGAAATAAGAATTTAATTCAGAACACGGGGGCTAACCAACCAATTTGGAATGCTTCTGATGCAAATTTTGGAGGTAAGCCAAGTATGACATTTGACGGAGTGAATGATTATTTAGTTAATACTACTTTATCACAATCCCAACCTGTTACCATATATGCTGTTTTTAAATTTAATACAATAAGTGCTGGCGGAATATTTGGAGATAATACTAATAATTATAATCAATTATTTACTTCATTTCGTGTAAACAATCCGCTATCTATGTATTATCCAATGTTGCAGCAATTTGCACCAATTGGAATTGTAACAACACCGGCTTATATTGGATGTTGTGTTTTTTCAGGAACTCCTGGAGTTTATAAATTTATTATAAATAATGTTGATTACACGAATTTAGAACCGTACGGCTACCCTACAAATGTTCCTTTTTCAGGTTTTATTTTAGGTAACGAATACGGATTATATAGACCGTTAGATGGTGCGATAGCCCGCGTGATAATGTGTAATGCGGTACACAACAATACTCAACTATCAGCAAGCTATACTGCTTTAAAAAATTATTATGGACTATGATATTTGCCACTTTAAATAACATTGACAATTTTAATTCTTTGCAAAATTCAATTAACGATTGGTTGAAAGAAAACAAAGAAGGATATAATGCTGATGTTTGGGCTATTCCACTTTGGAGCTTAGATAAAAAAACAATCGCCTGTCCTTTGCCTGCTGGATATGAATATTCAGGAAGTACAACCGAAATAATAAACGGAGATGAAAGATTTTTTGCAAAATTAGAAAGATAAAAATGACAAATATTATCATAGGAATATTACTCACTGCGCTTATTGGTTTAATTGGGTGGGTTGGCAAAGAGGCAATCAGTATTTTAAAAAATCTTTTGACTTCGGTGAATGAAATCAAAATTTCTATTACAAAACATGAAGAAAGAATAAAGCATTTGGAAAAAAATAATTAAATGTGGATGTGCTTTTTGATATTTTTAAACTTGTTGCAGCCGTTGGAGGGATTGTGTTTGGTATTGTAAAATGGATTTTAGAGCAAAATAAGAAAAATGAATTAAAGGAAATGTATGAAGTAAGGTTGAAAGAAAAAGATGAAAGATGTGAGAAAGAAAAAAAGTTGTACGAAAAAATACTTAAGGAGCGTGAGCAAAGAATTGATGACTTACTAAAGAAAAAAAAGAAACTTGAAAAAATTGTAGGAGAGTGATAACAATAGGTTTAAAAATTTGGGATGGTTCAGAATTTAAACCAAGAATAATAAAGGTTTGGAATGGTAGTGAGTGGAAAACTTGTATATTTAAAATTTGGAATGGTTTAGAATGGAAAACTATTTATAATTAAAAAATAATTAAATGAATTTATCTTCAAGAATAACCCTTGAACAATTTACAAAAAGTGATGTAGGAACAAGAGCGCACATAGAAGAACAATTTAACCCGCCTCAAAATATTATTGAACCGGCAAAAGCATTATGCGAAAATGTAATTGAAAAATTATTCAATCTGTTTCCTGATTTACATATTAATTCAGGTTATCGATGTCCAAAAGTAAATGCTTTAATTGGCGGCTCGGCTACATCACAGCATTGTAAAGGCGAGGCGGTTGATGTTTCAATAAAATCTTTGAGTAATATTAAAATTGCACAAGCTGTTTTATTCGCTAAAATTCCATTTGACCAAATGATAATTGAGGGTGGTACAATGGAAAAGCCTGTATGGATTCATTTAAGCTATTCAAAATTTGCAAACCGAGCTCAAATACTCAGGGCTGATTTCAGTACAGGAAAAGCCGTGTATACAGGATTAACACCTAAACAAATTCAAGAAGTAAAATGAAAAAAACAATCGCGAGGATAAAGTGGCATTTAAAAGAGTTTGATAAAATTTATTCAAATGAGCCAAGTTACTACTCAAAAAAAAGAATTGAAAGTGGTTTAGCTTTTCTTGTCGGGCTATATGGCATGACTCATTGGCTTTTACTAAATATTGAAAAACTAAGTAGTACAGATATTGCAGTATGGGCTGGGATTATTTTTGCAATCAGTGGCTATACTTTAAATAAAATACAATCGGAGAAAAAAGCAAACGGAAAACAAGACACTGAATCAATAAGCCATGTAAATTAATATTTACTTTATGAAATTAAATTTCTGGCAAATAATAAAAGAGTATATAATTCTTTTTTTTGCATTTATCTTTTTTATTTTCATTCTTAGTTTAGCAAGTTCTTGTAATGTTTCTAAAAAATTAAACAAACAAAAGACGGAGGAAGAAAAAAAGACCGAAATTAAAATAGAATCAATCATTACGCGAACTATTATGAGTGGGGTTGATACAACTATCATAATCAAAGGCGATACACTTAAAACACAAATAAATGAATCTGTACTAACATCTGGCGACACTATTTTGACCGAACAAAACGGAATTGAATTAAAGCAAGTTTATAACAAAGAAACAAAAAAGCTGACAAATATTGTCAGGACAAAAAATGTCCAAAAAAATATATCCGTTCATAAAACAGTAATTGAAAATATTTCGGAAAACAAAAAGGAAAATATTTCCGAGAAAAAAGAAAGCGAGGTAATAAATAAAGAGGTCGAAAGAAAAGGATTTAATTGGAATTGGCTGTGGTTAATTGTTGCCGCAGCAGTCGCCGTAATACTTTGGCGATTCGGATTACTAACTAAAAAATAAGTACTATGCCAAAGACAGCTAATGGTGAATTGATTTTAAAGTTTGTAAAGGAAAATCAAGATTTGCCTACTTTGACCTTATCTAAATTAATTTATTCAAAACATAAAACATTATTTAAGGATATTGAGCAAGTCAGGAGAAGTGTTAGGGGGTATCGTGGGCAGTCTGGTAAAAAAAATAAAAAAAATTATCCTAAAGAATTTCAAAAGAAAGTTCGTTATAATTACAATCCTTTTAAAATGCCGAGAAGTTTTATTCAGCCTCAGAATGTTTGGAAATTACCGAAAGGATGTACTAAAGTTTTAATTATTTCCGATTTACATATCCCAGAGCAAGATAATGAGGCTATAATATCTGCTTTAAAATATGGAAAGGAAAAGGGGATAAATGCAATTTTTATCAACGGTGATTTACTCGACTTTTATTTAATCAGCACGCATGAAAAAAGGGCAATGAGGGAATGGAAAATTTCAGATGAGTTAGAGGCTTGCAGGGATTTTTTTAAAATGCTACGTAAAAATTTCTCTTGTCCTATTTATTTTATTCCAGGAAACCATGACGTGAGATTAATGAGATACCTTAGAGTGAAAGCCCCTGAATTACTTGGCAATCCTGAATTTATGTTAGATATTATTTTGAGGTGCGCTGAGTTTAAAATAGAGTATATTCCTTATCAAAGTAAATGTTATTTTGGAAAATTATTGGTTGAGCATGGGGATAAAATGCGTGGGACTGGCGGCGTAAATCCAGCAAGGACTTTATTATTAAAATTCAAACGTCCCGTTTTGTGCGGACACTTTCACAGGACAAGTTCGGCTAATTCAAAGGTATATGACGGAAACGCTGATATGGCTTGGAGCACAGGATGTCTCACAACATTAGAGCCTGATTATATGCAAGTGAATGAACATAATCACGGGGCGGCAATTGTAGAGGTTAACCCAATAAACGGCAATTTCAGAGTGCAAAACTTTCAGATAATAGATGGCAAGATATATTGAAAAATGAAAAAACTTTTTTGGATTTAGATAAATGGCAGTTGTATTTCCATACGCTTTATTTTCCGATAAAAATAAACTTCTACCAGTTATGGCAAGTGAGATTGAAGGTGGCGGGAATTTCATTGACTTTACAAGCTGCACCGTGAATGAAAAAGGGGAAGTATTTGAGGAGGTTGCAATAATGAGATTATCGTTTATTGATTTGAAATTGCTTTGTAATTACGTTGAGAATTTGGAGTATGAAAGGGAAAAGAGATAAATCACCAGCGTATAAAATTATAAGAAGAAAGTTAGGTAGGGAAAGGGCGCATGGA
>OMJH01000200.1 GCA_900299295.1 Bacteroidota bacterium
ATTGATCTTATCTATTGCCATTCGGGTTACCATGAAACAAAGGTAAGAAAGTTTATGCAATTTTGGAATTTTCTTTATGCAATTTTGGAATTTCTCTTATGCATTTTTGGAATTTCTCTTATGCAATTTTGGAATTTTACTTATGCAATTTTGGAATTTACAAATATAATTTCAAAAGAAACCTTTTGAAATTAACAATTCCTACAGTAAATAAAAATCTAAATTCTTTTCTGAAGATAAAGGGTATAAGAAAAAACCTGAAAAAAATGCTTCGTCAGGTTTACTTCACTTTCTCCAGCTGATGAATTATTTCGCTGATTTGCTCTGCTCCTATTCGCTTATATCGGATAACACCTTTTTCATCGAGCAGGTAAATAACCGGCGTACTGTAAATATCAAATACTTCTTTCAGATTCTGGAAATGTACTCCGTCCACCACGTTCTTCCAGTACGGGTCAATTAATTTCATTTCCTTTAAGGTCTTGATCCATTTTTGCAACTCGTGTTGTGTATAAACCGCGTGCACTTTTACATCAATTCCCTCCTTGCGAAGCGCCTGAAAACTTTCAAACACAACCGGAACTTCTTTTTTACAATGCCCACAATCCACATCCCAAAACAAAAGAATTGTATACTTTGCTTTGCTGGCACTCAAATACACCAGGCGCTGGTCAATTTCATCGCGATGACTCACATAATTCTTCGTTAGGCAATCGCTCGTTTTACAGGTATCCAAACCGTATTTTATACATAGCTTTGCTCCCACTGTGTCAACGGTCAATAACTCAGGGCATTTTTTTCCGAGCAACAAGGGCTTCAGGATATTGAAACGTTCGTCAATTTTTTTCAGCTGATCTGCCGAATAAAAAGTAACCTGACCGGTTTTGTAATACGTATCCCCGATGAACACAAATACAGCATCAAAGCCCATGATCTTGTTGGTTTCACTCCAGTTCGTCAACCAATACAAAACCCATTTGAACATTTCCGGACTGGGCTTGCAGCGATCCACCACCTTTGGAATTTCTTTATTGACTGAATCCGGAATTTGTAGTAAGGATTTCTGAAAAAAGTTTTTCAATTTATCTGCGAAAATCGGTGTATGCAGTATACGTTCATCGCCGAGTGGAATATCCTTCCAATAGGTATTTTTATAAAACTGATACACCCATACTGAATCGTTTCGTCCGTTGCTTGCTTTGGGTGGATTGGAAATATCCGGTTCCATTTGAAGGCGAACAAAATCGGAAACGAAACCCAGCGGATAACGATTCAAAAAATCTTTACGGAAGGCATCCACTTCTTTGTTGATGTTACGTGTTTTTTCTTGTAACTGGCGCAGAGAATCTTTTGAATCTGCGTACTTCATGCCCGCTTTAAAAACATTAAAATCAAGCGTTTTATCCGCCATGAAGCTTACTAGTTCATGAAACCGCTGATTTTCCGGTGACCCGGTAAACTTCATCGATTTGATAACAGAGCTGGTATCGAAACTGCAGGAAAATTTTTCATTTTCGTTGATAACAAAATCAATGTACTTTCCTTTCGACTGACTAATCAGCATATACATTCCCTTATCCAGCTTACGATTTTTCCGAAATGTATAAGTTCCGTTTTTTGCACGGTAACAGGTATCAATCAAATACTGCTTATCAAACGTATAAATGGCGAGGTACATCACCGAATCGTTGGCTCCTTTCACCTGAAAGGAAATTTCATACGGTTTATCGTTTGCCTGCAAGGGTTCAACACGTTGACCTGTAGGTGAATTTTTCTTTTGCGCCAGAAGGCCAAAAGCCGTAACCAAAAACACAAGGGATAAGAAGTTGATTTTTTTCATAACCAGATTTGCTTTACAAATTTAATTTTTAAAATGATTTACACGTGATTTTAAGTGATTTGATCAAGTCGGGTAAGCTGCCACCATGCCGGACACGAAAAACAGTTTCTAGGGAATCTCTTAATCCTTCATACCGGTTGAAATGCATAAAAAAAGCATTTTTACCGCTTTGCATTCGATTTAAAATTTTACGTCGTTGTAAATGCTCCATGGTTTCATTCGCTCCGATTTCTGACTCAAAAACTCGGTACAAGGAATCTTTGATCTGCATTTTATCACGCTTGCTGAGCTTCCTTTCTTCCATACTCCGATAGACTTGCCTAAGACGTTCCAAACAAGATGTAGCAAAGTAACTGATCTCATTTTGCTTTGCTTTATGCATCTTGTAGTCCGATAAATTTGTTTTATCTGAATTAAAAAACACCAGCGTTGCTTTTTCGGCAATAAATTCAGCCAGGTTTTCATTCAAATCGACCTGGCCGGACACATAAATCGTGCCGTGAAATAACTCGTGAAAAATTAATTCAGCCAATTCACCTTTTTGTTTTTGCAACATGCTGCTGAAAACTGGATCACTAAAAAACCCCAGCGTTGACCAGGCCGATACAGGGCTAATTTCAACATCATATCCTTTAACTTTTAACGAACTGCATTCGCTCACTGCCTGCAAAGAATCAAAAAAACCTTTGTAACTCACCGCGCCCAAAAAAGGAAATTTCCATTTGTAATCGTTAAGTTCAAAAGCTTCGCAGGCGGTGACAATCCACAAGAGGGTTTTACCTTGCTGATCAAAATATTTTTTATAAGCGGAACTAGGCATGAATCCTAATTTTTTTTCTGAAAATTCCTTTACA
>OMJH01000201.1 GCA_900299295.1 Bacteroidota bacterium
AAAGAATTGAAAAAAATATTTCCTGATTTAACAATGGAAAAAATGCGTGAAGCATATTTGAAAGAAGGAGAATTTAAACCAGAAACGAAAGCCGAACTCAACGACAAAAAAAATAAAGCAACCAAACAATTTGAAGCAATTCAAAAGATTGAAAAAGACATTCACGATTTAGAAACAAAAGGAGAATTATACAAACGCAACAAAGGAAAAAACACTTCGCCTTATGATGATGCAATTTTAAAAAAGAAAAAAGAACTCGAACAGAAAATGCGCGACAGAGGAGAAAAATTAAACCGCGCCGATAAATTCACACAAGCACAAAACCAAACAAGAATTGATACACACAATGCAAGAGTTGATTCACTCATAGATAAAATTAATGACAAACTTGCAACAGGAAATTTAACTGACGAACAGACAGAATCATACAAAAAACTTCGAGGACAACTTGAAACCGCTAAAATTCGCATAGACAAAAACAGCCGACTTGACAACCAACACAAAATTGAGATTGTTCCAGAATTACTTTCAAAAATAGAGGACAAAGCACCAACAGAATTTCAAAAAGACATTCACTTTTTGAGCAGAGATTTTATGAAAGATAAAGAGCGAACAGAAACAGAAATAAAACTCGAAAAAACAAAAAAGAATTTACAGCAGCAGATTAATCGTTACGAACAGCGAATTAACGCAGGAGATTTCGCAGAAGCCAAAAAACCAATCACTACAACGAAAGATGCTGAACTAATTAATCTTGAAAGAGAACGCAGAAAATCAAAAGGAGATTTCTACAAAGAAGTAGAAAAACTGAAATATAAGAATATGTCTAATCGTGAATTTTACACACGAAAAGGATTAGATTTTGTTCGTAGTTTATATGTTAATGCGCTTATTGGAAACCCAATAACAATGACTAAATTAACGGGGGCAGCATTATTCAGACCAACAATAGAAACAGGAACTAAATTAGTTGGTAATAATATTTTTAAATTAATTTCACCAGAGTTGGCAAAAAAAGCAATGGCAGGGGGTGAAAGTGGGGCATGGATGCACAACAGAAAAGCATTGCAATCGTGGTTCAGCGCGAAAAGCCCGAAAGACCTTGATAATATATTTCAGAAGTCAATGCAAAAATCAAATGATTCACATGATTTAACAGTTCAGATGATTGAGCAGTTGAACGATATAAAACATGCCTACGGCGAAGATTCGCAGGAATACAAAACACAACAAAAGAAAGTAGAGAAACAACTAATTAAATCACGCAACGATTTAGTTAATGCAATGGGAAATGTTGTATATCATTTCATCGGGGGAAACTCATTTAAAGATGCAGCGAAAGCATTAATGAATCGGAGCAATGAAATAGAAAGACAATTCGGTAAATTCGGAACAGATGAATTTAAAAGAATGTGGGGTGCGGATAAAACAAGTAGAGAGAAAATAGGTAATGCGATTGATAATATGTCTTATGTGTTAGGATTTATTTCACGGTCACACAGCGCATTAAAATCATTCCCTGCTCGAACATTTTTTGTTAGTTCATTTATGGCAAGATTACAGGCGGCGGCTGATGCAGGACACGATATTACCGATAGGAATAATTTAATTCTTATTGCCGATGAAAGTTATTTGGATTGGGAACGCGGAAAATATCAGCAGAAAAATATGGTTTCTGACTGGTGGAATGAAATTGTAAAAGCGGCAGACAAAAAAAATCCAATATTAGGTTCGTTCTTACGAAATGATGTTCCTATTACAAGAGTGCCTGTTAATATTTTGCATGAGGCGTTGTTTGAATATACCGCAGGAATGGCGAGAAATTTATTTTATTATGCACCTAAACATTACAAACAGGCATATAATGAGTGGAAAGAAAATGGCGGCGAAGGAACATTCCGCGAAGCATTGCGAACACATATTCAGAACATGGATAAAAACGAAGCTGCATTAATATTCAGATTGGCAAGAAAAGGCGGTTTCGGTGCGATGATATTTGGAATGGCGGCATTAGGGGCAATTAAGTATGGTGGGTTCTCACATATCGGACAAACCAATGAGGACAGAAGAAAAAAACGAGGTGAATTAAAGACAAATGAATTAGAAATATTTGGGTGGAAACTTCCGAAATTATTAGGAGCAGTAGCAACACATCTTGCACCAATATTCCCTGCCGAATTAGGTCTTGATTATGGCAAACGATATAATGATGATATTGTAAAAGGGAAAACAGATTTTCATTCTGCGTTAAATGCGCTTATGGGTGATTTAGAAGTTATGCAAGATGAAATCCCACAATCAAAAGTTATTCCTGCATTACAAATATCAAAAGCAATCGGAAGTAGTATTTACAATTCACCTTCAAGTTTGATGAATAAGAAAGATGAATTAAAAAACATGACAATTACAAATCCTGATAACGAGGAAACATTAGTAACATTAAAATTCGACAAAGCACCGCCAACACAAAACGAAATTGGCAAGTTGGATAAAAACGGGAATAAAGTTTCAATTTCAGAAGATGAATATTCAAAACTTACAGACCTGATTTCGCAAAAATTCAATCAGAAACTTGACGAAAATGAAAGCGAAATTTCAGCAAATGAAAATGATTCAGATGAAATTCTTTCCGAAAAATACGATGCAGTAAATAAACTTTGGAATGAAGCAAGAAGCGAAGCGATGTATGAATTAGATTTAGTTCCTAAACATGACACATCCAACCCATTTGACGAAGCAAAATAAAAGGTAATAAACGAACAAAAAATAAATTTAAAAATATCAATATAAAAATTATTTTTGCAAAAACAAAACATTCATCATGGCAAACGCAGCATTAACAGTTCCAAGTTTACCTGAATTATACGCGAATGTAAAAGACACTTTTCCTAAGAAACAGACATTATCAGGAAATGTATCATCAGCAGGAGTATTTGTTACAGGAAGCGGAACACTATTCACAACAGAGATTAAAAGTGCAGTTGGTATTCAATACGGATATTTAGTATCAGTAGCGAATTTAGAGTGCAGAAAAATAATTGAAATAAATTCAGATACATCATTAACGATTGAAAGTGCATTTACATCAGGTCTTGCAAATGAAACTTTCTATTGGTGTCCTAATTTTCGGTTCATGTTAATTACCGCACAAGAACATAATTCGCAAACATGGAAGCTAAATGGAAAATTGATGGGGGCAGGAGTGCCTGTATCATTTTCAAAGGATAACTTTGTAGAGAGAGATATTGCACCTTTTTTTGTAGATACAACCACAAACGGAAACACAGTAGATATTGTTTGGCAAACATAAATTCTCAAAATAATAAATGGGAAAAGGAATTATACAAGTAAAATCATCGGTAGCAAGTGGCGGATATATTAATAGCCAAATAACACAGAATGCAAACTTTGCATTAACATCAGATATGTGGGGAAAAATGATAAATATAACCACATCAACAAATACAATTACAGCCACATTGCCAACACCCACAAATGGATTATATTTTTTATTGCGAAAAGCAGATACAGACGCAGGATATGTTGTAACAGATGCAGCAACCACGACATTATCTATGCAAGGTGATGTTGTCTTGTTGTGGAGCGATGGAGCAAGTTGGTTCTACAAGGAAATGTTCACTCTTAGCAATATATATTTACCTCTTACTGGCGGAACATTAACAGGTAACCTTAACGGAGCAACACCAACCGAGATAGGTTATTTGAGCGGCTTAACATCAGCAATTCAAACGCAGATAAATAATATCAATGCAGGATTAAGTTGGAAACAATCATGCCGCGTGGCAACAACAGCGAATATAACATTAAGCGGAACGCAAACTATTGATGGTGTATCGGTAATTGCAGGTGATAGGGTTCTTGTTAAGAATCAAACAACAGGC
>OMJH01000202.1 GCA_900299295.1 Bacteroidota bacterium
CTTTTTCAAACGCATCAGCCAGTACAAGCCTTTCACGTCAGTTTTGAAATTTGGATTTATCATTAGAATAATCAGCTCCTCGAGTGCTGAAATAATATAGATTACAAAAGAAAAAACGAATGTGAACTTATGAAATGAAAAGAAAAAAAGCTGTATGAAAACAAATACCATCAAAAGCGCTGAAAGTTTTGACAAGTACGTGTGAAAGGAAGAAATTTTTCCATATCTGAAAAGCGAAATTGAAATCGTTAAGAGATAAAGAAAAATTGCAATTAGTACCCAAGTAAAATTCATCCAAACAACATCAAATTGAAATTTCAGGATTCCCATCACCGCTGCGGCTACCATTAAAAGGTCTGCAATCGAATCGAGACGAGCACCTCTACGCGAAATTTCATTTCGAAGGCGCGCAATAAATCCATCTGCCATATCAGTAAAAAACAGTAAAATCATTAACCAGGCGTAGGTTTTATATTCACCCAAGAATGCGATGAAAATCACAAAGGGTGCCACAACCATACGAAAAATAGAAATTGAATCGGCTAGAGTAAAACTCCTGATTGAAAAATTTTCTTTCTCATTTAATTTCATGCACCGAAACTAAAACGGTGTATAAATTTTGAGAAGGATGATTATCAATTTTCCATCGAAAATAAATCAGGAAAATTATTGCACACTTTTTTCAGTGAAAGAAACACCGTAGTGTTTAAGTTCATCCAGCAATGGATTATAAATTTCCGGATGAACAGGAATGATAACTCCACGCTGAGTAATTTTTTGTCCAGCGATCATACGTGCACAAATGGCAAGAGGCAGTCCTACCGTTTTTGCCATCGCGGTATGAGTTTGATTTTCACCTTTTACAACAAGAGATGAAATAATTTTGTAACGTTTTGAAGTTGAATCAACACATTCAAAAAGATGTTGCATAACAATCATATCCTTGTCGGTCGCGGACAATTTCCATTTAGATTCAAGCAATCCCTGAAGAAGTTGAGCGGGAGTTTTTCCGGACACATCAACTGTTGCTGATTCATCAAATATTCCCAGCCACTCCAGTTTATGTTGAGTTTCCAAATCATTTATAATTCCACAAAATCGATATAACTCATTTTTTATGTCATTACTTCCCGGTAAAAAAGCCCTGAGTAGTTTAGGCCATGAAATGGAATTCCAATTGGGTAATTTCCATGTATCATCGGTTAGCCCCAGTTGAACAAACACATTCCATGCACGAGCATAACCGGGCATTCGTAATGTGCCGCGCAACATCGTTTGTACTTCAGCCAGTCCATATTGCTGTTGATAGGAGATGGAATCGCGGTTGGCGTAGGCTTCGAAATCACCATATCCATCAATAGAAATTGTTTCCACTTGCGTAAATAATCGATTGTAGGGAATGAATTTGAGTTGATTATTTTCCAGCCACTGTGCAGTGCCTTGTCCGGCAAGAATCACGTTTCTGGGATTCCATGAGAATTTATATCCCCATGGATTATCGTTACTTTCAGGAGCTACCAAACCACCGCAAAAAGACTTAAATGTAATCACCTTACCTCCATTCGAATGAACCTCATCGATGATTTTCATGGCGGAGGCGTGATCAATTCCCGGATCAAGTCCGGCTTCATTTAAAAAAATCAATCCTTTATTCTTTACCTCATTATCTAATGCACGCATTTCCTGACTCACGTAACTCGCCGTTATCATATACCTTCCGAATCGCAAACAATCTATTGCTACCTCACCGTGCATGCTTGCCGGTAGCATGGAGATAACCATATCAGACGCAGAAATTAAATCAGCGCGTTGCTCGGCATCATGAACATTAAACGAAACTGCAGTTGCGCGCTCATGCCCGGCAATTTTATATTCGGCCAGTCGAATATCCATATCCGCAACACATACCTCCCATTGCATTTGATGGGAATGTTCCAACAAATAGTCGATGAGATACGATGTGGATTTACCCGCTCCGATAAGTAAAATGCGCATAACAGAAATTATTTCTGAAGGCAAAATTACATTAATTTAATTGCAAGATGAATGGACAAAAATTTAATAATGCAAAGACGTATTACTTTATTAAACCGAACGTTAATTCGTCATTAGAACCTTAAACTGCTTTTTCATGCTTTTCTCGGCACGTTGCTTTGCGATTTTTTCTTTTTCCTTCAGCCAACGATTTCCTAAAAAATAATTCATTGTTTTATCCATCCACAACTTTGCGGTGAGATTCATTAGTCCCGTTACCTGATGTTTTGGATTCAACGATAACTTACGATAGCTTACAGAGAATCCGCTGTCAAGGTAGTGCATGTAATGCCAATAGCCCGCGGGAATGAATAAGGTGTCTCCGGGTTCCATAACCACTGAATGTCCTCTGACATATTTCAAAGCCGGAAAATCATTAAAAATATTTTTGTTATCAATATCTGCTAACGAATAGGTATTCAAAGGGAGCCGGTAAAGTAATTCATTGTAATCCTGAGAAAACAAGACAACGCGCTTTCTCCCCGCAAAATGGGTATGAAAAACATGACTCATGTCGATATCGTAATGTAGTCGGACACGCGAGTTTTTTGAAGCGAAGAACATATATCCGAGCTTGCCCAATAATCCACGCGCAGGTTGCGGGCATGGAAAATCTATGGACAAATTTGGGTTTAAACGAAAGATATTGAATAAAAAAATCCGATAAGGATTGTCATCATTTTTTTCTGTTTGATCAAGAAATTGTGAAAAATTTATTTCTGCATCTGCATGCGTTAGAGCCGTGTTTTCCCTATTAATTCGCGAATCATAAACAGAAACAGAAACGTGTCCCATTTCTTTACGAAAAAAATCAAAAGACCATTTTTTTAAACCAGGAAAATCATCTACAAATCCTTTTTTAAGGATAACAGGTTTTCCTCTATTCAGAAATTAATGCGTAAAAATTTTTGAATCATAAAGTTCAATTTTTTCCACCGGAAGAGAAATATCCATAGCCAAACTGCAATTATTTTTTTATGGCAGCCGGATGGAAAATTTTTACCTTATTCTCCTTTAAAAATCGGTTTTCGTTTTTCCAAAAATGCACTTACACCTTCTGCGTAATCGTGAGAGGAAGCGGCTACTACCTGCTCCTCTCCTTCTCGTTTTAATTGAACAGCGAGCGAATTGACACAGCCTTCGTTCAGCAACTTTTTGGTTAACCCCAAACCGCGTGTCGGCATGACCGATAACTGCATGGAAATTTTCATTCCCTCCGCTAAAAGTTGATCATCAGGGAAAATTTTATACACCATTCCCATTTGCAAGGCCTCAGTTGCTCCGATTTTATCGCCCAGCATCATTAATGCAGAGGCACGCTGAAATCCAATCAAACGAGGCAGGAAGAAAGTTCCGCCGCTGTCAGGAATTAATCCAATTTTACTAAACGCCTGAATAAAAGTGGCGGACTGAGCAGCGATAACAACATCGCAAGCAAGCGCAATATTTGCCCCTGCGCCAGCAGCGACACCATTGACTGCGCAAATAACGGGCTTTTCGATTTTTCGTAAAGACAGAATAATCGGGTTGTAGTGCTCCTCCACAATTCGTTGTATACCGGGTCCGTTCGGATCAATGGCCTCTGATAAATCCTGTCCTGCACAAAATGCCTTTCCTACACCGGTTAAATAAATAGCACGGACCGATTTATCGCTTTCAGCCTCCTTTAACAGCTGAATAAGTTCATGGGCCATTTCACGATTGAAACTGTTGAATTTTTCAGGTCGGTTTAACTTTAGCTGTAAGACATTGCCTTCCTGACTTTTCAAAATACTTGATGTTGTCATGTTGTAAATTTAAAAAGAAAAACCCCGAAATAAATCGGGGTTTTTCCTGTGTTCAAAAGCGTTTCAGAAATACCTGAACAATCCCTTAATTCAGTTCGAATGGAGGTATTTTTCCATCTTGCATCATCTGAATGCTTTTTTTCTTGTGCTCTTCGAAATTTCCGAAGGCTAAAGCGTCCAACATTTCCTGACGGCTCATGTTGGGATTATTAAATTTCTTGCGAATTTCACCGGCACAACGATCAACGAAGACCTCAAATTTCTTAGGTGCCCAGGTATATTCTTTTTTTAAAGCGGTTGGCTTAAATTCTTCAGGTAACTCACCTTCAATTTTTGCCTTTACTTCGAGACCTTCATAAATTTTTGGCAGGGAACGATTATCAAACAAAAATGGTTTTGAAATCAGAATTACGTGTTTCTTACGTTTAGGATCAATCATGTTCAACCCCTCAATTCGAAGGCCCTTCTTTTTCAAATTACCATACTTCGCCTCAAAATTTTTCAATATCTGAAACACAAACAAACTTTTCAACAAAGATACGAAAAGATTGTTGATAAATTACTTTTAGTGAAAATTATTTATTGAAACAGAAAATTGAACCGACCTAGTTCAAAACTCTGAAAACGAAATAATTAATCATTTTAAAAAATCCTCCAAGATATTGGCTGTTTCAAACAAATGAACATCTTTTTTAAGAGATTGTGCCCATTTTTTTTCTTTTGTGACTTTTGCCGTGTCCTGTAAAATACGATTTAAATCCTCTTGAAGCAATTCAGTATCAAAGTTTTTTATATCGGTTCGAATCGCTTCAAATTTTTTACTTTTAGCTAGTAGTGATTTTTCTTCTTCCCTGAATTTTTTCAAATTAAGACTGTATTTTGTATCGTCTTTTTTTCGTTTGAAAAATTCAGCCTGCTCCTTGACCAATTCAAAAGATGAATTCTTTTTTATCCTGGCTGAACTTTGAAGTTTCAACTTTGAAATATCAGTTCCTGCCCACGATTTATAGTCTGCAGGAGAAATTTCGTCCCACTGCATCGGATAATCAAGCTCTTTCTCCCCCGACTCAATTTCACTGTATGCATCCGGTAAAACCAAGTCAGGTATCACCCCCTTTAACTGAGTTGCCCCCCCATTTACCCGGTAAAATTTTTGCATGGTAATTTTCACTGCTCCCAGTGGTTTAACCGTATCATATTCAGCAGTGAGATAGTTATCCATGTCCATGAACTGCTGAACAGTTCCCTTCCCGAAAGTTGCATCACTTGTCCCGACTATTACAGCTCGTTTGTAATCCTGCATGGCTGCTGCAAAAATCTCTGAAGCACTTGCACTGTTGCGGTTCACCATTACTGCCATGGGGCCGTCATATACAATCTCGGAATTATAATCGCGATGAACCTCAGGACGACCACCCCGTTTTTTTACGACCTGAACTACAGGACCCGATACGATATAATGACCAACCATATCTATCACTTCGGATAAAGACCCCCCACCGTTATCGCGCAAATCGATAATTATGCCATCAACTCCAAATTCCTTTAACTTTTTTGTTTCAGTTTTAATATCTTGACCGCATCGCCGTGCTCCGTTGCGGGTAAAGTCAGAATAAAACACAGGCAGTCTTATATAGCCAATTTTAGAGCTTCCAACCTTAAGTACGGCAGACTGCGCAAATGTGTCATCGAGCTGAATCACATCACGGATAATTGGAATTATTTTTTCAGAACCATCCGGTTTTTTTACAGTCAAACGAACCTCTGTACCTTTTTTTCCTTTAATTAATTCAATTGCATCGTCAAGCTCCATATCAGTTATCTCAACAGGCTCTTTTTCGCCCTGTGCCACTTTAATGATTGCATCACCTGCTTTCAGGTCACCCTGTTTGAAGGAAGGACTGCCAACGACAATTTCTGTGACCTTAATAATTCCGTCCTTTTGTTGAAGTTTAGCACCTATCCCTTCCAATTGACCGCTCATGCTTTGGTCAAACTGCTTCTTTTCCTTGGGAGGAAAAAACTCGGTATGCGGATCATACAAGGCAGTAATGCAATTAATGTAGGCAGCAAATCGATCTTTTTCAGTAACTTTTTTCAAACGCTTAAACCAATCTTCATTGATTTTTAAAACTTTTTTTCGTGCTAAAACTTCCAGCGAATCAAATGGCTTCGGAACATATAATGAATCTTTTTTTTCAATTTTCTTCTCCTGCTCTTCAAGCAATTCATGTAAACGAGAGATCGTTTGAAATTGAAGTGATTTTCTCCACTCCTCCTTCAACTGTTGTTCAGACTTACAAAATGGAATTTTGTCGGCGTCTGTTTCGAATTCTTCTGTAGTTTCATAGTTGAAAGGCTTTGCCAAAATTTCTCGACAAATCATTTCACGTTCAAGTATACGTTTCGATATTAACTGATTTGACATCAAAAACATTTCAAAGGTGCCATTTCGAATTTCATCATCAATTTTCTTTCTATAAACTGATAATTGGTTAATATCAGATTCCAACAGAAATTTTTTATTAAAATCCAGTCGTTTTAGGTATAAATCAAATAACTTTTCTGAAAAGTTATCATCAATATTCATCGGAGAGTAATGTGATGCCGTGAGTCCTTCCATCAAAATATCCAATATTAAACGTTGCCGTGATTGTACAGGCTGGTCCGTACTGAAAGAAAGCAACCCTAAAAGAAAAAGGGTTAGCAATAACCGTGAAAATTGTTTTTTAATCATATTGTTCAGTAAAGCTAATGATTATAGCCCAACAAAAATGAGAATAATGAACAAACATACATTTGGTTGGCGCATAAACTGCAGTTTGAGTGTTTAAATTTTGTTAACATAAAAATGCAGGATAAAATTACATTCGCGTTGAATTAAAACATTTATGTCTTTACCAAATTCATACCAAACATGATTGATTATAAACGTGCAGGAATAGATTTACTTTCCATACATTTTACTGGCAACAAAGGCTTAGGTGAAGAATTGAAATTTTCAAAAACTCCAAAAGTTTTACCTGAAACAGCCTTAAAAGATGCCTTGTTACATTTTTTCATTTCTTCATTTCGGTCCGAAGTATATTTTCACATTGATCGTAAATCCAAGGGAATCTTCCGGATAATTGAAGAAATGGCAACAAATAAAAAATATTTCCACGAAGGATCTAAAAATATTAGTCAGCATTTATTTGATCAGTCAACACATCCAAATATAAAGGGAGGAGAGCTATATGTTTGTTATTTGAAGGATATGGTAACCGAAGGGGTAATGTGCGACGCTATTGGAATTTTCAAATCAGAAAACCACGAGACTTACCTGAAAGTTTCTGAAGAAAATGGCGATTATCTGTTAGAAACAGAAAAAGGATTCAACATTAATAAATTAGATAAAGGAGCGCTGATTTTTTTAACCGAAGAGAATAAAGGTTATAAAGTCAGTCTTCTGGATAACTCTTCAAAAAACACTGAAATTGCAGGCTACTGGCAAAATGACTTTTTACAATTAAAGCCGCGTGAAGATTCTTTTTACCATACCCAAAATTTTATTTCTTTAGCTAAAAGTTTTTGCGAAGAAGTTTTAACAGAAGAAAACAATGTCTCAAAAAACCAGCAAATGATGATGTTGAATAAAAGCATAGGTTTTTTCAAAAACAGAAATAAATTTTCACTGAACGACTTTAAAAATGAGGTTATTCCACAACGTGAAGTTCAGAACGAATTTAACGATTACCGAAAGCAATTTTACGACGCCAACGAATTGCAGATGATTGATGATTTTCAGGTTTCACCTTCCGCCTTCAATAAGAACAAAAAGTATTTACGGAGTATAATTAAGCTGGACAAAAATTTTCACGTTTATGTTCACAGCAAGCATGAATATATTGAGAAAGGTTTTGATGAAGAACGCGGAATGAAATTCTATAAATTATACTTTGACAACGAAACCTAAATTGATTTAAATAAAATAGCATATTTTGGCTATATTTGTCTTAATACATAATCGAACAATTGTATGTCAGAAAGTGCAAAGGAAACCAACTCAGGTATCAGTTTTGAAGATTTTAGGAAGGAAGTTCTTTTCGACTTTCATATTGCCAATCTCAGCCGTCAAATAAGCTTAACCGGAAGAAAAGAGGTTTTGACAGGTAAAGCCAAATTCGGAATTTTCGGCGATGGTAAAGAAGTGGCTCAATTGGCAATGGCCAAAGTTTTCAGAAAGGGTGATTTTCGCAGTGGATATTATCGTGACCAAACCTTTATGCTTGCCATTGGAGAATTAAATGCGGAGCAATATTTTGCAGGACTATACGCTCATACTAATGAAGAAAAAGAACCAATGAGCGCCGGTAGGCAAATGGGTGGTCATTACGCTACCGCATTTCGAGATAAAAATGGGGAGTTTCTAAATCTTACCGAGTTAAAAAATTCATCGTCTGACATCTCACCGACCGGAAGTCAAATGCCCCGATTACTTGGCCTTGCTTATGCTTCGCATTTCTTCCGCATCAATAAAGATTTGCAATCTGATAAATATTCTCATTTGTCTCGCCTCGGAAATGAGATAGCATTTGGCACGATAGGTGACGCCTCAACTTCAGAAGGTTTATTTTGGGAAACCATCAATGCCGCAGGGGTTTTGCAAATCCCCATGCTCATTTCCGTTTGGGATGACGGACATGGTATATCAGTTCCTAAAAAATATCAGACTACAAAAGAAAGTATTTCTGAAATTCTTTCCGGTTTCCAGCGAAACGGCAATGATAAAGGATATGAAATTTTTAAAACCCGCGGATGGGATTACCCTCATCTGATTGAAACCTATGAAAAGGCTACCAAAATTTGCAGGGAAGAACATGTTCCGGTTCTCATACATGTAGAAGAAGTTACTCAACCTCAAGGTCATTCAACATCCGGCTCTCATGAACGCTACAAATCAAAAGATCGACTTTCTTGGGAACATGAATTCGATCCTATAAAAAAAATGAAAGAATGGATGGTAACTTCTGCAATTGCCACAGAAAACGAATGTAACGCTATTGAAGAAGAAGCTAAAGAGATAGTTCGTAATGCAAAAAATGCAGCGTGGAAAGCCTACCAGGATCCGATAAAAAAGGAAATTGAAGAAATCTCAGATCTGATTACAACATTTGCTAACGAAATTACTTCCGCTAATGAAATCCCAGCAATACTGGCTGAGTTAAAATCTATCAAAGAGCCGATACGAAAAGATATTCATATTGTTGTAAAAAAAATACTTCGAAATTCAATTGGGCAAGCCTCTGATACAAGAAATAAAATCGTTCAATGGCTTGAAAATTCACGATTGAATGCTTTCGATTTTTATAGTTCACATTTATATAGTGAATCTGCAAGGTCTGTTAAAAATATTTCTCCGATAGCCATAAATTATAGTGAAGAATTCAAACAGTGTGACGGCAGAGAAATACTGCGCGACAACTTTAATAGAATTTTAGAAAAATATCCTGAAGTATTGATCTTTGGAGAAGACTCCGGAAAAATTGGCGGTGTTAATCAAGGCCTTGAAGGCTTACAAGCCAAATACGGAGAACATCGAGTTTTTGATACGGGTATTCGTGAAGCAACCATTATGGGACAAGCCATTGGTCTTGCGATGCGCGGACTACGTCCCATTTGCGAAATACAATATCTGGATTATATTTTTTATGCGCTTCAATTAATGACGGACGATCTAGCCACCATTGAATATCGTACAAAAGGGAAACAAAAAGCACCTGTTTTGATCCGTACGCGCGGCCATCGTCTAGAAGGTATCTGGCACGCAGGCTCCCCTATGGGTTCAATTATTCATTGTTGCAGAGGAATAAATATCTGTGTTCCTAGAAACATGACACAAGCCAGCGGATTTTACAACACACTTTTAAAATCCGACGAACCGGCTTTAATTGTTGAACCCTTGAACGGGTATCGTTTGAAAGAACGAATTCCGGTGAACTTCGGTGAATATTGCCTACCACTGGGTATCACTGAAACCTTAATTGAAGGCTCGGATGTTACCTTGGTTACCTACGGATCCTGTGTTCGAATTGCAAATGAAGGAATTAAATTATTGGAAGAAAAAGGTATTTCTGTTGAACTGATTGATCTTCAAACTTTGCTGCCGTTTGATATCGACGATAAAATTGTTGAAAGCGTAAAAAAAACTAACCGACTTGTAGTTCTGGACGAAGATGTTCCTGGTGGTGCAAGTGCATTTATACTTCAGCAAATTCTTGAAAACCAAAACGGATATCAATTTCTTGATTCTGCCCCAATAACAATAACTAGTAAAGCTCATCGTCCTGCCTATGGTAGTGATGGCGATTATTTTAGCAAACCAAGCGCAGATGATGTTTTTGAAAAAGTATATGAATTGATGCATGAAGCAAATCCACAACGCTTCCTCAAACTTTACTAATTGATTAGGATTTTTTGCGTAAAATTTTGTTCCCGTAAATACCAGTTAATGTTTTCCTAGAAATTCAATTGCCAATTGAATTTCTGGATACATCAATCTGTCCTTTTCTAAATGCGGGACAACTGACCGGAATTCAGCATGAAATTTTTCAATTAACTGCGAAGACGTTTCAGGTCGACGAAAATCAAGTGCCTGTGCCGCATTCATCAATTCAATTGCAAGGACCTTTCGTAAGTTATTGCTGATTTGAAAGCACTTTACTGCGGCATTTGCTCCCATACTCACATGATCTTCTTGACCATTACTACTAACAATCGAATCTACAGAAGCAGGCGTCGCTAATTGTTTGTTTTGACTGACAATTGATGCTGCAGTGTATTGGGTAATCATAAATCCGGAATTCAATCCGGAATTTTGAGTTAAAAATGCCGGTAATCCGCGCTGACCGGAAATTAAAAGGAATAGCCTCCGCTCAGAAATAGAAGCCAATTCTGAAAATGCGATACTTAAAAAATCAAAAGCAAGTGCGAGCGGTTGACCGTGAAAATTGCCTCCGGAAAGAATAAGATCCTCCTTAGGAAAAATCAAAGGATTGTCAGAAACAGAATTTATTTCAGTTTCAATTATATTGCTACAATTTAAAATAGCATCATAACTGGCGCCATGTACCTGAGGAATACAACGAAACGAATAAGGATCCTGTACATGCATCTTATTTTTTTTAATCAATGTACTACCCTCAAGCAATTTTATAAAATTTTTAGCCGTCCGTCCTTGCCCCTGGTGTGGGCGAATGTCATGCAATTGCGGTAGAAAGGGTTCAATTCTGCCATCGAATGCATCTAAAGACATTGCTGCAATAAGATTTGACTGATCAAATAACTTTAAACCGTCTAAACAACATGCCACGCCAAATGCAGTCATAAATTGCGTTCCATTCAATAGCGCTAATCCTTCTTTACTCTGCAGCGCTAAGGGTTTAATGTTTAACGCTTCAAAAATTTCTTTCGTTCTAATTTTTTTCCCTTTGTAATTTACCTCTCCTTCCCCAATCAATGGAAGCGACAAATGTGCCAACGGCGCCAGGTCACCGGATGCGCCTAAAGAACCTTGCTCATAAACAACAGGTAAAATATCTTCATTAAAAAAGAAAACTAACCGTTCCATTGTTTCAATAGAAACTCCGGAATTACCATAACTAAGGGAACGAATTTTAAGAAACAACATTAATTTCACTATACGTTGCGGAATTTCATTTCCGGTTCCACAAGCATGTGAACGAACAAGGTTTGCCTGTAATTCGGAGAGCTGGCTTGATTCGATTCTCACATTGCACAAAGCTCCAAAACCTGTGTTAACTCCGTAAATAGGTGTATCGGTGGAATTGACCTTAGCATCTAAATATTTTCTACATGTGATAATCGCATTTCGACAATCCGTTGACAATTCCAATTTATGGTCATTCGTCAATACTACGTCAATTTCAGAAAGCGTAATTTTTTTTATCGTTTCAATACTGAATTTTATCATGGCTCACCAATTGAGGTTTAAAAGAGGTACTGAAATTTCTGACGTTGAAATTCCTTGTTTCTTGCTTTCCCGTTTTCTTCAAAAAGATTACTGCTAAACACCAATTTTAGTTCGTGAGTTCCCGAATTTGTATTTTTCATACGATTTGTTGACAAATCATAACTGTAAGTAATTTGATATGTATTTTTAAAGGTATAACCTAACTGAAACACAGCAGCAGTTTTAAAACGATAGCCCAAACCTAGAATAAGTTGTTCTTTAAAATGTAAACGCAAAGTATAATCAGCAAGAATAGGTACACCGGGTACAAATCCTGCCAAAAAAGAATTTTCCCAAATCAGTGACTCATCTGCCATCCAATTATATCCAACAGCAAAATTGAAATGATTAACTTGTTTGTAAACAGCCTTTCGGGCTGTATCAGATTTATAATATTCAAACGTTGTACCCCACAAATTATTGCCGGCCATACCGATATAAAACCTGTCATTGTAATACAATACGCCAAAGGAAAAATCAGCTTTGCGCAATGTTTCAATGTAAGAATAATTTACAGCAGGATCTTGTCGATATTGAGTTGTAATTTTGTTGGTAAGATAACCTTGCGACTGGTAACTTCCCCCTGCTCCAATACTTAGTTTTGCATCATCAAAAGTTGCATGGTAAGCAAATGCTCCGCCGATGTTCAAGTATTTGAAAGGTCCGATTTCGTCCTGAAACACAAAACCTCCTGCGCCTAAAACATTTTTTTTATAGAAACGGGTGTGGATTCCAAGGCTCATTGTAGTTGGAGCCCCTTCAAATCCGACCCATTGATTACGGTAACATAAGCGAGCGTCAATTTTCTTACGTGTTCCTGCAACCGCTGGGTTAAGCAATAAATAGGAACTTCTATATTGTGACCAATACGGATATTGCTGAGCTGAGGAGAAACCAAGCGCAATAAAATAAAAAAAGAAAGTGTATCGAATTAATTGAAACAAACTAATGAGATATACCTATTAATTAAAATAGATTGGTTAAAGCCATCCACCCATGGCAGTTTTTGCAGTTTTTCTGCGTCCCCGGCAATCACGTGCGCGACAGGATTCAGCATAAATAAGAACTCCAAGAAGGAGAAAAAAAATAATAGTTTTATAATGACGTTTCATAAAATGATTTGATTTTAAAATTAAACTGCAGCAATTCTATCACTCATATATTGACCGGATTTTAACTTATTTTCAATGGCTGAAAATGATTTAATGGTATATTCCACATCGTCATTTGTATGTACAGCGGTTGGTATCAAACGAAGAATAATTACACCTTTCGGCACAACCGGATAAACGACCATTGAACAAAAAATATTGTAATTCTCACGCAAATCTACAATCATGTTGGTAGCTTCAGGAATCGATCCATTTAGGTAAACCGGGGTAACCGGAGATTGAGTATTTCCAATATTAAACCCTGCTGCCTTCAATCCATTTTGCAGTGACCGAACATTTTCCCAAAGTTTTTCGCGGTATTCAGGATGATTGCGCATTAACTCTAGACGTTTTAATGCACCAACAACAATAGGCATAGGGAGCGATTTCGCGAAAATCTGGGAACGCATATTATAACGTAAGTACTCTACGACATGCTCTTCACTCGAGATAAATCCTCCGATTAAAGCAAATGACTTTGCAAAGGTTCCAAAATAAATATCGATTCCATCCTGACAACCTTGCTCTTCTCCTGTTCCTGCACCGGTTGGCCCCATTGTTCCGATGCCATGTGCATCATCAACAAATAACCTAAAATTATATTTTTCTTTCAATGCAACAATTTCTTTTAACTTCCCCTGATCCCCACTCATCCCAAAAACACCTTCGGTGATTACCAATATTGAACCGCCCGATTGGTCTACTATTTTCTTTGCACGTTCAAGTTGCTTTTCGCAATTGGCGATATCATTATGAGGAAAAACAAAACGCTTTCCCATATGCAATCGAACACCATCTAATATACAGGCATGGCATTCAGCATCGTAAACTATTACATCATGGCGATCGACAAGACAATCAATAGCGCTGACCATGGCCTGATAGCCATAATTACAGAGAATCGAATCCTGTTTCTTTACATATTCTGAAAGCTCGGCTTCAAGCTGCTCATGAAAGTTACTATTACCACTCATCATTCGGGCCCCCATCGGATAAGCTAAGCCGTATTGAGCCGCAGCTGTTTCATCCGCTTTTCGAACTTCCGGATGATTGGCCAACCCTAAATAATTATTTAAACTCCAGTTGAGGCGCTGACGACCGCGAAAAATCATATGCGGGGCAATATCACCTTCCAACTTTGGGAATGTGAAATACCCATGTGATTCTTTGGAATGTTGCCCGATAGGACCTCGGTTCTTTTTAATCTTCTCGAAAAGATCTTTCATAATTAGTGTTGATTAGTCGCAAAAATAAGAATTAAAAATACACGAAAATGAAATTCATATCTTACTAATTTTCAAAATAATCAAATAAAATCTGAGGTCTGTTTTTTTCAATTTAATCCAATTGTTTATCTTTGCAACACTTTTGGCAAACTATTTGTTAATTGGTGACGATGCGTAAAATTTTTCTGATTTTTACTTGTTTATTCCTTTGCTCTGCAGATGTTATTGAATGGTCTTTTCTTCAGAAAGATGACACCAATGCTAAAATAAAGGCTGTTTACATCTACAATTTTACACGTTACTTCGAATGGCCTTCTGATAAGCGCGAAGGGAATTTTATCATCTCCACAGTGGGTAGCAATGCAGGACTTTCTACTGAACTCCAAAAGTTGGCGGAGAAAAAAATGGTTGGCAATCAGAAGATTGAATTAAAATCTGCGGCCACTTTAGCAGACGCCGGTAAATGCAACATCGTTTATTTGTTAGGTGATAATTCTTCGCTTTTAAAGGATGCTGTTACCAAATATAAGGGTAAAGGTACGCTCGTTATTTGCGAGAAATCGGGTATGGCAAAAGCCGGAGCGGTGATTAATTTTATAATTGATGAAAACAAGCAAACATTCGAACTCAACACAACCAGTGCTACAAAAGTCGGCTTGAAAGTTAGCGGTAACCTTAAAGATTTAGCTAAAAGTGTTTTTAACTAAGGCATGAAGAAAAAAACAACATACATTTTTCTTTCGCTCATCATGAGTGCTTTCATGCTTGACCTTTTTTCTCAAAATCCATTTATTGATCTTGACAATGCCCAGCGATGTTTTAACGAGTACGGTAAAAATAAAACCAACCAGTCTATACTTGACAGCGCTAAATTTTACATCGATCGCGCCGTAGAAGATCCTGATTTAGCTACTTCAGGTTTGGCATACAATTATAGGGGTGCAATTTATAAAGAGCTTTATAAAGCAAGGGAAAACAATGATTTTAACAGCTCATACAGGGCCCGCTCAGTTGAATATTTCCTGCGTTCCAATGAATTAGATACAACCACTAAAAACCGGGAAATCGTAAAACAACAAATTAAATGGCTGGCTATTCAATTTAATAATGATGCTAAAAAGATGTTGGAAAGAGAAATTAACATTGAGGCAGCAGAAAAAAGTTTTAAAGAATTCTGTCGTCTAATTTTAATTTACGATACTAATTTTAATATACGACCCAAAGAAATTGAATTTCAATTGGCTTGCGGAAGCGCATTACAGGAAAAGGCACAAAATGCCGAGAAAAAAGAATTTTACGACCTTGCCAAAGTTGCTTACTTCCGAGTGCTGGATATGGATAGTACCAATAACGATGCAAATTACAACCTAGGAATAATTTATTACAATCAAGGAGCAAACCTGATAATGAAAGTTCTGGATTTTGACACACCCATTGACAGTATTTCAATTTTCGATGATATGGCTAAGAAATTTTTTACTCAAGCTAAACCTTATATGTTGAAAGCAAGCAAAAAACCTAATTGTATGAAAGTAATTGAAGGCCTTATGGGTATTTATTACTCTTTAAATGATGATGAAAATTACAAAAAAATCAAGGAAATTTTTGATAAAATAAAGTCAGATATCGATGCAGGTCTTGTGAAGGAAGAATGCTAAAGTTTTGTTACTTTTGCCATTATTAAAATGGCTTTACAATTTACAATAGGAAGAAAATTAGGGCTAGGCTTTGCCGTGCTTATTATATCAACTGTATTTGCTTTTATTCTCACCAATCTTACCTTAACCGATAGTAAAAAGAAAACCGATGAGGTTGTTAATCAAATTACACCTTCCGTCGCCGCACTTGAAGAATTTAATATCCTTTTGGGGAATTCACATTATCTAATTACCAAATGGAAATATTGGCCATCTGCAGATTATATTGGATTTAAAGACTCTCTAAGAAATTTAATTTCTAAAGATTTTCCAGAATTAAAAAAAGGACTTGATACCCTAAAAACGCATTGGGAAAAAAATTCACAATTAAAGTTGGATTCTATCACCTTGGAAACCGATAACCTTTTCATTGATTATCGCTCGGAAATAATGGATCAATTGGTAGGAATGGACTCCTATAGAGATGTTAACGTGGTGTTTGCAACAGACGATGCCCTGGAAGAAATTGACACGCGGGTTATTAAAATTTTTAATCAATTACGGGGTCTTGTTCAAGCTCAAAAGATTCTAGCAAAGCAAACTACTGTAAAAATGTATAGTGCCTTCACTTTGCTTCAAAATATTGTAAAGAGTTTAGGAATTGGATTGGTACTTGGTGGTATTTTAATCGCTTTTTTTACAGTACGCTCCATTGTAAAACCAATAAAAAACCTAAAGTTACAACTTAACAGTATGAGTCTTGGAATTCTTCCAAGCATACGAATGGGTAAAAGAAACGATGAAATTGGGGATATGAATGTGGCGTTGAATGAGCTTATTGATTCAATGGAAAGGACCACCCAATTTGCTGGTGAGGTAGGAAGTGGAAATTTTGATTCATACTTTAAACCTTTAAGTGATAAAGACACCCTGGGGCACGCGTTATTACGAATGCGTACTGATTTGGCAGAGAATGAACGTGTGTTGGAACAAAAAGTTATTGAACGTACCGAGGAAGTGGTTCGTCAGAAAGAGGAAATTGTAACAAAAAACCAAGAGCTTGAAGTGCTTTACAAACATGTCACGGATTCAATCCGGTACGCAAAACGAATTCAGGAGGCTATCTTGCCTCCCGATAATTTTGTAAAGCGTGTTTTACCAAATTCATTTATCCTTTATAAACCTAAAGACATTGTAAGTGGTGATTTTTACTGGGTTGATGAAAAGGCTGGAAAAAGTTATTTCGCAGCCGTAGATTGCACCGGGCATGGAGTACCTGGTGCATTCATGAGCATTGTAGGTTACAATTTATTAAAAGAAATTATTTCAAAAGGTGCAGATCAAACTCCTGCCGCAGTAATGCTACAAATGAAACAAGGAGTTAGCAAAACATTACACCATGGTCAATCTGAAGACAATAACGCAAAGGATGGTATGGACATGAGCATGTGCAGTATTAACTATGATAATTTAGAGTTGCAATATTCTGGTGCCTACAACCCGTTGTACTTAATTCGGGATGGTAAATTAACTCAGTATACCGCAGATAAATTTCCTGTGGGATACATGGAAGGTACCGAAGATAAAGCGTTCACAAATAACATAATTCGTTTACAAAGAGAAGATACAATTTATATTTTCTCAGATGGATACGCTGACCAATTCGGCGGCCCGAAAGGAAAAAAATTCATGGTCTCCAATTTTAGAGAACTTCTGATAAAAGCTTCGGCGATGCCGATTGCAGATCAAAAACAATTTTTGTACACCACTTTCGAGCAATGGCGAGGTGAACACGAACAAGTAGATGACATTCTGGTAATGGGCGTGAAAGTTTAGTTTTTTTTCAACTCCATAATTCCCCTGTTTAAAAATTCAGCCGCTTCCTTCATTTCTTTTTTATCAAGCTGAATTCCAAAACGCATCACCTTTGAGTGGTAATTAAACTGCAGATTTTCCCCCGACAATGACCAGAAAGAACGGTTCATACTTTCAAAGAAATTCTGGTCATTGAACTCAATAACCTCAATCGATGAAATAAAATCCAGTTCAAATTTTTTCACCTTACCTTTCCCAAAAACATCACGTCGGTAAAAAAGATACCCGTTTTTAATCCAAATCTTTTCGTAACCAAATTTTCTGAAAAAATAGGCCCTCAGTACTTTGAGTTCATAATAAGTCCAGAATCCAATAGCAACCAATAAAAACAGACGTTGATTTCTGTTCTGCTCAATTTTTCGTTTCAGCTGTTCAAGTGCATTTTTCTTTTGCAGAGGATCCTTTATTTTTTGTTCGATTGCAGCAAGCTCAATTTTTGCATAATCCATTCCACTGGAATAATTAAACCAACACACAATAAAAACCATTCCGCAAAACGTCCATAGCAATATCCAAAGAAATAAAAAGGTAAGCTTTGATGAAGAGCGCAAAGGAAAAATAACCAAGCTGAATAATCCTTGTTCGGACAATTTATTCAGACGATGTTGAGTACTGGTGGATGTCTTCATATAAAGCTTGGTAAAAATAGCTAATATTCATTTTAGAAAAAGATTACAAAAACCGGAAAAATACAATATTGATTTAATTAGCTATTTTTGTAAAAAAAATATATTTATGTTAAAAAGTAAACTTTTCTGGATAATTACATCAGTTTTAATCCTCGGAGTTGGAGGTTATGTGGGTTACAAAATGATGAGTGATAACTCCGCACTTGCAACTTACCTTCCTAAAAATTCGGCAATTGTTTTTTCTGCAGACTTTAAATCGCTTGCCTCTAAAATGAATTTTACTAAACTTAAAAACCTGAGTTTTTTTAATAAAATGAAAGAACTAAGTCAAACTGCAGGTGAAAAAGGAAAGTTTGCTTCCAAATATGCCGATGATCCATTTGCGACCGGAGTCAGTTTCCTAAAAGATGCTTATTGTTTTGCTTACTCTAATAACGGATCTCCATGTGGAGGTGCTGTATTTGGAATAAGTGCGAAGAATAAGTTTGATGAATTCATGAAGCAAGTCCCAGATTTGAAAAATCCAGTTGTAATAAATGCAAAATACAACTACGTTTTTTTAGAAAGAGAAATCATGCTCATCTGGAATGATGAGGTTGGGATTCTACTTGCAGGTATTAATGAAGACAAAAAAGACGATGGAATAAAGCTGATTCAGAAGGATGAAAAAAATTCGATTGTGTCACTTGAAGCGTTCCGGAATTACCAAAAAAAATCGGCTGACATTGGTATGTTCATCAATTTTAACGAATTAAAATCATTTTATGGTCCATATGGAAATGTTTTAACCGGTGAAATTAACTTCAAAGACACCTACGCTGACATTATGCTGAATTTTGAAAAAAATCAAATTGTTGTTGCTTCTGAAATGTCAGCTCCCGAAGATGTTTTAGCGAAAAACAATACGATGAATTCCAGTGGTATTTCTAACGAAATGCAATCTCTTCTGACCAATAAAAAACCACTTTTTCTGATGTCAATGTCTTTCAACATGAAAAAAATCGTAGAGTTGATCAATAAACAGTCCATGTACAATGACCTGATAAAAAGCATGTCTGAAAATTTAAACATTTCCAAGACTGATATCGAAGGTTTTCTTGGTGGTGAATTTTCATTTAGCTTATCGGATATAACCACAAAAAAAGTTAATGTTACAGAATACAATTATGAAACGGATGAAGAATATGAAACCGAGAAAGACGTTGAAGTACCTTCGATGGTTTTATCGTTATCTGTAAAAAACAATAATTTAACTTCCAAATTACTTACTCAAATGCAGGCAAAAAACGAAAATGGATATTGGGTGTTTCCAATACCGTCTGAAACATTTGGTTCAAATTTATTTATTGTGGAAACTGACAATGCAGTTACATTAACCAATGATGACAATGCTGCAAATGAACTCGTGTCACGCAAAAAATTTTCATACGCACTTGATAACGATGATAAGAACCTTGTCTCCTCGAACCCGTTTTCAATACGATTAAATTTAAATCCAAACGATATGCCTCAAGGCATTGCTGAAAAATTAAGAACCAATTCGATTGCTTTCAATGCATTGAATGAATTCGAAAAAATTACAATGGCAAGCGATGGTTTAAAATCAAATCTTACCGTAAAAATGAAGGACGGAGAAGAAAATTCATTATTCCGTCTATTTCAAATGATTGACAAAGCCGTCATGAATTAATTGATGAATCTTACACTCCGTCAGCTTCATCCGTTATCGTTCACACCTGCAGAAATCAACAGAAGCGATATTTGGGGAAAAGAAATCATACTGAATTCTGCTGAATCTCATCTTCTAATTGCTCCTTCAGGCTCAGGTAAAAGTTCACTGACGGGTTTTTTATACGGCTTCAGAAATGATTTCTCCAGTGATTTATTTTTCAATGATAAAAACAGCGCATCTTTTTCAATTACTGATTGGATCAATTTGCGAAGAAACAAACTATCTGTTGTATTTCAGGATCTTCGTTTGTTTGAGCAATTGACCGTTGACGAAAATCTGAAAATAAAATCCAATCTCACAAAAAACAACTTTTCGGTAAATCTTGATGAAAGTTTTGAGCGCCTCGGAATTTCAACCATGCGTAAGCGAAAGGTATCTACACTTTCAATGGGACAAAAACAACGCGTTGCAATTCTACGTGCATTGCTTCAGCCTTTTGAATTTTTATTGATGGATGAACCTTTTAGTCATCTCGATCCAGCAAACGTAAAAAATGCACTTGAATTGATTCATGAAGCCTGTAAAAAGCAAACCGCAGGATTTTTGGTAACCAGTCTGAATACCACGCACGACTTTTCATACGACAAGGTTTTTTACCTCTGATATGCTAAGAAAACTGTTAATACAAAAATTAAAACCGCTTCAATTAGGAATAGCATCCGTTGGGACTTTGTTTGGCTTTCTGATGCTTATCATTTCTTTACAAATGTATTTTCTCTTTAAAGAAATGTTGAAAAATCAGAAGGATATACTTGGAAATCAATACCTGGTAATTCAAAAAAAAATTTCGTTGCTAAACACATTATCAATTTCCAACTCAGCATTTTCGAATGAGGAAATTACTGAAATAAACAAATTAAATGGCGTACAACATACAGCCTCATTCCGTTCTAATGCATTTCAAGCCAACGCTTTCATTGAAAAGGGAAGCAATGAATTAATTCCTCAACTTTACACCGACTTGTTTTTTGAATCCATACCCGATGATTTCATTGACATCAAAAATGATAACTGGAATTGGCCCGGGCGTGATTCAAGTCTACCCTTGATTCTTCCTAAAGATTATTTGAATCTCTATAACTTCGGTTTTGCCCCGGGACAAAACTTACCGCAAATCTCAGAAAAAACCATCCAAATGCTACGATTCAATGTTAGAATCCGCGGAAATGGAAAAGAAAAAATTGTAAATGCTTTCATTGCCGGATTTAGTAACCGAATAAATTCTATTCTTGTCCCCGAAAATTTTCTTGATTATGCAAATGCAGAATTCGGAGAAAAAAAAATATTAGCTCCTTCCCGATTGATTATTTCTACCAATGACCCGACACAAGAACAAATGCTGGAGTATTTTAAAAAAAATGGGATAGAAACAAATGAAGACGCATTAAAATCGGGGAAAATAAATTCATTACTGAATATCATGGTGAGTATTCTTACGCTTATTGGCGGAATCATTATCATTTTAGCCGTAATGAACATAATCCAGTACGCTCAGCTCCTTATTACGCAAAGCGACTATGAAATACGAACGCTCATTTTAATTGGATATCATCCTTCATCCATTTTATTTCATTATGGTAAATTAATTTCATATCTTATTTTTTCAATCGGTGTTACTGGTATTGGAATCCTTTATTTTTTAAATAAAAAATTTATTGATTTTTTTTCTTCGAAAGGATATGAATTAAACCGCGAGATTCACTTGCTTGTTTATCTTTCAGGAATTGGAATTTTATTTTTTGTGTGCTTAGTCAGTTTATTTATTATTGGCAAACAAATCCAAAAAATATCACTTGAAAGTTCAGGAAAGAAAAATTAATTCAGATTTTTTTAAAACTTGGCTTTTGACTTTCTGCCAAAATCAAGAATCCGATCAATAAATTCGTAAGGTTTATAGTGATTTATGGCTGCCTGATGAAAAATACACGTTGCCGGTGTCATTCCAGGCAATGAATTCACCTCAATAAAAATTACCTCGACACGTGGACCTTCATAAACGCGAACAAATGCATCAATCCTGCAGTAACCGGTCACATTTAAAACCTGCGCAGCTTTTCCCAATTTTTCTTTCACCTGCCGTGAAACTTCATCTCTCTTTTTCGGATCTCGTGAATAACGTGCAGGAGTAATGTTTTGTCCTTGACCGGCTAAAAATTTCTCCTCCAATGAAAGTACATCACCTTCACTTAATGCTTCTGATGCCTCAAACACTTCATAATTTAATTGACCATTTTCACCAATGGAAGTAAGCATACCTCCAGTAATTTCAAGGAAATGGATTGAATCTTTTCGGTCAATTAATTCTTCGACCAGTACCACTTGTTTTAATGGAAATTCTTCCTTGGGTTTTATGTGAAGTAACGCTGCACTTGCTGAATCGAGGGCCTCAACATCTCTAAAAATCAAGCGTGCGAAGGCTTCAAATTCTTCCGGAGTTTTAATTTTTTTTACCGCACTACTGCAACCATCATCAACCGGCTTGGCAATGAAAGGATATTTAATTTTTTCATGCAAATACGAAAAGATTTCATCTTTATTTGATTTCCATTCATTTTTTTCAATCAAAACATGCTCAGCAACCAAAAATCCATTTTTCTTTAAGATTTCATTGGTACGATATTTATCAATTGTGATAGATGAGCTTTGAAAGTCAGAACCATTGTAACTTAATCTAACACGTTCTAATTCCAGTTGAACAGCGCCATCCTCACCCGGCCTTCCATGCAATGCTATGAAAACTTGATCCGCTTTTTTAGATAATTCCAGATAGCTTAAGCTCTCTGGTGAAGTTACTTGTCCTTTGGATGAATATTTTTCTGTAATTGAATTGCAACGTTGCTGAATTGACTTAACAACTTCGTGAACTTCGTAATGACGTACCTTTTCAAGAATATCGTCCGCGTTGTCTTTCAGCAAAACATTTATGGGAATCTGAAATAGTTCATGTGAAGTATTGCTGCCGGTCAAAAAAACAGGAAACGGAGAGTATTTATCGGAGGAAGATAATTTCTCAAAAATATTACGACCACTTTCAACCGAAATATGTCGCTCTGAAGAATACCCACCCAGCAATACGGCAACGCTAATTTTCTTATGGTCTTCGGATTTCTCATTCTCCAAATAATTATCTATCCGACACAATATAGAATCGAATTTTTTTGAATGATGACATTGCTGAATGCGTTTATAGACAGAGGTCCTGACTATAAAACTCAAAAATTGTGATGGATTAAGCCCGATTTCAGCGGCCTGGTGAAAAAAGAATGAAGATGGCATCATTCCTGAAGTTGTATTCGGATCATTCAGATAAATTTTTCCGTCCTTCGTAATGAATCCATCAATTCTTGCGTATACATCAAATTTTAATTTGACAAAGAGGCGCTCGCACTCCTTCGTAATGCGCAGTATATCTTGATCAGGAATTTGAATTGGTGTTATTTTTCGGGAAAGGCCAGGCAAATACTTGCTGCGGTAATCAAATAGTTCTTTACCTTTTCGAATTTCAGTTGGCGGCAGTGCGATTGAATCCCCTAATTCATTTTCAACAACAATGCAAGAAAATTCTTTACCTTCAATAAACCCTTCAATCAATACCGTATCTTCACCATCCAGAGATTCAAGAATGAGATCCGTATTTGACAGCGAATTTGTATTAAGAATTTCAGTCAGATGGTCCGTATTATAAATAACCTGCTCTTTATACTGTAACGGAAAACCAATTCCTTCACGAATGTCAGTCATTGATCGCAATTCCTCCACTTTTTCGATAGTTGATTTATTATTCCATTCTTGAGGCGAAACTTTAACTATAAAAAACGCCTTTAATACTGCATCATAAAATTTTGAAAAACTATCGTCTGATAGTATAGTAACGCCAATTGAAGAACCTTGGTTAGCTGGCTTTATAACCATAGGAAAACCGACTTCATTTTTTGCCCGATTCCAAACAGCTTCAATATTTTTTTGGTCAACTATTTTATTTCTTTCGATAGAAAAAAACGGGGGGCTATTAAATCCAGCATCAACCATCAATTGCTTTTGAACCGATTTATCAATTCCAATAGCAGAGGGAAGAATTCCTGAACCGGTATAGGGTATCTGAAGATATTCAAGTAAACCTTGAATTTTTCCGTCTTCACCATAAGGTCCGTGTAGGCATAAAAAGGCAATATCCATTATGGATGCCAAATCAGAAATCATAAGGGGTTTACCTATTTTCCTGAGCATCTCAGTTTGAGTTTCAATAGAGATATTGCCAATATTTTCGGCATATAACTGAATTTTGGATTCAGCAGGAAGAAATTCAACGGGAGGATAAAAATCACGAATTGATCCTTTATAAATAAATTGCCAATCAAGTAGGACGAAATTACCCCAGCTGTCAACGAAAATAGGTACCGCTTCGAAAATGGATTTATTTAAATTATCATATACCGTTCGACCGCCTGCGAAGGAGATTTCTCTTTCCTTTGACCTTCCGCCAAAAATTACGCCAACCCTAATTTTATTCATGATCATCAAATTAGTAACAAAAGTAAAAGTGTAGAACCTGGTAAATCAGTTACCGGATTTCAAGAAATTAACCAACTTATTAACTGCCATTGCGCGATGACTGATTGAATTTTTGTTTTGGCTTTCCATTTCAGCAAAAGTTTTTGTAAAACCTTGAGGAACAAATAACGGATCATATCCGAAACCATTTCTTCCCCGCTCGCATAACGCAATAGAACCAAGGATTTTACCTTCAAAAAAATAAATATTTTTCCCTAAACGCAATGCAATAACAGTAATGAACATAGCTGTACGATTTTCTTCTTTGATCAAACTTAGTTTTTCCAGTAAAAGCCTGTTATTTGCGCGAAAATCAGTTGGCTCACCCGCGAATCTTGCACTTAAAACACCAGGAGCACCTCCCAGAGCGTCAACAAGCAAACCGCTATCATCCGCAAAACAATCAAGTCCATATTTGTCACTGATGGTATTTGCTTTAATTGCAGCATTTTCACGGAAAGTATTTCCTGTTTCAGGAATTTCGTTTAAGTGACCAAGTCCTTCTAAACTTACAATTTCAAATAATGGTTCCAAAAATGAACGTATTTCAGATAATTTCCCTAAATTATTACTGGCAAATACTAAACGCTTTTTCATTCCCTCAAAAATAGAAATTTGAAAAACATAAAATTGTATTTTTACATAATTAGAGTAGGAAATATAGTAATGCATGATAGGAAAATAGATCTTTTTATTGTTGGTGCGCAAAAGGCAGGTACAAGCTCACTTAAAAATTATCTTAGTGAACATCCGGAAGTATCAACACATTTGCCTCAGGAATTTTCATATTTTTATGATGATAATGAATTTGAAAAAGGTGAGGAATTTGCTCTGGGCAAATATTATAATGATAAGGCGGATTTTAAGGTCAGGATTGCCAAGCATGCCCATCTTTACTCTTCAGAAAAAGCAATTAAGCGGTTACACGAACACAATCCTGACTGCAAAATAATTTTTATTTTACGTAATCCTGTTGAAAGAACTTTCTCCTCTTACCAGATGGAAAAATTATATAACCGAGTTGATTTTACATTTGAAGAATTGGTTTCATCACTCGACGGAAGTTTTCCCCTCGAACTGGAGCCGTGGCAACGTGAATCCATTGTTGAATTTGGTTACTATGAAAAATATCTTCCCTATTTTACTCGCATTTTTCCAAAAGAACAGATAAGTATAATTTTATTTGAAGAATTTCAACTTAACCCTTTGGAAATATGTCAAAAAATTTTTCGTGATTTAAAAATAAGACCCGAATTTTATCCACGCGTAAGAACAATTCATAATGAGACCGCAATGCCACGATTTGAATTATTAAGTAATTTTTTAAAGAATTTTATCGTAAACAATAACCGAGTGAAAAGTAATTTTTCCAAAATCCTTTCCATTCCCCTTCAAACAAAAATTGGTCAATTACTCAGAAACCTTAACAGATCCAAAAAAAGTAAAACTCAAATGTCAGAAAAAGTAAACTTCCAATTAAAAAAACATTTTGAAAGTCATATTATTGAACTTGAAAGTATCAGCGGTTTAAACCTCACAAGATGGAAATAAATCATTAATTTCCTCTCAGGAACTTAACCATTATTTTCTTTGTCTTATTCTCAACAATTAAACAATAAATTCCCAATGCGAGATCTTCAGTGTTTAAATCTATTGTATAGAATCCTTTTTCCTTTAGCCCTAGTTCTGGTGTCGAAAGTAACTTACCGTTAGCATCGTAAAGTGATAATTTTACTTCACTTCGCTGAGGAAGGTAGAAAGGTACTTTTAAAGAATTAATAGCAGGGTTCGGGTAAACATCGTAAACGATAAAACCTTCAGGCTCGTAAGCATCGCAATACTCATTATTAGTGGCGTTATCGTCATTAATTCCGTTTGGATTCAGAACAGTTATACAAACATAATTTTCATTGTCCTTTAAAAACAATTTGGAGTTGAAAACATAAGAGAGTAAAGCGCTCTTAGGTAAAAATCCATTCCAAGTTTCTTTTACATAGGAACCATCATTTAATCGGGCGTATATATCCATTGATGTAACCGGTATTGTTCCTGTGTTTCGAAATAGTCCTGTAATTTTCAAAAAACCATTATCATCAGTAAATGATGCACCATATGCCGCCATATCCAGTCGTGGTAAATAAACTAATACGCTTGCAGTATCTTGAGATTTACATCCAAAAGATGATGTTGCTTTCAAGGTAACTAAAAATAAACCGGTATCAACATACTGATGTATCGGACTTACCGAAGTGCTTATAAACCCATCTCCGAAATTCCATGAATAATTAACTGCTCCCGATGTTGTGTTAGTAAATACAACGTCCAATGGCGGAGACCCATATGAAGGAGAATAGGAAAAATGTGTAGTAGGTAAAGGGCGAATGATTAAGGTATCCGAAACAGAATCAACACATCCGAGATTTGATAAAACATTCAAACTGACAAGAACAGTATCAATTACATTGAAAACAACAAAGGTATTTGGTGAGGAAGAAATAGTTTGTCCGTTTACTTGCCAGGTCCAAGTACTTATAGAGCCGGACAGCAAAACTGTTGAATCAAGCAAATGAATAGTGTCCTTAATACAAGCACCTGAAATGCCAATAGCGGCCAAAGGACTTGGTTTAACAACTACGTTTAAGGTTATTGTGTCAAAGCAATTATTAGAGCCGCCAGCAATATAGGTAACAGGAAAAGTACCTCCCTGCGAGAATAAAAATTTTGGAGAGGCCAATGAGGAGGAACCTTGTCCGGAGAAATCCCATGATGCGCTCGAAATATTTACCCCAAGAGGTAAAATGCTGTTATCTGTGAAAGAAACTGAATCTGATGAACACACATTAGAAAAATTGAAATTAGCCGTAGGAACGGCTTTTATCGTTACCGGAAAAGAGAATGAACCTGCACATCCCTTATCATTCAAAACAGAAAGCGAAACAGAAAATAAACCGGGATTTGAAAATAAATGACTTGGATTTTGCGAATTGCTCAAATTCGAAGATCCGGTTGTCGGATCACCAAAATTCCAGTTCCAAGATGTTAA